>JAKVCU010000230.1 GCA_022448955.1 Saprospiraceae bacterium
GGTGCTGTGATGCGCAAATGGCGACTAGATGAGCTACCTCAATTTTGGAATGTACTTAAAGGCGACATGTCGCTTGTTGGACCTCGCCCAGAAAGACAGCACTATATTGATTTGATTTTGAAACAAGCACCTCATTATAAGCATCTGCTCAAAGTTAGACCAGGAATTACTAGCTGGGGACAGGTCAAATATGGGTATGCCTCAGATGTTGAGCAAATGCTCCAGCGTTTAAAGTTTGATGTTTTGTATATTGAGAACATGTCTTTAGCACTAGACTTCAAAATAATGTTCTACACACTTCTAGTGCTTCTTCAAGGAAAAGGAAAATAAAATGATTAGAACCCAAATTGTTCTCAATAATCAGAATATTCAATTCGAAGGAATTCAACAAAATTGGGAGCATCCCCTGGGTAAGTTTTCTTTGCATAAAAGACCGATAGAAAGTGGATATATCTTATCTTTAGATGTAAAGCCTAGTCGGTCTCTTCAATTCCAAGAAGTCATTTGTACTATTCCTGTTGCCCTTGAGGAAAGTGATCAAATCTTTTGTAATGGCTTTCAATCTTGGTCAGAAAGTCGAACATTTCAGCAATCTGAATACATTCCTAATCTAAAATGGTTTGCCAAGCCATTCATGAAAAATTATGGTGATTATCACTTCAAGCAAATCAAAAGAAAAAAAGGATTTTTACATTCCTGGACCTACACTTACACGACTAAAAAAAATCAAGAACTCTTCTTTGTAGGTTCTTTAAGTGAGAAAAAAGCGTTCACCTTATTCCAATGGAATATTAAAAAGAAAGAGTTACAAATTCATATTGATGTAGCCGAAAGGCAAATCGAAACACCTATTGAAATATTTAGCCTTTGGATCGCAGAAGGAGAAGAACATCAACTTTTCGATACTTGGGGGCAACTCCAAGGAATATCACTACCACCCCAAGCCACCGTGACTGGTTGGACAAGTTGGTATAATTTTTATACCGATATAAATGAAGAAAAACTCCTTAATGCCTTACAACAACTACAGGCTACTTTCCCCTCTGCTCATTATTTCCAAATTGATGATGGTTATCAAAAAGCAGTTGGTGATTGGTGGCGTATTGATACCAAAAAATTTCCAAACGGCTTGGTTAATTTACAAAAGCAAATAAAAGATAATGACTATCAAGCAGGAATTTGGCTGGCTCCTTTTATTTGTGAACCTAAATCTGATCTTTACCAAAATCAATCAGATTGGCTTCTCAAGGATAAAAAAGGAAAGTTTGTGAAAGCTGGATATGCACCACATTGGAGTGGTCATTTTTATGCTATTGATTTTTATCAAGAAGCGTTTCAAGAATATTTAGCAAAAGTGCTTCATTTTTTCACCGAAGAAATGGGATTTAAACTTTTAAAGTTAGATTTCATCTACGCTGTTTGCCTTCTTCCGCGAAAGGATAAATCTAGGGCAGAGATCTTAGTGGATGCCATCCAATTTATAAAAACACATGCACCAAAGGCCAAATTATTGGCGTGTGGTGCTCCTTTAG
>JAKVCU010000024.1 GCA_022448955.1 Saprospiraceae bacterium
TTTTGTAATTCAAGCTGATCTATTTATTTCTGAATCCCTATTAAATAATTGGTGATGAGATCATTAACATATATTTTATTATTGGTAGCTGTATTATTCTCCAATTGCACGGCTGAGGGCCAAAACAAAAAGGAAGGCAAAGAGGTAGTGACCATAAAAGACTACCTAGAAGCGAACAAAAAGGATTACTCTACATATGCGGTAACCACCTTCGCAGGAGGCTGCTTTTGGTGTACAGAAGCTGCTTTTGAAAGAATTGAGGGTGTAATAGACGTCATCAGTGGCTACTCAGGTGGTGAAAAGAAAAATCCAGGATATTACGAAGTGGCAAGCGGTGCAACTAAGCATGCCGAAAGTATTCAAATCTACTTCGATCCTGAAGTGGTGAGTTTTGAAAAATTATTAGAAGTTTTCTTTGTCGCACATGATCCTACTCAAGTCAATCGTCAAGGGCCAGATGTAGGACCACAGTATCGCTCAGAGATTTTCTACCATGATGAAGCGCAAAAAACAGCCGTAGAGACGTTTTTCCAAAAGGAAGAAGAAAATTTTGACAAGCCGATTGCGACTTTAGTCAATCCGTATAGAGAGTTTTGGGTAGCCGAAGCTTACCATCAAGATTTCTATGAACTTAACCCTAATCAGTCTTATGTAAGAGCGGTGAGTCGTCCGAAGGTATTAAAAGTGGAGAAGAAATTTAAGTCTATTTTGAAGGAGAAGTTTAAGTAGAGGTTTTGTGACTGTGTGAGGGAGTGACTTTGAGCTATTTGTAATTATGCTCAAAGTCACTTTCTTATTTGTTTGGTTATCACTTCTTAATAATGGCCAAGGTACTCATATTACCATTTGCATTTACCGTAAGGTAATAAGTACCTGCTGGAACATCTAGCTGAATGGTCTGCTGTTGAGCACCTGCATCCTGTGTAGTATTTACGTAAGTAGCTAAACGCTGACCTAAGGTATTGGATAAATAAAGCTGTACTTGACCAGCATCTTCCATTTGGTAGTTTACGACTAAGTCTTCAGTTGTTGGGTTTGGAGCAGCCGTTAACTCGAATGCTAATTGGGTATTGCCTAAAGTCGTTTGCGGCAATCCTTGTAAGCCAGAACCGACTGTTGTAATACGACCTTCCCCTCCTGCTGGATAATGGCCAATATTGATTTCACCTGCTAAGGCATTTTCAATATAATTTTGAAGTGCTTGCTGATAACTTACCCCCAATACACTGAACGAAGCAGCACGAAATGGATACTGATCACCACCACGAGCTAAGAAGTCAGTAGTTGCAATAGTAATATCTGGAGCACTAGCAACAAGTTCACCATTAGCAACAACTGCTGTACCATCTGCTAGCGTGACAGAAACAATTCTTGCACCTTCTGACGTTACATTACCATCTGCATCTAAGCTTTGTGGGCTGCCATCTGGATCATAAACCACGGTGCAGCCTGCTACTTGAGCGAAACGGCCGCTCACAGACTCTACGCGAGAGACGGCATTTTCAAGAATTTCTTTAAACTGTGCAGCAGGAAGTGGTTCGATAACAGAAACGAAGTTGGAAAATGGCAACATATTAAATGTGGTCAAGACAGAAATTTCAGTCCCCGCATCGATCATATTATTGTTACGAATACCGCCACCATTTTGAATGGCTACATTTGGTACTGGTGTGCCAAACTCAAGCGCTAATTCTCTTGCTTGCCATAAGAGTGCATCAGCAATGAGGTTCCCTTCGTTAGTTTCCATCGTACGTATACTATGACGACGACCATCTAAATCCACTTCTGTGATTCCTATAATGGTATTTGCTAAGCTCTCCACAAATTCACTAACTGGTGTTTCTACAGCATCTACCAAATCTTGGTTGGGATCGTCTGCTTCTACCCGTACTGGATTTCCATTTAGGTGAATTATATTGCCAAGTGGATCGAAGGTGATCATCAAATTGCCAATGTATTTATACTCACCCGGAGTTCCTACGATATATACCTCTTTACCATCCGCATCTTGGGTAGTCAGAGGATATGCTCCAAAAACTTCTTGACCATTTAATGCGATAGCAGGATCATTTGTCAATAATTCATTTCCACCACCAGCAATAATAAGATCTAAGCCCGTCAGCTGTGTCGCCAATTCTAGTTCTTCATGAATACTTTGCAGATGAGAAATCATAATAACTCTTTCAATACCTGCCGCTAAAAAAGCATCAATTTGTTCTTGAGCAATATTTACCAAATCGTCATCAACTTTTACATTGCCTGGAGAGCTAATAAAAGGAAGGTTTGGTGTGGTCAAGCCAAATACGCCAATAGGAATTTCACCCCGAAAAACGATCGTGCGTTCTCTGATTCGATCATCTTCAACCAATGCTTGCAAATCTGGTTCTTCTGAAAAGTCAAGATTAGCACTTAAAAAGGGAGCAGCGGTATCTTCGATTAAACGTTGCAATAAATCTGGTCCAAAATCAAAGTCATGGTTGCCAAGAGAGATTGCATCATAAGCGAATGCATTCATCGCAATCGCATCGTATAATAGATCCTCTTCTGCTAAGGTTAGGTTAGCGTTAAATTGAGGTCCAGCTAAGAAATGATCACCAGAAGATAATAAAATACTTTGGAAGCCCTCTATAAATGCTTGAGAGCGAAGACCATCTAATCTTCTTTTAAATGCTCCTACCCCACCCATACCATCTTCGTCAGGAAGCAGTTTAGATTCACCATTACTATTATGTAAGACTTGTAATTGGAAGCAATTATCATATATCGCAAACTCCACAAAGTTAGCCGTCAACTCACTACAGACGCTTGCTAATTGTACTTCTGCTGCATTTTGCCCTACTTCTGCAGTAATTGCACCTGCATAAGAAAAGCCCCATACACGATAAACCCCTCCTGGATCAAACATATTCAAATCAATCACTGTATTCCCTGTAGTGAAAAGGATGTTATTATTCTCATCTGTAATAACAAAAGCGATCGGTGTGGGAGTAGCAGAGGTTTTGAACCTGTACACATTTTGCTCTGTTGGGAGTTCTGGACAAATCCCAATTTGTGTCAAATCAGTGGTAGTAGAAATTTCTAAACCTGATGCACATTGGCCCGAGGCATTACTAGAAAGAAGAAGGGATAGTCCTAGAAGGCCCAAAAATGGTAGAATATTTCTAAAATTCATAAATATAGTTTTTGTTATGGTAGACAATTAATTCACTAAAAAACAGCCTCCAGAATAGAGGATGAATTAGATAACGGGGAGTTTAATTTTAAAATATTGTACTCACATAGGTATGCAAGCCTATAGATAAGGCATAAAATATTATTTTTTGACTTCTTTTGAAATTTTATCAAGTTCTTGATCGATAGTTGATTTGGGAATCCACGTGCCCCTTAGCATGACGCCTTCAATTAGTTGTGTATAAGTAACATCATCCATTGGATTGGCATTTAGCAGAAGCAAGTCGGCTGCCATTCCTTCCTTTACAGTTCCAAAATGATCTTCTTCATCCAGCCAAAGTGCTGGATTTGAAGTTCCTGCCTTTAAGGTACTATAAGTATCTAGTCCTGAATTAACCATTGCTTCTAATTCTTGATGAATAGAAAAGCCTGGTACATTGAATACCTGAGGAGAACCAGAACCAAGAAGAATATTGACACCTGTACGCTCTAGGCTGCGCAGTATTTTTTGGCGTAAGCTTATGTAATCTGCATATCTGAAAGCATCGTAATTTCTATCTTGGCGAATTCGATCTTTACTAACAGTCCATTGATTAATAAGACCTTGTGATACATAACGCATTTCGGGTTCATAACTAAAAGCGGAGGCAGACTTAGGCGTGAGCCAATTTTCTATTAAACTTTGGCAAGGGATGACCCAAACTCGTTTTGAAGCAGTTGCTACTGCTAAATCAGTGATATTAGAAATATCTGCCAAATGGGTGAAGTTAAAATCAAAGAAGCCAGCAGAATCTGCGTTTACATTAAATATTGAGGGTACCATACCTCTGATATAACCATCCATATATTCAATAGAAGCGTAGCTTTCTGATTTCAGAACACGCTTAATCCCTACTTTAGAAGGCACATGACCAGATAAGGGTATTTTTAATCGATTAGCTACTTTTACCACCTCATTAAAGATATCCAGCTTCAAGCCCGGGTGTATTTTGAGAAAATCGTAACCATCCAATTTGTATTTACTCACCTTTGAGCGGACTTCTTCAAACGAACGAAGCGTATTCCCATTAAGAGAAGGACTCGAGACAAAGATTCTAGGTGCGATAATTTCTCCTTTTTGTGATCTTTCTTTTAATTTTAGATGATAATCACTTCCGGTAGTAGAACGAATAGTTGTGATACCATTAGCCACATACAAATAAAGTGTTTGCAGAACATGCGCTTCACTACCATCACGATCAGCTCTAGGCAATCTAGCCTGGGCGTCAGTAAGCCCTGGAAGAATAAATTTTCTGCGGCCATCAATTTCTAATGCGCCTTTTGGAATCTCAACCTCGTAAGAAGGGCCAATGGCAAGAATTTTATCCCCTTTAGTGATGAGGTGCTGATCAACTAAGACTTCCTCTTCATTAATCATTGGAAGGATATTAACATTCTTAAAAACAACTATACCATTGGATTTGGCCCTTGCATCTGTAGTATTCTGTGCTGATAATAAGCCTTGACTAAGCATCAGAATGACAAAGAGTAATATTCTCATAATTTTTGTCGATTTTACTTTTGGCTTTTTGTTTGGACTGACGGTTTCATTTATTCACCCATTGTCTAGAGAGCCACTTAATGCATATTTTATGTGGTACTAATATTATTTGCTTGTAGTCATCAGATCTAGACGAATAAGATCAAAAATTTTTCATCAGGAGGTTTTATCAAATGAAACGCCTATATAAAAGATAAAATTTTGATCTCCCTAAATTAATAGGAATTTAGGAGAGATTTTTTTATTTCTTCCCCTTCTTACTTCTTTATTTTCTACCATCTTCTCTACTTTTGCAAAAGCAAAAAACGATTCGAACCAGTTTGAAAGTGTTTGCTTTGTTCTGCCAATATGCTAGTAACTATCCATATATCGATAATCGATACTGAGCAAATGATGGATGAAACAACTCTAAGGATGCATTTTTAGAGGAGCTGTTGCTGGCTGTTTTTAAAACAAATAAGAATACCATAATGAAGATCAAAGGTCAACATTATCATACCATTTGGCTTAAAGCCGATGATCCTAATATCGTACAAATTATAGATCAAAGACATCTTCCGCATGCATTTGTCATAGAAGATTTAAAGAGTTTAGATGACTGTGCCCGTGCCATCAAAGAGATGCACGTAAGAGGTGCTCCTCTTATTGGTGTGACAGCTGCTTACGGTATGTACAAAGCCGCTCAGGAAGCACCTGAAAGAGATGGACTAGAAGAATATTTAGCGAAAGCTGCAGCACAACTACGTGATACGCGACCAACAGCTGTAGACCTTTTTCATTCGATAGCCCGATCAGAAATAGCTATGAAAGCAGGGCTATCAAAGGCAGAAAAAATTGCTATAGCGCTAAGGACTGCTCAAGAACTAGCTGCAGAAAGCATAACTTTTTGTCAAAAGATTGGTGCTTTTGGCTTAGCTATCATTGAAGAAATAAGTAAAAAGAAAAAAGGAGAAACCGTTCATATTCTGACGCATTGTAATGCAGGCTGGATTGCCTGCATTGATTATGGGACGGCTACCGCCCCTATCTATATGGCACATGATAAGGGCATTGATGTGCATGTATGGGTAGATGAAACGCGCCCGCGTAACCAAGGGGCAAGAATCACTGCTTTCGAATTACTCGAACATGGTGTACCACATACGGTTATTCCAGACAATACGGGAGGTCACTTAATGCAGCATGGGTTAGTAGATATGGTCATTGTAGGAACGGATCGAACTACTCGAAAAGGTGATGTAGCTAATAAGATTGGCACCTATCTAAAAGCACTAGCTGCACACGACAATGATGTTCCATTTTATGTAGCAGCACCTTCTTCTTCTATAGATTTTACGCTTAGTGATGGATTAAAAGAAATTCCAATTGAACAAAGAGATCCAGAAGAAGTAAGATATGTGCAAGGCCAAATAAATGGTGAGATTGCTAAGGTATTAATTAGTCCAGAGAATAGTCCAGTTGTAAATTATGGTTTTGATGTTACCCCTTCTAAGTATGTAACAGGCTTAATTACGGAGCGAGGCGTCTGTACCGCTACGGAAGAGGGTATTACTGCATTGTATCCAGAGAAAAAATAGTTCATATTTTCATTAAAAAGGTAAAAAAATCATATTCACTCATTTTGATTTTACCAAAATGATGAAAACCAACAAACACAAAGTTTAAAGGCTCGATTAGGCAAAAAATTAATAGGAGATGAGTTGATATGATTCAGTCCCTCTTGGCTATGGGATAATACGAGTCATCCTAAACTCAATTCTTCTATTGAGCAATCTATCTGCTTTAGTGAGATTAGAGGTAACAGGGTAGGCCTCACCAAAGCCTTTGGCATTGATTCGACCTTTTGGTATTCCTTTTGAGATCAGGTATTTAGCGACAGCTTTGGCTCGAGCAGATGAAATGGCTTGATTAGCGCTTTCAGAGCCCTTATTATCTGTAAAACCAAAAACCTCTATCTTTGTATCTGGATATTTTTTAAGAAACTCAGCTAGCCGGTCTAATTCTACAAAAGAAGATGACCTAATTTTAGATTGCCCATTTTCAAATTGTAAAGATGGTAATGTAATAGTTTCACCACTGACTAATTGATTTTGAAGGCTTGTGCTTAGTGGTATAATAGGTACAGCCTCTTTGAAGTCAATTTTTTCAAAACAAATAGCATGCCGATTCGTAAAACCGCCTGTTCCTGCTGTAACTCCCCAGTAAACTGTTGAGTTACCTTTAAAAATTTTGTGAATAATATCTTTTTTGAAGTAGATATATCCTTTACCATCTATATAAACAGTCATTTTCTTTTCGTCGGGCAACCAAACTATCCTAACGCGATGATCTTTGCAATCTTCTAGATTAGGCAGTCTATTAGGGCCAGCCATATTATAATCATGGTGGATAATCCCATTTTTCAGGATAGCCACATGATCATAGCTAGGATCGAGAAGATGCTCATTTTCCCATGTATCAATTTCTATACCGACCGATGGTCGTAGGCCAGCGAAGCCCATACCTTCTCCTGCAAAACCTATCTTTTGTATTTTGGGATGAAAAACGAATACGATACCATCTGCACCATCCTCATCTCTACAGCCCAGCATAACATCGAGTTCCATTTCGAAGGCTGCCCTTAGATCGATTGGTTTTTTGAACCAAAGTGAACCTGAAGACCAATTATTGTCATAAGTCAGTTGGTAACATTGATTAGCTGTAAGACGGGTATCCCCGCTAATTAGAAAGTCGTCAGGACTTAGCTTTAGGTTTTGTGCGAAGGAAAAAGTAATGCAGCAAAGAAAGAAAGGAAACAAAAATCTATTCATAGTGGTCGGGATTGAGTATTCTTATTTAGGCTTTAAACTTTTTACCCAAAATCAGGCAAAAAAGGCAGATAGGTGAAAAAGTTATGAATAAGTTCAGAAAAATTCCACAATAAATACCAAAAAATAGCTCAATCCCAACTGATCATATACCGAGTAAACCCTTGTGGCTTACTGCGGTAGGATACCTGATTGCAATTCTTATCGAGAGGCAGTCATCAGACTTTGTGTTTGAAGATTAATCTCAAACACTTCTGTATAGGTGCCATTCTGGTATTTGCCAGTAAGCCTTACGCCATCATTAGATGGATTTAATTGAACATCCTGAAGGCGCATGCGCCACTTTCCATTATTCATATCAAGTATAACTACGATATTATCCACAGGAGTGATAAACATTTCGATACCTGAAGCGCGGTCAATCGTGAGTTGTTGACCACCTTTTTTAGCAAACCACTTGAGGGAAGTACTCGCAAAACCTTTTCTGTTTTTTTGAATTTCACCTCTAGCATGTTCTACTAGCTTAGCATGTTGTAATTCACTTTTACTAGTGATTGTAAATGGAAAGTTGTAAGATTGTGCATCGGCAAGCTGCGTTTCGAGTTGCCTGAAAATTTGGACATCTGTTTGGCTGAATCCGCTTATTGCGAACAGCAACAAAGTGGCTAGCGTTAGTACATGGGATTTCATTTCGACTAATTTAATTGTTTACGGGATTCTATCATTTATGCTTGTATAGCTAAAAATGTTACAAATACACAAATGATATTTTTTTTGGATATATGTTCTTTGACTATAAAATTAATAAAAAAATGGATGCCGTGCAGATGAAACCTTAGGCCTTCCATACTTTTTGGACTAATTTTTTTGAAAAAGTCACTACAGAATAGAATTATTGGATTTTTTTTAGGAAAAAAATAAAATATGGCGAGTAAGCAAGTAGAAGAAATGAAATTAAAAAGCAGAAGCCTATTCAGCTTCTGCTTTTTTTATTTTTAAAATTTATTTTAGTGTTTACCAAAGACTTGAACAACAGCGCGTGTTTTAGCTCTATTTTTAGTATCATACCACATGACCACCTTTTTGATGACACGCTTCCCTCCTGTAATGTCAATTACTCTTGTTTTGCCACCTTTAGCAATATTCTTTCTAATTTCTACATTTTGTGTCTGACCATTTGCGAAGTGAATCCTTAGCTTGTGTAGATTAATCGGAGCACGTTTTACACTTAAGTGGAGCTTAGAAAAAAGCCCTTCCTTTGCAGTTACCATAATTTCATCTCGATCAAGACCATAATTGACTTTCTTTTTGCCCAATAGTTCCCAGCCTCCAAAAGCTTTAAGCTTTTCCGCAGGAAAACTAGCAGACATGGATGAAATAGTGAATAATGCTAAAAGAGGAAGAAAAAATAGCTTAGATAATTTCATTGGTTTGTTTTTTTGTAGAAGCAAGCTTCATTGAGGTGTCTAAATAATGTTTACCTAAATTTAGATAGAAATATTAACTAAAGGTTTAATCGGATAAGATAAAAAATCCAAAAAACTTATTTGGATATGACTTTATCGTAGATGCCTGCCCAGAAGATGGAATGTATTACATCCATTATTATCCATGCAAATATTACCCAAGGAATCCACTATCATAACAATCATTATCCTATTCTATTTGAGAGCCTATACAAAATGGCTTGTATAATAAAATTGTTCATTCTAAAACTATAAGTAACTGATGATAAAAAAGTTACGCATGATTTTTTGAAGAGACACTAGAACCTGTCTGCCCAATCACTTAATCTAGAGAGGACCATGGAATTAGATAATCTGTAGCTGGCTGAAAAGCGGCTAAATAATGAGGAATGGGATAAGTGATATGAAAAATAATGCCATCTGTACTCAATGAATAGGCTGCTAATGCATCTTTGGTAATGATTATTTTTTCAAGATATTCTTTACCTTCTTCCATCTTATTTTTTCGCTTCTGTAGTTCTTCGTTTATTTTTGCAAGGATATTATCATATTGTTTTTCATTAATGAAGTGATCTATTTTAATTTTTTGACCGCTAAAAATATTGAAGGTGAAAAATTGTTGATGAACGGAAGGGTATGGACCTAAAAACTCAGATTGTATTTCCAAGTTGATGATAGAATCCTGAAGATAGTGCACCTTGTAGTTTAGGCCGACATGACCACAAGCACATTTTTCATAATTCAAGCGAATATCCTTAAAAGATGATTCTAATAGCTTCTCGAAGCTAAGATGACTCTCTATCTTAAGTGCTGCTCTTTGAGTGATTTTATGAAATTTGGGTAAAGCGAAAAAAGCCTTATGACCCAGCTGTTCATTATTCATACTATAAATTTCAGGAAAAACATATGGCTTATTACGTTCGATATGCTTTTGTTCCATAGCCACAAAAGGCAACTTTTTATTCGTTTTAGGATTGATCCATTCCCCATAAAGCACTATCCTATTTACCGTCAAATCCTCTGTCCAAGTACCCCTAAAAACACCTGTAACTCGGCCACTGGAATCGAATTCTTTCCATTCAAATGCACGTGCTCCTGTTAAATCCTGATCAGCGGTAAAACTTCCTTTCAAGCTCAGATCCTTTCCTATTTTTTTATATTGATAAGAACCATTAATGGATAATTTGTTGGATGCTTCTAACTCAATAATGATGGGGTACGTATCATCAATAACCCCATGAAATACTTGTCCGAATAAATGAATGACTAAGCAACAAGAAAATAGCGTAAATAAAATTTTCATCATCCTTATTGATTTTCTAGATTGACTTTATTGAAGTTTCCACGATTAGGTGTTGGGCAGAGATTTCAATACTTAGCATCAGTAAGAAATTTATTGATTGGCCTTACTTTTTTGAAATTGATGATAAAAATAGAGTAGTTTCTCTCCAGCTTCTTTCAAGCTTTCGCCAAATGCAAACATTCCTTCCCTGTGGCCCGCCATTACGAAAAAACCTAATGTTTGATTGGCCTCATCTTTTAACAAATTAGCAATCGCATAAGCCATTTCAGAGGTACCATAGGTTATATCTTCCGAAGTAAAAGGCACTTTATTAAGGTAATACTGCCACATTTCTTCATGATGAATATGAATAGCAGCATTCATTTTTGGACATTGCTCATAAATAGCTGCATGGCTCATAGACTCAGAGGAAGCAATAATTGGGCCACTGCATTTGAGGAAATTGCGTTCTACCATTACCTCTGTTACGAGCGTGTAGTGTTGCTCATCTAGCACCTCTATATTGCCAGTTGTAGAGCCACTAATGACAAAAAGACCATCTTTGTTGTCCCATCTTTGACTGATGTTGCCAAATCCTATGCCATTTGCATAGGCACCAAGGAGTCCTAGCTGGTAGAGTTTTGCTCTCCATAAATTCAATTCTTGGATGGCAGAGTAAGGAAGTGGATTATTTTGAGTCCAATCTGATTGATATTTAATATAACCTTCATCTAGCATGATCCTATGACTGTATTTATTGTATTTTTTGGCTCAATAAAAGTTCTACAAAATCACGTGCTTCTATGATATCCAGCCAGTTAGCTTTTGCTCTTGTCCAGCACTTTTCTAATGTTGCTATCTGGTTACCTGGTGCGAATTCATTTAGGGGTACACCTGTTACCATATTCATTACGAATGCAGGGCTTTTTTGATCGATAATGCCAGCGAATCCACTTGCGTTAAACGTTTTATCATTCATATTATGACAACGAGCACATTTGGTTTGGTAAACCTGCTGTCCTTTCAAGACCATCTGTTGATTGATAACGGGGTTGAGATTTACACCTTTAATTAGAATAGGCTGGCTCGATTTATTATTGGCATTGGGTTTTAACTTGCTCATTTTTTCGCGAATAGCCGCTTGAACATCAGGATTATTCAGGTCTATTTGTGCTTGGCCATCATCATTACGCGTAATCTGTTGCTCTGTCATGCCATTTGGCGATTGCCGATCTGAAGAGGTATTATTCTTTGGCTCGTTTTGGCAAGCTACAAATAATAAAAGGAATAAACTAAGAGTAAAAGGATGTCGCATGATCAATTCTTTTTGCCAAAAATAAAAATTGAATCTATAAATGAATGTTAATGAGGATATATTTTAACAACTTATATGAAATCAAAAATAATTAGATCCAGTCAATGTTAGATATATTTAACGTCACTTTAGCGTATTAGTAAAGGTGTTGAGTTGATAGGATGAAAAATCAAACTTCTATCGGAAGACGAATTTTTGGATCGCTGCTTTTCAGAAAACAAACAGCATATCAAAAGAAGTACGTAAATAAGCGTCTGTATTTTTTATCATTAGGAAAAGTTTATTGAATAGTTAAACGTTTTGATACTTACTTCCGTTTTCACCATATTGGCGAGGAGAGCTTGGAGGCAGATTCTGGCACAATAGGAGGACAAATCTGTTGAAATTCGTCAACGTCCTACTTTCGCTGGAAAGCAATACTAAAACTTAAATTTTTAATAGAATCATAATCACTTTATCAATGGCTTATGGAGAAGAGAAAAGAATACGAATTAAAAGAAGTACAAATTGTTCCTTATTCAGATGAATATCAGCGTATTTTTAAGGCATTAAATATTGAATGGATTCAAAAATATTTTAAAGTCGAAGCAGAAGATTTAAAGTCTTTAGATCATCCAAAATCTTATATTTTGGATAAGGGAGGGGCTATCTTGATAGCACTTTATGCAGGTGAAGCAATAGGGGTATGTGCCTTAGTGAGTATGGATGATCCAGATTATGATTACGAATTAGCAAAAATGGCAGTATCTCCCAAGGCACAAGGAAAGGGTGTAGGGTATTTACTTGGAACAGCAATTTTGGCGGAAGCCGAAAAGAGAGGAGCTAGAAGCGTTTATTTAGAAAGCAATACCAAACTCACTCCTGCTATCCATTTGTACAAAAAGCTAGGTTTTGAATTGGTTGCAGATAGAGAAACACCCTACGAAAGATGTAATATCCAAATGGCTATACAATTTTAAGTAAAAAGAGGGATATTTGTGACTACTTATATTTATTAATATTTTAAGGTTGCAGCATGAAATTTGAAGCCTACGAATTTGTACCAGGCCTAATTAAAGGAATCAGTGAATTAGGATTTAAAAGGCCGACTGACATACAGTATAAATCTATTCCTTCCATATTGAGAGGAGAAGATGTTTTGGCTGTTGCCCAAACAGGGACAGGGAAAACTGCTGCATTTGCTATTCCGATCATAAACATTCTGCATGAACGCAAAAAAAGAGAACGCCGACCAGATGGCATTAAGTGCATAGTGATGGTTCCTACCCATGAGCTGGCTATGCAGCTAACGGAAGTTTTTAATCAGATTGGGAAGTATACGCAAGTAAGAACATTTGGTATCTATGGTGGCGTAGATCAAGATCCCCAAATTGCGCGTTTGCATGAGCGAGTAGATATATTGATTGCTACGCCTGGAAGAATGTTTGATTTGATTGCTCAAGGGCATTTACAAGTACATCGAGTAGAGATTTTGATTTTAGATGAAGCAGATCACATGCTGGATCTTGGATTCATTAAGGATATTCGAGATATGACCGCAAAGTTGCCAAAAAGGCGACAGACCTTGTTTTTTTCGGCAACTATCAATAAAAGAATTAAGCAATTAGCTTATTCTTTAATTCATCAAGATGCCATTCGCATCCAAATCTCCCCAAAAGATCCTGTTTCCAAGAATGTAGATCATGCAGTGGTTTTTGTAGAAATGGACGATAAAAGATTTTTCTTGGAAAGGTTAATCCAAGAAAATCCAGATAGTAAAATTTTAGTATTCGTTCGGACTAAAGTCAGAGCAGAGAGAGTAGCAAAAGCTATGGACAGAGTGGACATTCGAAGCAAAACCATCCATAGCGGTAAAGAGCAGGCAGCACGAACGCATGTCTTAGAACAATTTAGAAGTGGAGAAATTCAGGTTTTAATTGCAACTGATGTCAGTGCAAGAGGAATTGATATTCCAGACGTTGAGTACGTAGTCAATTATGATCTTCCAACAGATAAGGCAGAAAATTATGTTCACCGAATTGGGCGCACAGGAAGGGCTAAGAAAAGAGGACAAGCGGTGAGCTTTTGTAGCAAAGAAGAACGAAAATACTTAGAAGAAATCGAACAGTTTATTAATAATAAAATTGAAGTCATAGCGATCAGCACTTCCGAATACAAAGACACCATCCTATTTTCGGACAATAGTGATCTATCTACCATCATTCAAGCTATAGACGAGATGGAAGACAGATCGCGAAAAAAAAAGAAGAAAAGGAAAAATTAGTTTTGTGAAGGAGCGATTTTATAAGCAGGAGACTTTATGAGTGGGAGAAATTAAGATCATCAATCCCTCACTCAAAGAAGTCATCACTTAACTTGCCATAAAGAGTCTGTAAAGTATTGATGAGTATCATAAAAATTTTCTACGACTTTAAATCCTGCTGCATCTGCAAGTGTAGTAATTTCTGCTTGACTGTACTTCTGAGATAATTCTACATATATAGCTTCCCATGCATCGAAGTGAAAGGACTGATCTAAGCAAGCAAAATACACTTTTTGGTTTTCTTTAGAAACGATAAAGCTTTTTGTCTCGCCAGTAATAGGATTATAATTTTCCCAATGCTTAAAGGCATTGAGATCAAAGTTTGCACCTAGCTCGTTATTCATTCTTTGTAATAAGTTAAGGTTAAAATCGCTAGTAATACCTGCTGGGTCGTTATAAGCATCGAGGATCATTTGTGGATCTTTCTTGAGGTCAAAACCAATTAATAAGAAATCATCTTTAGTCATTTCTTCATTTAATCGAGTAAGAAACTGAAGGGCATCCTCTTTTGAGAAGTTGCCGATATTAGCGCCCATAAAAAGAATCAATTTATTCTTTTGTTTTTCTAGCCGCATTTTATTTAGAGCTACAAAGTAATCGCCTTGCACGCCATTCACCTCCAGTTGAGGCCATAATTTTAGAAGGGCTCCTTCTAATCCAGTTAGTGCATTTTCGGAAATATCGATAGGTCTATATTGGAAGTCTGCATTTTCTGCTAGGAAATGTTCCAAAAGGATCTTAGTTTTTTTGCCATCTCCTGCTCCCAATTCCACCATATCAAATGCATCTTTTTTCACACAAGAAAGGATAGTATTTTTATGATTTGTCAGGATATCGAACTCTGCATCCGTTAAATAATATTCGGGCATATTCATAATATCCTGAAATAATCGATCACCGATAGCATCATAAAAATATTTGGAAGAGAGTTCTTTCGGTGTTTTTGATAATCCAGTTTGAACGTCTTTTGCAAAAACGGATAAGCTAATGTCTAAATCAGTGATGGACATAATTAAAGTTTAATCGTAAAAAAATAAGAACGGATGTACTGAATTATCCTATTATTTGGAATTGGCTTAAAAAATATGGTGCTATACCAATCAGTTACTTCTACTATTTCGCCAAGCGAATACCTGTAAACTGCCATCTTTTATCGGCATGGAAGAAGTTTCTGTAAGTCATCCTAATATGGGATTTAGGCGTTGCACATGATCCTCCGCGCAATACCATTTGGTTGATCATAAATTTACCATTATATTCTCCGAGCGCACCTTCGAACGGAACATAACCAGGATATGGTAAATAGGCACTGGCAGTCCATTCCCATACATTTCCAAGGAATTGATAGTCCTTATTGGATTGTTGTTCGGTAGGATGAAAGATACCATTGTCTAGGAAGGCACCATTAGATGGAATAGAATGGTATAGCTTTCTACAAGCCACTTCCCACTCTGCTTCTGTTGGTAAACGCATTCCCCTCCAACGTGCATAAGCATCTGCTTCATAAAAGCTAAGGTGGGTAACCGGTAAATTAGGATTCAAAGTATTTAAGCCATTTAAAGTATACTCCAGCCACTGCCCCTCTTTAGAGAACCAATATGCGGGAGCTTTTACCTCTAGTTGTTTCGCCCAGTCCCATCCTTCTGCCAACCAATATTGATACTGCTTATATCCACCGGCTTCCACAAATTCGAGGTATTCACCATTAGTGACTAAACGATCCATAATTTCAAAAGAATGGATGAATGTTTTATGAGATGGTTTTTCATTATCCCAGCTGAACGTATCATCTTCATGACCAATTTGGGCAATATGCTCATTAAATGCAATGAAATGAGCTGCTCCTACAGTTTTGCTCGGAATGTGTTTATTGGTGCGAAGAGGAGGAAACAAGGGATTATTACCAAGTATATATTTTATATCAGTCAAGAGTAATTCTTGATGTTGTTGCTCATGCTGTAGTCCCACCCCCACTAGGTCATAGAGTGATACAGAGATCGGTCTTTGTTGCAGCAACTCCATCATTTGAAGATCCACATGTTTGCGATAAGCAATCACTTCTTCTGTTGTTGGCCGCGTTAAATTTCCTCTATTACTTCTCAAAATACGAGGGCCTTGGCTTTCGTAGTAGCTATTGAAAATGTAGTTTAATTGATCATTGTACAATTCATAGCCTTTTTTGAAATGTACAAGGATAAAGTTTTCAAAAAACCAAGTAACATGACCGAGATGCCATTTGGGAGGACTTACATCTACGGTAGGTTGTACAACAAAGTCTTCTTTTTCAAGCGTTTGGCAAATTTCCAATGAAGTAGAGCGAATCTGCTGATATCGTTCTAGCAGCGCTTGCACATCTGGTACTGTAGGTGTAAAAGTCATAAGCTTTTTTTATATCATGCGTTTAAAGCCAAGAAAGAATTGTATAGGGCATAGCATTTACCATGAATGGGAAACCCTCCCTATCATCCCAAGTACTAAACATTACAGGAAGGGCTAAGTTTAATTCCTAGGGCATTCAAGAAGTATGAAATTCAGGAATTGTTACACAGCTATGCAAGATGATGTATGTCAGTTTCTCTAGCTTACCGCGGATATATTGATATTACAAGCTCAGGTAAATTAAATACGCAGTTGTAGAGATAAATAATATCCATAGTATGGATAAACCAATCATATGGGCTATTTTGAGTGAAGCCGGTAGCTGATGGAATGGCTTACTATCCCTCAAAACTTTATTGACTGTTTTGTATTCATCGCTACTTTCTTCAGAGATCAGTATAGGTACCTTTCCTACAGAAAAGGAGAAACTCTTAAATAGGAGGAGATAGGCTGTGAAAGCAATTAAAACTATCCCAGAAAGACCAAACCAGAGCGGTGATTTAATCGAGGGTTGGAGTAAAATTAAAATAGAGGATAAGACCGTGCCGCCTATAAGATACCAAGAATAAATTTTAATGGGCATCTTTGGTTTTGGCTTTTGTTTGTTTGCATTTGGGATTTTTGAACTGTATTTTAGGCCTGTTCTTACATTCATTGTTGGAGGATTAAATATAATAAAGTAATGGGATTACAAAGCTAAGTTGTAACAAAATTACAACTTTTATCCTTAATTGTAAACATTTGATTGTGAATGACTTATTCACACCTAGTAATATAAACGCATAAAAAGATCTTAAATATGGATACACAGTTTTTCAATCTTAAGAGAAAAGTAGATCAATACAAAGAGGTATTAAAAAATACTAAAGAGTATCGCGAGGTATGGAAATTAGAATTAAAAGAATATATAAAAACTTATTTATCAAGTGCTTTAGAGGCTACAGATTTGGAAGCAAATCTGGACGAAAGGACTGACATGGAGAATCTCGAAGCTATTGTTCTTTCTTTAGGGGAGGTTAAAAGTGGCATGTATCAAAAGGTAAGTGAAGATATTCACCGACATTTAATCAAGCATAATGGTTCATTAATTTATCAACAATTATTTAACGGTAAAATTATTGTTTTAATTAATTATCCTTTTATTGAGAGCTATGGTAAACCAAGACCTCCAAAAACAATAGCCATTTATCGTCCTGAGGAACTTAAAGCGCCCTTCTTCCTTCGACATTTAGAAGAATTTATCACAGAGATAACAAATTGGGAAGATTATGATGATGATGAACCAAACAAACGTATTGGTTTTGACTTGAACTTTGGGCCTCAAGATTTACCCAATCCATCCTAATGTTTAGGATGGAAAACAAAGGCTAAATTCTCCAAAAAAAGGAAGTTTTGTGCTATTCATCTAAATGCTAAGTTTCCAACTATTTTTCAAGCTAACTTTATAAATGATAAAAAACTCAATTTGTTATTAAAAAGAATGGCCTTGAAAACGGTGTTTTACATTGGGGATTGGAATCTTAACCTTTCTTATACCATAATAGACATTTTGGAGATGGAAGGTTTCAAAGCTTATCCTTTAACGGAATTTTGTTATTCGACTTGCGAAACGAAGAACGATAGAGTTATATTCATAGGTAATGAGAGTTATTTTTCTTTGTTCGATCTTAATCTGCAAGAGAAAATACCATTTATTAAGATAGAAAAGGTGTATGATATCAAAAATCGAACTGTCCCTAACTTAGAAATTACGCATACCCTGAAAGAACGATTTGAAATGGAGCATCTACTTTCTGCAGTTTCTGCATATTTTTAGATTTATTTTTTCGATTGCCGTGTCTTCTCCTACATCTTTAATGGAGAGTTTGTTTTTCTTCTTTTTTGTACCTATATTGATTAGGCTATAACTCCTCAATTATCATGACTATTTGAGTTCTTTGCTACTTTATGATCATAGATCAGAAGATATATTGTTTACCTTAAAACAAATGATAAGTCCCAACTAACCAAGTCTTATGTTGTATCCTTCTGTACATCTGAATGAATTTATTTTGATACTGTTCCAGTTTAACACTGCCGATCAGCCTTCCTTTTTTTCAGATAGCCCTTTAGATTGGATTACCTTGCTGACTTTATTTCATACTGTGGGAGTATTAATAGTAGGTATTAGAGTTATTCTTATTGACTACCGAAAGTATCTTTACCGTTACTTTTTTGCTTTAACAATACTGATTTTTGCCATGTTGTGGTCAAATTATGAATTAATGAGAGCAACGGCTCTACCCACTGCATCATGGTTCGCTAGGTTACAGCAATTTTTTGGTTACCTAGTGATCGCCTGTATGGTTTTGACTCTTTGGTATTACAGTCAATTTAGTAAAGTAGTTCCAAGCAAAATATTAAGAAACACCTTTTTTTTCGTGATTATTTGTGTTTTTGCATGTCTAAGTATTTTAGAACTTACACCACTGCATTATGGAAAGACAATTCAACTAAAAGATAATCATTGGGGAATAATTGTGGAAGAGATTAAGTTTTTAGATTGGGCAAGGTTTCTTGTAACTGCTTTCGCTTATCTTTGCGCTACATTATTTGTTAGCTATTCTTATTATTCTGCAATAGATAGAAGGGAGAAACCGATTAAACTGTCTCTTCTGGTGATAATCGTATTGAGCTTAAGCCTTAGTTTATATCAGAATTATTGGGTGCCAATGTTTTCATCATTTACCGTTCTCAATAATGAATCCTTTACCAGTTTTTGGGGAATGCTCTTTTTTGCTTGGGCTTTTTCAGATTTAAAGCTTTTTAAAATAGAACCCCATAGAGCTGTACATGATATTATCAGCTCTATGACAAATTTGATGATTTTATGTAATAACTACTTCCAGATCCAAGACATCAACCAAGCAGCTCAGTTATTTTTTCAAAAGAACCTCAATCAAATACAAAACTTACCTATAGAAGCAATTATACAGAATGAAAACTGGGAATATATTAAAAGTAGAATCTATATTCAAGCAAATCAATTTGATAAAGAAGAACTTGAAATAGCCATAGAGGTAGATGGTAAATTAAGGCATTTATTATTAGTCATTACTCCATATATGGAGCAAAATCGCAAAGTTGGATATATTTTTATAGGGACGGATCTCACTGCTATTGAACAAGCCCTTGAAAAAGAGCGTCAAGTCGCACAATTACAAAATCGATTTGTGTCTATCGCTTCCCATCAATTCAGAACGCCACTTACAGCTATTAAATTAAATACCACATTACTCAAAAGGTACCTAAAAATTGATCCGAAGGTTTCTGAAAATAAACTGACTCGTTTTATTGATAGAATTGAAACGGAGGTGGACCGTTTGACTGTTCTGATGGATGATGTACTTACCTTAGGTAAGCTTGAATCCAAAAAGATGAATGTCCAAATGACTGAGAACGATTTAGTGGAAATCATATTAGAGCTTTTAGATCATGACTTTAGCTTCCAATCTGATGGCAGAAAAATGCAACTATTCGTCCAAACACCTCCACAAAAGGTGATAACTGATAAAAAAGTGATTGAACACATTTTGATAAATCTTATCTCGAATGCTTTCAAATATTCACCGAATGAACAAGAGCCTGAAATCCATGTGTTCTTTGAACAGGATCACTTCAAAATAAAGATTATTGATTTTGGTATAGGTATTCCTAAAAAGGATCAAGGAAACTTATTTAAGCCATTTTATAGAGGAAGTAATACTGTGAAAATGCAAGGCTCAGGCTTGGGATTAGTGATTGTAAAAGAACTCGTATCTCTCATACAAGGAAAAATTACTTACGAAAGCCATGAAGGAGAAGGAAGCCAATTTACAATAACATTTAAGCAGAATGTATGAATAAAATCTTGGTCATAGAAGACGAAATAAATATCAATAATTCTATTTGTGATTTTTTAGAATTAGAAGATTATGAAGTGCTTTCTGCTCTAAATGGAAAGCAAGGGATCGTATTGGCTATACAAGAACAGCCAGACCTCATTTTGTGTGATATCATGATGCCTGAGATGACTGGATTAGAGGTCGTAGAAACTCTTCGCAAAACAAAGCTATTTGAAGATACACCATTCATATTCTTATCCGCTTTATCTGATCGTTTGGATATCCGGAAAGGGATGAACCTCGGAGCAGATGATTATATCCCCAAACCTTTTGAACCTGACGATATTCTAATTAGTATTGAAAAACAACTCAATAGGCAAGCTAATCGTAAAAAAAATCGTATTGAATTAAAACAACAGTTAGAAAAACGAGAAGAAGCGCTGCAACAGCATAGCTATCTGAATTCGCATAAATTACGTGGCCCAATTTCTAATCTGTTGGGCTTACTTCAAATTGCAGATGAGATGCCCTCTAAAGAATTAATAAAACTATTAAGAAAAGAAGCTAATAAGATAGATGCTATCGTTACGGAAATCAACACTAACCTGAACATGAAAAATAGCTCGCGCGAAAAAACTGCAATGGTGTTTTTAGTGGATGACGATCACCTACAACATAAAATAAATAATCTGGTAATAAAAAAAGTAGCTCCAGCTGCTCAGATCAAGGGTTTCTTTAATGGTTTTGAAGCAATTGCTGAACTAAAAATGGCAGAAGAGGAACAACTACCAGATGTAATCATCCTAGATTTAAACATGCCTGTTATGGATGGCTACGAATTCTTAGAGTCTTTTAATAAAATGAAAATCAATAAAAATATTGATGTATACGTTTTATCAAGTTCCATTGATCAAGCAGATATTGAAAAGTGTATGAGATTCGAAGCAGTGAAGGGTTATTTAACTAAACCGTTAAAAAAGGATCAAATCGCTAGTGCATTAGTCTAGATATCTTTTGGTGAGGAAAATAAAACGATTTCATCCGTTTCGTCTTCTAGCTCTAGGAAGTATTCACCATAATAGATGTAGTTGTAGTTTAAACGTTCTCTTAAGGCCTCAAATTGTCCTTCATCTTCCGCGTAATCAGCAATCCAATCTACTGCTGCTAAACGATTTTCAAAATTGATTTTCATGGCATTTGGTTTTATTAATTTATCAGCAATTAAGCTGTAGAGAAATGGTTCTTTGGCATATATTTTAAAACTAATTCTTTATTTAAGTAGTTTGCCCGAAACATTGCCTGCTGGCAGGCTGATAGGTTTACGTTCGCTCAAGAATCATGCATAATTTTCAGCTTTTCAATTACTTATAATTTTCGAGTAAACAACTTTATTATACAAGCAATTTTGAATAGCCGCTTTATCCAAGTTTATCAATCATTAGCTTAATACCAATAGGTAACAATAGGGCCAGTTGATAAATTCCATTAGCATGCTATTTTAAATTAAAAACTAATTTAATTTACTTCATTCATTTTCTATGAATGGTTACTTTTTTAAGTTCAACACACTCTAAATTCAGTTTATTAGTATTTGGATATAGCAGCGATTCATACTTTCTATATCAATTGTAACTTACCCAAACAACAGGGATATTTTCCAATTCATTATTGAGCAGTACGCCTAAAAATGGGCACCATAACCCTTCAGCTAAAGGCTGACAGTTTTAAGTCTATCCAAAAATCATACATCAATTTCCTATTGTCAGCAACTTACTAGCTTACCTGACCATTTTATGGTACATAAAGTTTTATTTATGCTCTAAATAAAATACCTTGATCCATTGCTTGATTGAGCAAATCAAAATACTAAAATTAGAATTCTTCATAATTATTTTAATCGTTAAGTTGTGCATTCCACAGAGCAATACTTTTCTCTCCATAATTCACGACTACAGGTAAAGTACCCTGTATCGTAGAAGTAGCTCGCAGTCCTTCCGCATTAAATCCTTTAAACATTCGTAACTCCAAACGATAGCGATTGGCCGTATTATAAGACAAGTATTTTTCACATTCTTGCCGAACGCTATCAAAAGAGAACCAATTATCTGCATCAAATTGGTAGAAATAAAAAGCAAAAGCAATGGCACCATAATGGGCAATAGCAAAAACTTCCATAAAGCTTTTTTGTACTAAAAGACCTTTTGCTTTCGGATCTGCGTAACGACCTGGGTAAGCTTGCTGCATTAATTCAACCTGATATCCAACCCATTCCTTAAAATTGGATGTATCATTAACTACTCTTAAGAAAGCGGCCTCATTATCAAAAAATACAGTATGATCGGTCAATACCCAATTATCCATAATGATACCATTATACATAGCTTTCTTGAAATATTCAGAAGCTGACTGACCAAAGGAATAGACCAAATCCTTGAACTTATCTTCTCCAAATCCTTGTATACCTTCTAGCTCGCTTAAGGAGCAGTATCTACGATAAGGTAGTGCAAGCTTATTTTGAATAATCCGAGCTGCAACCCTCGGTCCAATGGTTATTCCTCCTGATCCAGTATGAAGATGATCCTTTAAGGCTGGATGACTAGTAATATCTTCCACTACTTGTGCATCGTTCAAAAAGTTTATTATCCGTAAAGCCACCCAATCCGCCACTTCTATATTTTTAAAACTTGCCATAATTTGAAATCAATTTAAACCGCAGTTCTAATGATAAAAGATGTTTGATTGATCCACATAAAATTGCTGAGAATAAAGTATAAGCAGTAAGGCCAAAAAATTGGTATCATAGCATTTCTGCCAAAGGCTATCAGCTTTGATTCACTTCCAAAATAGTGCATAAATTTTCGATCATCAGCAACTTACTATTTTTTGCCTAATCATTTTATGTTAGCTGCAATTTTGTCTAAGCTCTACATGAATAAAGCTATTTCATTCAACAGTTAAGTAGTTAGGCTATAAAATTGGTATAATAAAATTTTAGTGTCCCTACAAAAATCATGCGTAACTTTTCTATCGTCAGTTTCTTATGATTTTCGTAGGGACAATTTTATTATACAAGCAATTTTGACTAGCCGCTTACTAACCATTTATCGAATTTTGTTCTACCCCAAATCTGCTAAGTTTCTGGGGAAGCCTCTTACCCCAGCTGCTTCCATTCTTCTAAAAAGATTGACAGCCGCAGTTTTATTATCGAAGGCTCCTACTACAACTTTGTAAACTGTTTTTCCATTGAGCTCATTAATATTGACAATAATTTTTTCATCGAACTGTCTTTGTAGTTTTTCTGCCTGAATCAAAACATTGCCGTATTCGGCGAAAGCCCCTATCTGAACCCCCCAACCTTGAGAAGCTTGGCGTTTTACATTAAATTCAAAAAGTCCTTGTCCAGCCTTCACATTTTCACTCACTTCAACTACAGGTGCTTTAGACTGATCACGTCTTCTTAATGCCTCGGCAACAGCTTTATCTGCATTAACACGGCCATAGCCATATTTCCTAGACCAGCCATTTTGATCATATTCTGAAGCAGAACCAATCTTGTCGGCAGTTTGTTCTAAGATACTTTTAACCTGCTTGGCGGTCAAATCAGGGTTTGCCGAAAGGATGAGGGCACAAATACCCGCCACAAGTGGCGTGGAGCTCGAAGTTCCTCCAAAGTGCTTATAATGACTTCCTCTAGAACGACCATCTCTCCAAAACTTATAATTACCTGTTTCCCAACTTAATCCCTCATCCCACCAAGCTCTAGCTGCTGTGATAGGCCATGCACCATTGGAAGGAGCAACAACAGATAGGCCGTGTCCACGGTTAGAGTAATTGGCATGTTTATCTTGGCTAGTAGTAGCACCAACGGCAATTACATCAGGATGAGAGGCATAGAAGTTAAGATAATCGATATTTTCATTGCCCGCAGCATACAAGATGATACAACCTTTTCCTTTGCGACCTTTCTTAGCTGCTTTAGATATCGCTTCTTCCTTTAGTGGGCTTAGGTTAAAGTTTGCATCTGTCGTTCCCCAACTACAACTGATGATATCTGCACCATTTTCTATACAATAGTCAAACATTTGTTCGGTAGCTCTAAGGCTAAAAGACGTACCGCTAATTGGCATAAAACGCGCATTAGGTGCAGCACCTACAATGCCCCGACCGTTAGAGGAAGCTAAAGCGACACTTGCACAAGGTGTACCATGAGTAAACCGGGTATCTCCCTGATTAAGTTTATTGGATTGATTCCAAAGATCAAAAGGTCTAAAAACTTTATCTTTTAAATCTGGGTGCGTAAGATCAAAGCCATTGTCAATCACTGCAATAGTCACATCCGCTCTTCCCGCTGCACCTAGCCTTTTCCATGCATCTACTACCTTTGCATCCGCTCCTTTTTTGAGACGATACGAAGTATCAGGAACCTGTCCGCTATTTTTTAAATGCCATTGATGATCGAGCAAGTCATCTTTTGGAGCATTAAAATACTCATCCAAGATGGTATCCAAATCTGGCTCTGCAGATTTCACCATCGATATCTCTTGAAGGGCTGCCGCAACTTTAAGCGGATTAGGAGATTGTGCCGTGACCTTAGCTATAATTCGAATTTCAGAACGACGTTCTTCTAATAATAAACTGAACTCTTCTAGAACGATCCCCTGCTCATCTTTACTAACACCTTCTTCAAACTGGATAAAGATTTCCCCCGTAGCTACCAAAGGCTTTTGACTACCTTCTGCAAAGTAGATATGGGTTCCAACCTCTACCTCCTCTTTTTGTCTAACCTCATCTAAATCTTGATCGATATCATCCCCCTTTAAGGTTACGACATTGAAGCCACCTAAATTTTTATGCAATTCTTTTTCTACGAAATCTTTTTGGTTGATGTTTGCAGAAGAGTTTGTTTTGAGACCTACCAGCGACTTACTTTTCGTTAAAACAATTTCGCCTTTACCACTTTTTACTTTGAGTTTGCCCATTTGGTTGAATTTATGTCCATATTGAGAAAACAATATACAAAAAAAGGCCACACCCCAAGGGATATGGCCTTTTTGAATATTTTATATATAATTAATGCGTCTTTTTATGCTCTACGCTCTCTATTAGCGTTGTTGTACAATTTCTGAAGCTTCTTTCTTGCAAAGAAAATTCTGCTTTTGATTGTACCTAATGGCGAATCTAACTCATCAGCAATTTCATCATACTTAAATCCTTGATAAGCCATCATAAATGGCACCCTGAAATCTTCAGAAAGCTCATTGACCATTCCCAATAATTCATCATAAGAAACTTGCGTCTCACCATTATTTTCTACTGCTTTATCACCCGAATTAATAAAATAGTTGTTAGGAGTCTGATCAATGATAAGGTTCCTGCGTACTTTCTTACGGTAATTGTTGATGAAAATATTTCGCATAATAGTAACCGCCCAAGCTTTAAAGTTTGTACCTGGGTTATATTTCTCTGCATTGGTAATAATTCTTAAGGCCGTATCCTGATATAAATCCTCTGCATCATCATTATTGCCGGTAAGCTTTAATGAAAAGGCACGAAGAGAATTGCTGACACCGTTTAATTGCTCTTGTATTTGGTTCTGAATTGCGTATATCATTGGTCGGTGATTTGATAATTTAGGAATCATTGTAATTATTATTTACAAAAATACTTATTTATCCATTAAAACGCAAAAAATATTACCCATTTATGGGCCTTTTTCGATCCAAACTGTAGTATTTTTGACATTATATGGACAATTAACCTAAAAAAAGTTAATTTTATTAACACCTTTGAACTATATAAACGCTTTAATTGTATCTTAAATGGTATTATTTATTGGAAAAGCAGGAAGATTTTACAACCATGGAAATTACTAATCAGCCAACACCAATTTATCTACACACAAATATTCGATGTTTGCGAAAGCAGATGAACCTTAGCCAAGAAGAACTAGCCGGAAAAGTTGGCCTTAATAGAGGTAATATTGCTTCTTATGAAAAAGGATCAGCTGAACCCAAAATCTGTAATTTGGTTCGTCTAGCTAACTTTTTTGAAATTTCCATTATTGATCTTACTAAAAAAGATCTGAGTAATGCTGAGGCCTTTAACCAAGCCCACAATACTTATCAAAAACTGTCCAATAGCGATCAAGAGCTTATTGAGCAATTTTTTCTAAAATCTCAAGAAATTCAAGAAGTTATACAGAGTTTACATTGCTGCCATCAGTTCAAAACACGCTCTATAAATGATATGCCAAAAGACATGCAAATTATGATGATGAACTTCGAACAACTCTTTGATGCTTCCCAAATGTTAATGCGAAATCATCAATCTTTAATGGATTTTATCAAATGTAGATTGAAATAGTCATAAATTTCCTTTACTTTTGTAATAGTTATGTGTCTAGTACAACACCACATAATAGAATAACAACTCCCGTTAGCCTCAATGAATAGTAAGCTCAGTTGTACATTTTTATAATTCCTTACATCAATTTTTCATTTCCGCAGCACTCATCCGTAGAAGGCAAAATCCGCTACACCAATATCTTTAAGATCAATACAGTCGAAAGATATTGATGTGTAGTTAATTACATAAAAATAAAACATATTTAATAACAATAAATACATAGAGAACGCCATTTATTTATACACATCTACTTATCCTTTACTTCAAAATAATATAGGTAAAGATTTGATATTGAGTAGCTATTAGCCCCGACAGTGACATAGTTTATATTTTTCACAAACGTTGTAGAATAAAAAACTGCGTCCTCAAAACAGTTAAACTCATGGAAAAGCCGATTTTAGTAAATTTATTGCTACTAACTATTCTTCTCAGCTCTTTTGGAAACTTAAATGCGTCCAATAGTAATCCAAAAAGCGAGGTTGAATTCCTCATCGCGGATGTGGAAGACATTAAGTCTTTTGCAGCTAATGATGGAAAGCTCATTCTATTACATTTCACAGCAAGTTGGTGTATGCCGTGTCAATGGATGGAAAAAAACACTTATAAAAACGAGCATTTAGCTCATTTTGTAAATGAAAATTACCTTGCCAAAAAAATTGATATTGATGATTTTGAAGGCCGAAAACTTAAAGACCATTATAAAGTCAAGACCTTACCTTCAATACTTGTCTTCAATCCACAAGGCAAACTTTTGGATCGTATCAATGAAGCCATTGAAGCAGAAGAATTGTTGAATGTTCTCTCCCTGCTTAATACTGGAGAGAATAAGCGTACTAGCGAAGTAAGCACAATAGAAACAACTTACACCAATCAGGAGTATATTTCAGCTCCCTCTATCAACATCAGCCCCCAAATTCAAATGCCAATGATTCCTGATTTTGAAGCCATCGAAGAAAAGGAAGACCAAGGACATTTACCTATACCTGATATGGAGCTTGAGAAAGCTAAAGAAAACAAAAAGCAGATAGCATCATCTTATAAACCTATAAATACCTCTCTAATTAATGAGGTGGATTATACGACCAAACGTCGAGAGGCGTATAGTGTTCAAATTGGAGTATTCAGTACAAGAGCAAGAGCCCAAAAATTTATGACGGAACACAAAAAGAAGTTGATCGAACCCATCCAAATTATTCCTGAGGTGAGAGGTCTATCTACATTTTACAAAGTTCTTGTTGGTGAATTTAATAAAGAGTTTGATGCACTAAGATATAAGACCCACCTTAATAGTATTGGAATAGAAAGCATTGTCAAAAAAAATTAATAGATAATTGTAATGCCCCCCTTATGAGCATTAAAAACCAGGGCTCGCAGTTTTACTGTGAGCCCTTCTATATGTATACATAATCATTCCGCCTTTTCATCAACAGAAGTACAGTATCTTTTATCATCACAACAGAGTAATCTTTTGTGTACATAATTCACCTTTAATTAGTGATCTGCCTAATTCTTTGCCAAAATGATGAAAATGAAAGGAATGAAAAAAGTTGATAGCAGCCATTTGGCAAGATATCCAAAAAATAAGTTCATATTACTTATCTCAATAATTTAAAGTCCAGATTTATGATTTTACTTTTTCAATATGGCTATTGCCTATTTTCTTCTATTACTTGGACAAAATTGAATTTTTTCTTCTTAAATATATCTGAGGATGGTCTGGAAAACTATCTTTGTACTCGTCTTTAATAGGCCCACTAAAAATGAGAAATTCATCCGATGAAAAAATTATTTATCAATATTAAAACATTAGTTCAAACACTTGAAAATACACCTAATTCACCGATCAAAGGTCAAGCGATGCAACAACTTGCTCATATCAATCACGCTTGGCTACTGATCGAGGGAGACCGTATAGCAGATTATGGGTCGATGGATACTTGTCCTGATTGTGAAGGCGAAATAATTGATTTAGCAGGTAAGATAGTTTTTCCTTCATGGTGCGACTCTCATACCCATCTTGTTTTTGCAACTAGTAGAGAAGAGGAGTTTGTAGATCGTATCAATGGTTTATCCTATACTGAAATTGCAGCTAAAGGAGGAGGAATACTCAATTCTGCAAAGAAATTAGGAGCCATGAGTGAAGAAGATCTTTTTCAACATGCATTACAAAGATTAGAAGAAGTCAAAAAATTTGGAACCGGCGCAATAGAAATAAAAAGTGGTTATGGCTTATCCGTTGAAGGAGAATTGAAGATGTTACGTGTTATCAAGCGTTTAAAAAAGGTAAGTCATTTACTCATTAAGTCAACTTTCCTAGGTGCTCATGCTCTTCCTTTAAAATATAAAGACAATCGTGGGGCTTATATTCAATTAATTATTGAAGAAATGCTACCACAGATTGAATCAGAGGATTTAGCCGATTATATTGATGTTTTTTGTGAAAAAGGCTTTTTCAGCCCTAAGGAAACGGATCAAATTATCCAAGCAGGAAAAGACTATGGCTTAAAGCCAAAAATCCATACTAATCAGTTTAACTGTATGGGAGGTATTGAAGTAAGCGTAAAAAACAATGCAATTTCTGTTGATCATTTAGAAATATTAAACGATGAAGAAATTGCATGTCTTCAAAACAGTCACACGATCTGCACCCTTCTTCCTTCTGCACCCTTCTTTTTGAATGATCATTATCCTCCAGCACGAAAAATACTTGACGCCAATCTACCAGTAGCTTTGGCAACAGATTTTAACCCAGGCTCGAGTCCTTCTGCCAATATGCCTTTGGCCATCGCCCTAGCCTGTATAAAAATGCGTATGTTACCTACAGAAGCTATTAATGCAGCTACTATTAATGGTGCGTTTGCTATGGAAATAGCCGATCAAGTAGGAAGTATTACAAAAGGTAAATTGGCAAACCTTATCATTAGCAAACCAATGAAAAGTATTGCTTATCTTCCTTATGCTTTTGGTAGCAATATGATTGAGCAGCTTATGCTAAGAGGGAAATGGGTATAGTAATGACATTGACAATCTTTACAATAATGCAATGTGTAATAGAAGAAACAACTATTTTTGTTCTCCACTAATAAACAATACTGGAGACTTCCAAACCGTTTTTATTGCTGAATTAGGCATAAAGAGATAAAACAGCTTTAAAGAACTTGAAGAAGATTTAATAATTTTTAGTGCAAGATTTCAACTTGCTTGCATAATTTTTTTAGGAAGTAGAGTACACACTTTTCGATTTCATTTGATCTAATAAACAGGCGGTACCCGCCTAACTCCAATAGAATACCCTAAAAATGGAGTAAGAATGTCTATTGATCAACAATAATCTTGAACAATTGATGAATTTTGACTTGCGATCTCTATTTTTGCCGACAGACAACAAAATAACCAACAAATATACAAAGGGGATAATCCCAATAACTTTTAAGTATAATAATCCGGAAAAAATGATTAGACTTTTTATTCCGACCCTTGTCTGCCTCTTGATACTCACTCAAGTGACTGCACAAATCCCAGGGAACGTAATCACTAATACATCTCTTTTCAGAGATAATGCCAGCCGTATGGTCTGTAATGATGCAGGTACCATCTCCTTTGGCACACATACTGGGCAAAGTAACGATGTTAGCCCAGATACCATATATCTCTGTTTGGGAGATACTATTCAAATAGATCATAATGGTGATTTTGATATAAGTGGTGATCCTGATCCATCTACACCTGCTGGTGTAGGATATGCCTTTTATGATTGCACTCCTACGATTAACGGTATGACGCTTGCAGAAGTAGCAGTTGATCCATGCTTAATCACTTCCCCACCACCACCACAAGGTCCATTTTATATTTACTCTGCCAATACAACGAATGGAGATGCTCCATTTTTTAATGATGGCAACTTACAAACCTTCTTTAATGGAGGAGATCCCGTTCAAATCTTCTTCGCTCCTATTACTTATGATGCACTATTATTCCCTAATGTAGAGTATGAAGGGAATCCAAGTGGCCCATGCGTAGATGTTAGTGTAGATCAAGCATTTTCCGTGGTTTACTTAAATGGAATTCAAGAGAGTAACATCAATACGAACTTGAACGGACTAGGTTGCGCCGGTTCTTTTGTGATTGCAGGTGGTTTACCTCAGTTTGATAATCTAGAGACCTATAATATCAGTATTACGCTCGATAGTGATCCAAATATCACCGGCAGTGCTTTTCAATCTGCTAACCATGGTGAAACAGTGGAGTTTTTTGTACCTCAACCAGGTACTTACACAATCAGTGTAGAGGATGGAAAAAGCTGTGGAACTACTTTTTCTGTTGATATGGCAGGCTGTCAAGCGGTTACTTTAGATTTTCCTTTGATTAACGCATTGCCTGGTGATAATATTTGCTTACCATTTACAGTAGAGAACTTTAACAATGTAGCATCCATGCAATTTACCATTGCCTATGATGATTCTATCTTGGACTTTACTAATGTTCAGGCCTTTAATCCTTCCATGCCTGATTTAGGTGCAGGAACATTTGCCAACCCACAAGCAGGTACTGTTACACTAAGTTGGGTAGATTTAGCATTTAACGGCATTACATTACCTGATGGCAGTGTTGCATTCGAAATTTGTTTTGATGTTATTGGAGGTATCGGCGAATGTAGTCCAATTGCTATTACTAATGATCCAACACCAATTGAAATTGGCGACCCAAGTACTCCCAGCCAAAATGAGTATGGATATATACTCAACGAAGGTAGCGTTTGTGTGTCGGATAATATAATATTCTTAGAGCTTACGCAAGATAGCGTAAGTTGTCCTGATTTTAGCGATGGTGGATTTAATATCACTGTAGCAGGTGGTACACCATTATATAATTATACATGGACAAAAATTACAGGCGCTCCAAATGCGGGTTCAGGAACGATTGCTAGCAATGGGGGTTCGGAAATGATTAATGGTTTGCCTACAGGTTTGTATGAAGTCATTGTCGAAGATGCTACTATACCACCCAATACAGCAATCGATACGGTTGAAATCCTAGCTGGTCCAAGTTTGGGTGTTTTACTTAGTGGTACTTCTCCTTTATGTAATGGCGAGTCGACAGGTTCTATTGTTGCAACCATTACGCTTGACGGGGTAGAAGAACCAAATCCAGGGGCCGAATTTTCATTTGAATGGAGCACTGGTACAATTGGTACTAATATACTTGAAAATATTCCTTTCGGCAATTATTCTGTTACCGTTACAGACCCTGCTGGATGTATCCAAATTGGTCAAGGTGCACTTTCTCAACCTTCTCCAATCGAAATTGCGAATAATAATACCTTTATTAGTAATGCGACCTGTTCTGGTTCCATGGATGGTGAAATATCTGTTATCGCGACTGGGGGTAATCCAGCTTCAGGAGGAGTATATACCTATGATTGGGGACCAGCGCTAGGTTCTACTACAGATACCCAATCCACTATTACCGATCTAAACCCCGGAATATATTGTTTGACCGTTACTGATGATAATAACTGTACTTACGAAGAGTGTTTCACGGTTACACCCGTAAAATTATTAAGTATTAATCCCGGTCTAACAGATATTAGCTGTAATGGAGCAAATAATGGAGAAATCTTTATTACTGGCACAACTTCTGGAGCACCTGCAAGCACACCATATACATTCTCATGGGATAACTTTACTGATCCTCCAGTAAATACAGCAACAACCAGTGAATTAACGAATTTACCTCCGGGGCAATATATCGTTACCATGACTGATAATGACCCTGTAGGTTGTCAAGTCATCGATACATTTAACTTATCAGAGCCAGATGTACTAGTAGTAAGTTTAGCAGAGCCAATCATCAATGAAACATGCGCTGTTGGAAATGATGGACAAATAACCGTAGCAGTAACTGGTGGAACAGCACCTTACTCTTTTAATTGGAATGACGGGCAAATAGATTCGATTGCTACTGGTTTATCTGAAGGGTTTTATACAGTTAATGTGCTGGATATGAATAACTGCCCAGCGAGCATTACATTGGAGGTCCAGGCACCAACTCCTCCAACAGTAACTACTTTAGATGATGTGACTATCGATTGTGCAGAAGATACAGATGGTTCTTTGACTGTTATAGCACAAGAAGGAGGTGCAATGATTGCTTCTTACAACTGGAGTAATAACGATTCGGGTTCAACCATTACTAATTTGGGTCCAGGCACTTATTATGTTACGATTACAGACAACGCAGCTTGCTTTACGGTAGATTCTGCACAGGTAATTTCGCCTGATCCATTAGTAGTAGATTCAATTGTGATCCAAGACCCAACTTGTCCAGGTAGTTCAAATGGTCAAATCATCTCATTTATTTCGGGAGGAACAGGTCCTTATACATTTGTATGGGAAAACACTCCAATGAATGACACGATTGTAGGTGGTAGTGTATACCCAAGTCTAGTCGCTGGAAGTTATTCCGGTGAAGTATTTGATGCTAATGGCTGTGGCCCTATCCCACTTCAAGCAGATGTCCTAGATCCTCCAACAATTGAACTTACTTTTACAGCAGTCGATTCTGTAAGTTGTGCAGAAGGAATCTGTGACGGATCAGCTACTGTAGCAGCAACATATAGTGATGGTAGCACAGGAGTCTTCAATTTTCTTTGGGAGTCCAATGAAAGTTTCTTTGATGTTGCAGCATCTACCGCAACAGCTTTATGCGCAGGCATGCAAATGGTAACGGTGACCGATTCTGATCAGTGTTTTGCAGTCGGAACGATTGACGTACCAAGCCCTCCTCCATTTTTATTGGTGAACCCCATTACAACACCAGTTAGTTGTTTCGGCCTCGAAGATGGAGAAGCATCAATTGAAGTACAAGGTGCTACACCACCTTACTCCTATCTTTGGGTACAAACCAATGATGCCACCTCATCAATAACCGATTTGGATGCAGGTACCTATACTTGTGTGATCACAGATGATAAGGGTTGTACTTTTATACAAAATGATATTGAGGTAGCAGAGCCTGCTGAATTGATCTTAAGCGTCGATTTGGCAAGTATCCAAAATGTTACTTGTGGTGGTGATGCGGATGGTGCATTAGGCGTTACTTATAACTTTAATGATCCTATCAACCCAGTTTCAGCAACTCCTTTCACATGGTCTGATAATGCAGGTGTGGGCAATCCTACTGCAATTGATTTCTTAGATAACTTAGAAGCGGGGACTTACTCCATTACCATTACAGATATCAATGGGTGTAATGATGAAGTATCCTTTACGATTACTGAACCAGATCCATTATTCGCCATCATTAACGAACCAGACCCCATCCAATGTTTTAATGGTACAACCAGTATTTCTATTGATACTATCTTTGGAGGAACAGGAATGAACTACTTGGAAGATTATAGTTATTATGTAAATATTAGTGACTTTACTAATCCTCCTAATGTTCCATTTAGTAATGTATTTGCGGGAACGCAGATAGTCACAGTATTAGATGCTGTAGGCTGTTCCTTTACAGATACCCTTTTCATTAATCAGCCCCCACAAATTGAGGTGAGCTTTGATCCAGCTACAGTCGTCGTAGAGTTGGGTGATACCACTTCTCAGTTACAACCAATAATCAACATTACCAATATTGACTCTTTCATTTATAGTCCACCGAATTTCTTATCTTCTGATACGATTCGAAATCCTTTTGTGGTTCCTTTTGATGATATCACTTATACTTTAACGGTTATTGATGAAAATGGCTGTATTGGCCAAGGTCAGGTAAATGTAGAAGTAGACAGAAACAGAAATGTATATATTCCAAATGCCTTTTCCCCTAATGGAGATGGCTGGAATGATGACTTTAGAGTATTTGCCTGCCTAGGCGTAAGGGAAATTAAATCAGTTAACATCTACGATCGCTGGGGAGAATTAGTCTATCAAGCTGACGAAATTGCACCAAATTGTGATACAGGTGGTGCCAAACTGTGGGATGGTAGATTTAATGGAAAATTGATGAACCCTGGCGTATTTGTATATCTCATTGAAGTCGAATTCGCTGATGGCATTGAGTTACTTTATAGAGGCGATATTAACCTACTTCGATAAGCAGTGATTTAAATAAAATTTAGTGTCTGTTGCGGATTTTTTTCGTTGAGCCGAAATAACCCAATTAATAATTCTCAACAGACACTATTTCTACCAATTATTCAGGCTGACGAACAGCCCCTGCTTCAACATTTGATGTCAACTGTAGGCTTAATAAGTAGTAGTCATATCTTCATCTACACAGATAATAAAATCTGCTCTCCCACTATGTTCATCCGATAACTCAAATACATTTTTTTGGGCGACAGTAGTAATTGTCGCATATTGTAATTTTGGATTTTGCCTTTGAAGATACCATAAAATCCCTTCGTAAAAATCTGAGTGATATGTGCCATTAAAATGTAGAAAAGTGGAACCTACTTGATAATTCATTAAGATAAAATGTGCCATGGTAGCATCTTTAATAGCTTGTGCCTTTACTAATGCTGGACTACCATGGCCATCCATCATTTTCAGAATATTCTTATACTGCGGCAATTCTGGATCAAACGGAATAGGTAGTGGAGCTACCCATTTTAGCTCCTGTGCAGAAAGCTCATCTAAAGCTCTGAAACCTCCTTTTCTGTATACAGCACTAGCAAATCGCCTAGGAATATTGGTACCAATAAACTTCACTTTCTGATCCTTTGCAAAATCTACCAAGGGGGCATAATCTGTTTTATAATTTGGCCACAAACGAGCCAAAGTATCAAGGCCCACAGCATCAATATTACTATTTAAATAATCATCTAGTGCAGTTTGATTATCCGTCTCTATCATTTCTGCACCTAAGATGATCGGATTAATTTCATGTAGGTCTTTTACCACTTCTAATTCTAACCAATGAGAAATTGGATTATTATGAAATTCACCAAAAAGTATAATATCATTTTTCTTAAGTGTCCTCAGCATTTTCTTATAACTCACCTTTTTCCCTTTCTTATTATAAATGATATAAGCTGCCTTTTTTTGCCCCCACAAAGAACCTGAAAAGAGCAAAAAAAAGGAAAAACAAATAAGTACTAGAGAGCTTTTCATTTTTAGCATAATATTTTTTTTGCGTTTGCTAGCTATTCTAGATAGCAAATATCTTTTATTTTGATGAATCACTTTTATTTAAAGCAATAAAGATATATATCCCATTCAAAATAAAACACACCAAATAATTTTGCCGTGAATAATAATAAGGCTTTTACAAGTAAAAGGTAGGCTTTATGACTCATCCTTTGCGCCTTCAACTTTAAGTACAAATTAGAGCTTAGTGCATATCCATCCTCCATAAATCGTCGACTGGAAGAGTCGATGGGGAGAAGAAAATCCCGCAGCCTGTAGAAGTTGTTCCAGCCTTTTCTCTGAAATGTAATGTATAGTATTGCGAATTTTCTGCTGCCTTTCTAAAATTTCTGTTGGATTAACCTTCCCAGACAAAGTGCTGACCAAAAAATTTAAATTGCTTTCTAATGCTGTCTTATCCCCAAATATATCAGCAATCACTAAAGGTGCCCCCCTATGCAAACGCCCTGAAATTGCTTTCAACAAAGAAAGTTTTTGCCCATCATCTGGTAAAAAATGAAGAACTAATAATAAAGTCGCTCCATCAAAACTAGCTATTCTTGGCAAATCGTTTACGTATCCATGTATCAATGAGACGGTAGGATAGGCTTTCAATTTTTCCTTCGCAACCTTTAGCATTTCTAATGAAGGGTCTATACCAGTAATATGCCAAACCTCATTGCTATGGAGTAAAGAAATAATCTCATTAGCTGTCCCACATCCTACAGCCAAAATCTTATCACCTCTTCTTAGATATTTGTTTGCAAGGATACTGGGAATCCAATCACAAAATACATCATAATTAGGCATCCATATTTGACTAAATCTATCGTAGTTCTTTGCTCTATCCTCATCAAATAATAAAGATGTTTTAGATCTTTTCTGATTCATCAACTAGCTGGATTTAGTTAGGATGTGAAAGAGTATTATACCTTAATGTTTTCTTTATTGAACTCTTTAATAGTAATGCCTCTTCTACTGCTTTCGCAAAAAGTACAAGACTTTCTAATTCATCCAAACTTAAAAGTAATGAAACTTCTCGGGCAGGCGTAGGAATAATAATATTTCTATAGTCACTTGGGTAGTTGTCCTTCTTCCGATCATTCAAGTTAAATTCCATTTCCTTAATAAAAGCAGAGAAATTAAACGAATAAAAAATCAAGAAAAAGTTACGAAAGCCCATATGCAACTCTCCAGTTTCGTAGTTGCAACTTGCAAAACCGAATTTATTTGAAAATACTGGTTCAAATTTATCAAATGGCATAACTCTAATTTTAAAATGCCACCTGCCATTGAGCAGGTGGCAGAAGCAGTATGAAAAACATATACTTTAAAAAGTATAGGAAACGCTAAAGAAATAGTGCCTTGAGGTACTTGGGAATGGATGAATGTCTTTCAATCCACCTCCCAAGTTTTATCAAAGAATACTAATCGTAAGTACAAACCTCACTAATGATCGCACCAAAATTGCAGTCGGATATAAGCTTGATAAAAATCGATGGTTTTATTTGATTATCATAACCCAAAGATAAAGGGGAGTAATTGGATATTTAAATTTATTTAGACTAAATCTAAATAAATGACAAAAAGCTGACGATTTAATATTATCAATAAAGACAATAAGAATCATATGCACTTCAGTATTATCTCAAATAAGGTGGGATAAATGAAACCAATACAAAAAGCTAGCACTAATAATTGCTACCCTCAGTCTTAATAAAGTATTTGAAAATGAGCCAACTTTGTCAGTTATTTGTTTAGCAATAATAGGTACAAGGCCAACTAATAAACTCCAATTACGCTCTAAAATCGTCTAATTATAGTAGATTCTTAACTATCAATAACTGATCCCGAAATTTCACTTCATCTCCTTTTTTCCTATTTAGAAGAAGTGCCCCAATTGGAGATTGTGTGGATATACAGTAGTATATTGTACTTTCCAATGTCACTTTCCCAATACCAATCGATAAGTAATAAATTCCAAGACTCGTTTCGACCAAAGATCCCAGTTGAACGCGAGCTGATGGGGGCATATTTTTGATTTTCTGAAGATTGTGTTTCACACCCACAGCTTGTAATAACTGCAAATGAAGTTCCTCTTCTTTCATTTGCATCATAGCTCGATCAGTTTCAAACTTATCTCCGGCTGTACTTTTTACTGCCTTATTTCTAGCCTCTTCAATATCCGTTAGACGCTCTTGGACATTATCTATCCTTTCATCGATGTGTTTTAAACATATCAGGTATAGTTCTTCCTTTCTTCTCATATTTCGTGATCTCTTAAATACTTATTCGTAAAATGAAAGCTAGAAATTAAAATAATAGTTTTTGATGGTCTGAAAGCTAGTTCCTTCATCCATTTGTCCGTAAGATAATTTAGATAAAAAACAGGAACATAGCATTTCTGCATGGGGACTATCACAATATACCATATAGCACTCCTGAACTCTTTTGGGAAAATATGATCTAACACCAGTCATTGACCATCTAATTTTAAACGATATTTTAACTTCTGTAAGACCTTTTTAAAATAAGAAGGATGCAAAGTACTAAAGTAAAAAGCATCAGATTAATTTTCTATATGTATAAATACTTCTATGCTACATCCCTACCGCTGAATTTTAGCTTAAATATTTTTTCTTTCAGTTTGGATTTCGCCAAACCTTACATGAAAGGATTCACTCTATATCATTACAAAATGAGCAAAGGCTGGGTTAGTCAGAAAAATTTACACTATTTCCTACATCCGTTTTAAGGATACTGCCTTCTAAAAGAGATAATAGGCTTGCTTTTACGGCTTGCAATTGATTAGTATTTCCACAATCCGCCAATTCATTATAACTCTTTGCCCAGAGTTGATCACCATATCAATGAAACCTATCCTTCAACCCATTTTAAAGAATATCATTAAGATCGAGTGGAAAACCAGTTTGGAAAGTTATCCTGATCGTTTTCACCTAAGCGTTCTTGTTTTGTTTTTTCAAAGGTATCTGGATTCAAAAATTGCTGTGGATGATCCGTTTCGCTCTCCCAAGAATAGGTCTTTTTTTGCTCGTCCTTTTCAATACTTTCTTTAAACCAATAGGAAGTAAAAATACCCACTAATCCGCCAAATAAGTGCCCTTCCCATGAAATTCCCTCTTGCCCAGGTAGAATTCCAGCAAACATCGATCCATAATAAAAGATAACAATTAAAGCCAATACAATGGCTTTTAAGTTCCTTCTAAAAATACCATTCCAAAAAACGAAAGCCACCAAGCCATAAATCACGCCACTTGCGCCAATATGGAACACCGGCCTCGCAAATATCCAAACTGCCAAACCACTTAGCACATAAATCATGGCAAAACTCTGAAAGGCCACCTTTCGGTAAAAGAAAAGAATCATCGCACTTAATGCAAATAAAGGAGGAGTATTAGAAATCAAATGTCCCCAATCACCATGAATCAAGGGCATAAAAAAAATGCCTTTTAAACCCCAAACTTCTCGTGGATAAACCCCTAAAAATCCCCACTTCACCCCCAATAGAAACTGCACTAAATGAATGGCCCATAAAACCAATACAAATTTGAGAGGCGTACTAAAACTAGTATATATTTTACTATGCTTTATATTTTCTTTTATCTTACTCATTCTATCTTTTTTATTTCTTCTACCTTATATTACAAAATATTACACTTTAGAATGGCAATCAATTCATTTTTGATATTTTCGATGAACAATATGCTTATTCGATCGAATAAGGCAGCTATTCTATTAACTACTATCACAAACAATAAGTTGTACACCTTAGATGGAAAGCCTCATTCACAAACTCCTTTTCCCTGTAGCTATCATCCTAATTGTTGTTTTTGCCATGGTTTTTCCCCAATGGCTCATTCAGTGGGGTAATTTTTCTTTAAAACAGCTGATTATTCCCCTGCTTATGCTCATTATGTTTGGAATGGGAACCTCTATGAGCATTCAAGATTTTAGGAGGGTTTTAAAAATGCCCTATGCCGTTTTTATTGGACTTTTGTGTCAATTCACAATTATGCCTTTTGTCGGTTGGACGATTGCCTCTTTGTTTGGCTTCCCGCCAGCAGTTGCTGCAGGGATCATCTTGGTAGGCTGTTCTCCAAGTGGATTGGCATCTAATGTAATGTCATACATTGCTAAAGCAAACCTTGCCTTATCACTTACACTAACAGCATGTGCTACTCTATTAGCTCCTTTCCTTACCCCCTTCTTAATGTCTTACCTTGCAGGAGAATTAGTACCTATTGATGTTTGGAAAATGATGTGGAGTATCATTAAAATGGTCATCCTACCTATCATTTTAGGCTTATTGTGGAATCATTTGGTAGAACAAAAGACTGCACTTTTAAGACCTATATTACCTATCATCTCTATGTCCGGAATTGTGCTGATTATTGGTATCATCACAGCTGCTGGAAGAGAAAGCTTATTACAAATTGGCTTCCTACTTATACTAGGCTGTTTTTTACACAACCTAATCGGCTATTTCTTGGGGTACTCTATTTGTCGCTTACTAAAACTTGATAGACCGTCTTGTCGTACTATCGCATTTGAAGTAGGTATGCAGAATAGTGGCTTAGCATCCGGTATCGCACTTGAATTGGGAAAAGTAGCTAGTATGGGTCTAGCATCTATAATATTTGGCCCTACGATGAATATTACCGGTAGTTTATTAGCTAGCTTTTGGAGAGATAAAAATTTCAAACCATGATAAACCTAAAATAGTCGCTAATAGATATTATTTTTAAAAAATTTGGCCGCAAATAATGTTTGAGCTATACTGGAAAAAACATTTTCACCCTACTGATTCCCTTTTAAACAAAAGGACTTCATTACCTCAAAAGAATGCTGCACAAACCGCCTTTGCTGAGAACGAGCAAACCAATACCCCAAACGCACTAACCAATGCCTCGGCTTAGAAAATGCTTGTATATGATACCAAACCTTACCTTCTTCATCCATTTCTACTAAAAAAAGCTCCTCCCCTCTTTCAATATGTGCTGGCAAAGTACCGTACGCAAAGCCAAAACGATGCAGCTCATCAATAGTATAAACGATGCGACAAGAATTGACCCACCAGATACCTAAAAGACGAAAAGCCATACCAACGGTCGTATCTTTTTGTATAGCTGATTGTTTAGGGAAGATTAAGGTCCATGATGGGGGAAACATATACCATCTCTGTATGCATTGTTTTGCTTTCGCAAAACATGCCTCTCCTTGACCCAAAAGTACCTTATTCTGGTCATGATCAAACCCTTGTGGAAATTTACCTTTAGTGCCTCCCACATACCCATAAGAAAAGTTTTTTTCTTTCTGCTGTGTCAAAAATTCATCTTGCCATGAAGAGGAAGGAATTTGTACGCTCCATCTCATTTTTTCAATATATTCTAAAAAATAAAAATAAATAAACTCCGCCGTAATCTAAATTATAATATTATTTTTAGATTTAATCATGAATCAAACACTACGATTAATTTCAATGTTGGTAAAAACTACTTACACACTTTTACTTTCGTGCACGCTTGTATTTTCTTCTAATGCTCAAAGTTACGAGGAAATCATTGATAGCCTACAACAGTCTTTGACCCAAAGTACTTCTACTGAACAACAAGTAGACTTACTCAACGAAATAAGCTATTCCTTCCGAAGACTATCAAATAGCAAAGACTCTATTTTTTTCTATGCAGATCAAGCACTAAGGTTAGCTAATAAAGAAGGCTATACCAGAGGACAGTACATCGCTTATAAAAATATAGGTATCTACCACTACAAATCAGGATTACAAAACGATTCTTCCAAGTTTTACTATCATAAGAGTTTAAACTTGGCAAAGCAGGCCAATGATTATTATACTCAGGCTGCCTGCCTGAATAATTTAGGCTTAATAAGTGGCTTTAAAAAGGATCTTTCTTCCAGCATAAAATACTACCTAGATGGTGTCGAAATTCTTGAAAAATACTCCAAAGAAAACCAAAGCTTAAAAGGAATATTATTAGGTAACTTGGGAATGGCTTATGCTAGTATTGATGATAAAGAAAGGGCCTATCAATACCTAAAACGTACAATAGAATTTGGACAAAAATATAACCACAAGTCAGTCCTGTCTCAGTATATGGATGATTATGCTGATATTCTTTTGGACAGAGGAGAGATTGAACAAGCTGAAGCACTAATCAAAAAGGCAGGAGTGACCCAAAAAGAAATAGGGGATAAACAATCCCAAAACCCCACTCTAGTCACAAAAATAGAACTCCTAATTTCTAAAGGTAAGTATAAAGAAGCAAAACCTCTAGCAGAAAATGCATTATCCGTTGCCGATAGAAAAAATTATCATACTTATGCGTCCTTGTTATTAAATAAATTAATCGAAATCTCTATAGGATTAGATGATCATAATGAGACCCTTGCCTATGCCCAACAACTTGAAAGTATGAATAAGGATCTTGGCTTGCGATCTTTTCAAAAATACTCGTATGAGTCTCTTGCGAAAGCCTACAACTTCATAGGTGATTATCAAAGAGCAAATGAAAATTTAACCAACTTGATTGCAGTATCAGATACTCTTCTGATCATTGAGCAAAAAGCAGAAACGGCCAAATTAGAAGCAAAATTCCAACTTAGAGAACAAAAAGCAGAAATAAAAGCACTCAATAAGGCAAAAAAAGCCGAAGAAGAAAGGGCAAAACTATTAACAGGTACCCTTATCTTAACTATATTACTAATAAGTGCAATTATTTTTCAATTAGTCAGAAGGAATCAAAAGAATAAAATTATTGCTAAGAAAAATCAAGAACTAAAACATTATATCAATTACAATTTACAATTGGAGAATTTTGCCTATATCGCTTCACACGATCTGAAAACACCTTTACGAAATATCGTTAGCTTTACACAAGTGCTAAAAGCGTCAGCAATTACCCGATTAAATGAGGAAGAAAAAAATTACCTCCAATTTATCGAAAAGGGTTCCAAGGAAATGTCACTACTCCTTGATGACTTATATACCTATGCACAAAACAGTCGTAAAACACTTCAAGTAAAGACTATTAATATATCATCATTTTTCGACAACTTATTCCAAAATATTGATATCGCAATTAAGGAAAAAAATGCGATTGTCCAATATACTTCTACTCTTAACAAAATTCATGCAGATCCCGTAAAACTCAATCAGCTACTGCAAAATCTAATCCTAAATGGCTTGAAATTCCAAAAAGAAGCCAACCAACCTATTATCAAGATTAATCTAAGTGAACAAGGCAAAAATTGGTTATTTAAAATAACAGATAATGGGATCGGTATTGATGAAAGATTTAAGGATAAAATCTTCATGATTTTCAAAAGGTTACACAATAAAAACGAATTTGAAGGAAGTGGAATGGGATTAGCTATTTGCCAAAAAATAGTAGAACAACATGGTGGTGAAATATGGTTTAACTCTATACCAGGAAAAGGAACAAGCTTTTTCTTCACCATCCCTTCCAAGCTCTTAGTCAGCCAGAAAAGCTAAAAAATTAAGCTGTAACACCGCAATACAGAAAGATTTTTCAATAAAAAGCATCCTTTCCAAACAATTTCCTGTAAGACTTGTATTTTTGTAGACAATGCTTAAAGAGTTTTTTACTAACTTGAGAATGTGCAGGTAAACGCAATTATACTATGGATCCATTAAGACCAGTATCAGATTGGCTTCCAATTACAAAAAAGGAAGCAGAGATGAGAGGATGGGACGAACTAGATGTTGTTCTGATTTCCGGAGATGCTTATGTCGATCATCCTGCATTTGGTTCCGCCGTCATTGGACGAATTTTAGAAAGCTTAGGCCTTCGTGTGGCTATTGTTCCTCAGCCAAACTGGCAAGACGATCTTCGTGACTTCAAAAAATTTGGCCGTCCAAAATTATTCTTTGGCGTGACTTCCGGTTGTATGGATTCCATGGTAAACCACTACACGGCTTCAAAGCGCCGTAGATCCACCGATGCCTACACACCTGGTGGAGCAGCAGGATTCCGCCCGGATTATGCCACAACAGTATATTCAAAAATCCTAAAACAACTATATCCTGAAGTCCCTGTACTTATTGGAGGAATCGAAGCTTCTTTGAGACGTGTCACGCATTATGACTATTGGTCTGATAAGCTCTTCCCAAGCATACTCAAAGATACCGCTGCAGATCTATTAGTTTATGGTATGGGCGAACCACCCTTACGGGAAATTATCCGCCTTTTACAAAAAGGCGTTCCCTTCTCTTCCCTGAGAACAATCCCTCAAACTGCTTTTTTGGCAAAGACAGAAAACGACATTCCACTCAATAAAAACTGGGAAGACTTTGCACTAAACAGCCATGAAAAATGCCAAAAAGATAAAGTTGCTTTTGCTGCTAACTTCAAAGTAATCGAGCAAGAATCCAATAAAGTAAAAGCAAGAAGACTTACTCAAAAGATAGGTCCTCAAACCCTAGTTATCAATCCGCCTTATCCCCCCATGACAGAGAAGGAAATTGATGCTTCATTTGACCTACCTTATACGCGCCAAGCACATCCAAAATATAGGAAAAGAGGCTCTGTACCAGCTTATGAAATGATTCGCTTTTCTATCAATATGCATCGCGGCTGCTTTGGTGGCTGTAGCTTCTGTACAATTTCAGCGCATCAAGGTAAGTTTATAGCAAGTCGATCGGAGAAGTCCATTATGAAAGAGGTAGAACAGGTAACGGAGATGCCTGATTTTAAAGGGTATATTAGTGATCTTGGTGGCCCTTCTGCTAATATGTATAGGATGAAAGGCAAAATACAAGAGATCTGTGATCGCTGTGTAAGTCCTTCATGTATACATCCTGTAGTATGTAGCAATTTAGATACTAGCCATAAACCACTCACAGAGATTTATAAAAAGGTAGATCAGCATCCAAATGTTAAAAAAGCATTTGTTAGTAGTGGAATTCGTTATGATCTCCTAGTAGATGGTTACAATAAAAATACAGATGGTAGCGAAAATGAATACATGGAGCAGTTGGTCACGAAACACGTCTGTGGGCGTCTGAAAGTAGCTCCTGAACATACTTCTGACGATACCCTGAAAGTCATGCGTAAGCCTTCTTTCAAACACTTCCACGAATTTAAAAAGACTTATGAGAAGATCAATAAGAAGCATGGCTTAAAGCAACCATTAATTCCCTATTTCATTTCTAGCCACCCCGGTTCAAAGGTGGAAGATATGGCCAATTTGGCTGCTGAGACCAAAGATATGGGCTTCCGCTTGGAGCAAGTACAAGACTTCACCCCTACGCCAATGACAGTGGGGACAGTGATCTATTACACTGGCCTACACCCTTATACGCTCAAACCAGTCTACACAGCAAGAGATAAAAAAGAAAAGAAAAATCAGCACCTTTTCTTCTTTTGGCACAAACGCGAGAATCATCATATGATCCGTGAAAAGTTACAATCCATTGGACGCGAAGACCTGATCGAAAAGTTGATTGCAGATAAAAAGAAACACCATAAACGCGAGCAACTAAAAAGTCGAAGTCGTCAGCAAAGAACAGGTAGAAAAGGAAAAAAGAGACGTTAGTTTAGCCAACTACCACCATGGCCTTTTTTGCTAATAGCAATAAGGCTGATAGCATAACCAAGCTAATGGATATCCACTTGCTTTATCGACGATTTTAATTTCTTCTTCATACTCCTTCCTAGAATTACTCGTTCGCTCTCATGGTGGATTCTGCGTAAAAATCGCTACCTTATGATTTTTTCAATTACTACTTTGTGCAAGTCGAACAACCAAAACAAAAGTTAGGCCTACTGATGACCACTTCTTTGGTGGTTGGTAATATGATTGGTTCTGGTATATTTTTAATCCCTGCTTCTCTCGCCGCATTTGGTGGAATAGGCCTAGTAGGATGGTTACTTTCAGCACTTGGTGCCATCACAATAGCTATTGTTTATGGTTATCTGAATGAGCAGCTTCCCAATGCACAGGGTGGCCCCTATGCTTACACAAGAGAAGCTTATGGTGAGTTCCCTGCTTTCTTAGTAGCATGGGGCTACTGGATCTCCATCTGGTGTACCAACGCAGCTATTGCAGTGGCCTTAGTTAGCTATTTATCCGTATTCTTTCCGATTCTTTCCGATTCTCCTTTATGGTCAATTGGCACAGGCATAGGATTTATATGGCTATTAACTTGGATAAATACTTTAAAAATCAGAAACGTAGGTTGGGTACAATTACTCACTACCATTTTTAAAATCACACCACTGCTCGTAATTGGGCTATTAGGAATCATTTACTTTGACCCCAGTCATTTTGAACCCTTTAACCGGACAGCCGACTCCAACTGGCAGGCACTCACAGCATGTACAACATTGACCTTATTTGCTTTTTTGGGTATTGAAAGCGCCACTATCCCTCAAAATCATATTAAAAACCCTAAAAGAACTATTCGTATAGCTACTATTTTTGGTACACTAATAACCACCTTTATCTACCTTTTAGGTTCTTTTGCCGTAATGAGTATTATCCCGCCTGATGCCTTACAGCAATCAGAAAAACCATTCGCAGAAGCTGGTGCAATTATTGGTGGAGATATTGCAAGTTATATAGTCGCTATTGGTGCAGTCATTGCTACTTTTGGTGCATTAAACGGCTGGTTATTACTACAAGGGCAAATTCCATTAGCAGCTACAAATGATGGCCTATTCCCTAAGTTTTTTGGTATTACTAATAAAAATGGAGCACCCGTATGGGGAATTATTTTTTCAAGTATATTGGCTTCCACTCTAATGGCTTTAAACTTTCATAAAAGTACGATCGATGCATTTACCTTCATGATGCTCCTTTCCACTTTAAATGTATTGGTGCCATATCTATTTTCTTCTTCCGCCAGTATCATCTTGCAATCCGGAAAACTGAAAACCTTTATAGCTGGTTTTGCATTTTTATTTTCCTTATGGATGATCATTGGTTGTGGAACTGAAGTGGTCTATTATGGCTTTATTTTGCTCATGGCCGGGATTCCCTTCTATATCTGGATGAGAAAAAACAAATCAAACGAAAACGAGTAACTTTTTTTTCGTTTTTCATCCTCTCTATCTCAAGATTTGTCGAATCCCTACTATTGCAAACTATCTTCCTACTATAAAAAAGTTTTACATTTGCAGCCATGCTGTAAGCAGAACATGTTTATTGCATTTAATGATAACAAGCTATGCAGGAAGTCTTAATGTACTTTGGCTTATTTGTAATAAGTCTTACGGTTTTACTCAAAGCATCTGATCTATTTATTGATTCTGCGGAGAAAATTGGTCTAGCTGTAGGTATTCCTCCTTTTATTATTGGTGTAACAATAGTTGCCTTTGGAACTTCTTTACCCGAATTAGCAACAGCAATCGTTTCTGTTTTAAAAAATGAGTCAGAGCTGGTTGTCAGCACAGTCATAGGCTCTAATGTCACTAATATTGCACTTGTCCTTGGTCTAGTAGCTGTCATCGTGAAAAATATCGATCTCGAATACAACATCTGGCACTCTGACATGCCTCACCTTTGGGGTTCTGCTTTTATGTTTTGGCTGGTACTGAGCGATTTCCAAGTTTCTACTCTAGAAGCTATTTTGTTACTTTTTGGTATTATTATTTTTTTGGCCCACACTTTTAAAAGTGATGATAAGCAAGATAATAATGAGGAAAAAGTCAAAGTAGGCTGGAAAACCTACCTTTTTTTACTCATTGGTGGTTTTTTAGTCTATCTAGGTGCAGATTATACCGTTTTCTCCATCATCAAACTTTCAGCTTACGCAGGAATCGAATCTAAAATCATTGGTCTATCAGCTGTTGCACTTGGCACTTCTCTTCCCGAAATCATTGTTTCGCTAAATGCTGCTCGGAAAGGGAAAACGAGCATTGCAGTTGGTAACGTTTTAGGCTCTAATATCTTTAACACCTATATTGTTATCGGTATTCCAGCCTTGATCGGCCCCCTCACTATACCTGATGACATCAATTTCTTTTACTTACCCCTAATGTTAGTGATGACTATCCTCTTTGGAGTCATGTCCAATAACAAAAACTTTTCTCGCTCGGAAGGTTTTGTTTTACTACTTTTTTATGCATTTTTCCTGACGGAAATGTTTAAAGGTATCTGATACTCCAGCTAAATATGGATTACTTAACTGATACATCCTCACAATAAGTATTCAACTAAGTCAAGACTTTCGATAAAGTTAGCAGTGATTGTCATTGCTAGAATTAGGTATCCCATTCGTCTCCTAAAAAAAGAGCGAATACTTATACTCATCATTTAAAGCCTTTACTTTTTTGTATCTTGATAAATATATTTAAAGTATATCTTATCATTTACAAACGAAGGATGAAGTATTCAATACTTCCAAATTTTTACCCTATGCTTTTTGGGCTATCCAGTTGGTATTTTTGATTGGTAATATACTTTTTAAATAAGTTCCATATTTAAGTAGTTAGGCTAAAACCTGTCAGCCTATGGCTGAAAT
>JAKVCU010000025.1 GCA_022448955.1 Saprospiraceae bacterium
CGTATATGTATTCGCCGAACTTACATTAATCGTTGGACTAACTGAACCTGTTGACCATTCGTAAGAATAGTTATTCCCATCGTTAATGGTAGCATCTAAAGTAGTAGAGCTACTCGGACAAATTCCAGCGTTTCCACTGATATTAACTGGAGGTGTAGCATTGATAACTACATTAAATGTGGCAGAGGTAGCTTCACAAAAACCATCATTGTAGGTTACAGTGTATAAGCCACTTTGTGATGCATCTGATAATGTAATGCTTTCGGTGGTTGCTCCATTACTCCAAGTATTACCTGTTGGCTCACTTGAAATTAAGGTTAAGGCAGCACCTTCACAGAAGGTGGCCATGTCCATTGCAACATTTACAGTAATGCCTTGTGCACTCAAATCAGCGTCTGTATTATTTACATTAATTGTTGGAACGACTGGACTTGTCACATCCAGACTTGCAAGTTGTTCACAAGTACCTGAGTCCGTAATAACCGTGTAAGTGCCTGTCTGATTAACTATCAATGAAGCACTAGTCTCACCCATTAATGTAGTACCATCTTGTGACCATGCATAATCATTGAAATTAGCAGTTCCAGTTGTACCAGCCACGATAGCATCAATTCCTACTTTACTACCTATATTGGGGCTAGTAATTGTAATGACCAAACCAGTTACAGCGGAGACGGTAGACGCAGCTTTATATCTAATAATTCGTGAAGTACTAGAACCTGCCGTAGGTGAAGATTCTAATGGAACAGGTATATTACCACTAGCTGAAATAGCCTCTACAGTTATAGTTACACCACTTCCTTCTCTATATGTTTCGTAGATATCAACATAATCAATATCACTAGCAGCTCCGGATAATTCGACAGTGATGACCTCAATGACTTGTGTATTAGTGAAGTTATTTTGGTTGGTTAGGAAATTATCTTCAGAGTTGTCAAAATTAGGATAAACATCTGGAGCCCCTAATAAGCGACCTACATTGAAACCTGATTGATCAATAGGTTCTGCTATTCCCCCTCTTGTAAATGCGGTTACTTCATTGGCCACACGTTGGCTTTCTGCAATTACTGTTAAGGTGTTACTTGTATTATCAGAACAAAGCGTAGTGTTACCGTCGATAACAGGAACGACGCCCTCTGCGATAAGTTCTGCTTTGATCATTAATCGGCCAGGAGCCTTAGTTTCAACTAAGCCTGAACCATTCAGGTTTGCTCTGTAATAGGCAGTTGAACGAATATCTTCTGTTTCCCACTGAACACCTACAGGATTATAAGTATCTGTAGAAGCAGTTTGTGCTAAACCAACATAGAAGTCCTCTCCACTATTTAGAGTAGGGGTAGTAGGGAATATAAATGAATAATAATCATTCACCTCAAATTGACTCGGTGTAAATGAAGCAGATTGATCAAGGATATTACCGTCTTTATCTAGCACTACTGCATATACGGATTTACCTACCGATGAAAAATCTAAAAAGACATCTGCTGCATTAATTTTTCCACAGCCGTCCAAGGTATGGCGTGCCAGAATTAAACCAGAACCAGTATCAAAACCTGCTGAGGTGAAAGATGGTAAATCGTCCGTATATCCAAGTAATGCTGGTCCAACCACCTGAGTATAAGTGCTGCTATTATTCTTTAAAACCCCTTCACCTGATTGATTAGGAATACTTACTGTAATGGTATAATTTCCTGCTTTAGAAGGGACCCAGTTTGAAAAAGATACGATTAATTCGCTTTCTGCATTTACGGTTTCTGAGGAAGAGAAGAAAGCGGCTTGCGTACCATCCTCAGCTGTAATCGTAACATTAATGGTAAAAGTCTGATTTGAAACATCATGATTTTTAATCAATGCTGCAATTGGAGAAGGATTGGAGAATGAAATAGCATGGTGACCCAATGCATAAATCGTAGCCACTTCCGCAATATCCGTTAATGTATTTGAAATAATATGCGTTTGTGGCCGGAAGAATGAAGGAGGCAGAACTTCTCGTTGCATTGATGCGCTTTCTGGCGTTTGAGTACTAAAGCTAAAGAATTTTCTTGTTAAACCTCCATTATTGTCTTCTTCTGTCAGAATGCCTGTTTGAGTAGATAAACTTTTATTTCTTGGAGCTAAGGCACCCTCAGCTCTTGTATATTCAACTGCTACATAAAGTCCTTGCCCAGCAGTATATAAAAACTGAGTAGATAATGGTAATGAATAAGGGCCTGTTTCTTCTGGTAACTCGAAGAATTCATCATACACTAGCGTCAAGCCTTCCGCTTGAACGTCTGTCCAAGTAATCGACTCTTTAATTCTGTATTCTAAAACATAAGATGTTGCATTCGTTACCTGATTCCAAGAGAAGGCCACTTGTGTTTGGTTTAACTCATTATTTTTTAATCCGTCTGGAGCAAATAATGATGCTGTACCTGTTGTCGTAAAAGAACTTGACTCTGAATAAGGGCCTTTACGAATAGTACCGGTGTTAAGATCTAAACAACTCGAACGAACTCTCCAATCATAAGTAGTTCCAGCATCAAGACCACTAATGATAATAGAATCAGAAGAGGAAGTAAGGGTGGTATAGGTACTGGTGCCATCCCTTTTGTAATCAATTTCATAAGAAACATCATCACCTCCATCTGACCAAGTCAAGCTTACAGAATTATCAGATGAGCTTGCTACACTTAGATCAATCAAAGTAACATTCCCACAACCATTATCAGTAGTCGTAAATATGCCACCAATACTTACAGGATCACTATTTGAACAGTTTTGAATCACCTGCCATTGATAGGTAGTTCCTGAACTTAAAGGAGAAATAGTTGCTGTCTTTACAGCAGGATTCGTAATTGTTGCTGCTGTAAAATAAGTGTCTGTCCCAATTTCTCTATACTGTACCTGATAATTGATAAAACCATTTGAAGGAGGAGCATTCCAAGTGACCGTGGCAGAATTTAAGTCGACATTAGTTACATCAGCATTGGTTGGTGTATTACAATCCTCTGGATTACTGCTAGTGAAGGCTAAGGTATCAGAATAAGGCGTATCTACACCTCCTACAATTGCCTTTACTCTCCACTCGTATGGACCTGGTTCAATAGTGATTGTTTCGGATGTATCGGTCGTTGACATTGTTGTCCAAGTCGTTGCTAATGTTCTTTCTGTATCATTAGTATTTCCAAGGTAAACCTTGATTTTTCCTTTGATTTTATAAGTCAATTCAATGCGAGCTGCACCTAAAGTGGCATCATTAACACTTGCTGTTGTATCAACAGTTTCTCGTAGTTGCAAATTTATTGAACCAGCTGTAGTCGGAAAGTTATTTAGTGCAACCTCTGTATTAGCCACTGTTCCAGGGCTATCTGCTGTTGATACAGATGCTTCTGTAAGCGTATAAGCACCACTAAGGCTGTACCTTAGTTCATTCCTTTTTGAAGGGGCTTCGGCTGTGAAGTCCGTTAATATTAACTTCGCTTCGATAATTTCTGCACCATCTGGTAAGCCTGTATAAGAAAAAGTACTTACCGTTGTAGATGTTTCACTGTTAGATGGAAAATTTGAACCAGGAAAATTTAATGTAGCAGAAGAATCATTATTTTTTGTTGGTGCTTCTGTTAATGTGAATCCAAGTTCATCGATTGATCCTCCATTTGAGATATCAGTCAGCCCCATTTCATCAGGAGTGATCAAATAGAAAATCCTTTGATATTTAAGTCCATCTTGAGGTGCACTAAACTGGGAAGAGGTTCCATCACCCGGCAAAATGATGGACTGTTGTGCCATTCCAAGGGATGAAAACAAAAGCATCATTGCAAAAAGCAAAGACTTCCTAGTCATAAAACTATGAATGGTTAAAAAATATATCTTTTTCATTTATTTTGATTTGAGTCAGCTGTAGGAAAGAAGTAATCTGCTGATCGAAAACTTAATAGGAAAAGCTAGGCTAAACGAATTACTCATCTAGTAGGAAGTTTCCAATATTAAATTGCCTAAGCTGACGGTAATAGAATTTTAATGGCAAGACTTTAAAGTGTGATTTAGAGCCTTGCCAATCAAAAAATTCTATTTCTTATTTATCCATGAATTTATCATTGATCTCTTTGTGCTTTTGGAAGCTATTTGTAAGTTCCTTTTTCAAGGCAGTCATTATTTGCTTCTTGAATGCAGGGTCATTTTCAACTCTTGTCCAGAATGGGTGAGTCTTTAAGTCAACACCTGAATTTGTAGCAATATGTTTTGCTAGTATATAACTAGCATCTAAGTGCTCTTGAGTAATCTCATAATAGATGATTTCACCATTTTCAACTGGTTCAAATGTGATTTTATCATCTTGGATAATAGGAGTTTGTTCTACTGTATTCTGATTATTATCAAAATCTAATTGATCTTGATTAAGTTCTACTTCGTAGCCTGTAGAAGCAATTACAGATGCTGGTTTGTCTTCTAAACCTGCAGCTTCTTTGAAACCAGGTACTAACTCCGCTAGGATATTCATTTGTTCATTCAATCTGTCAATTTCTTCTTGTTGACGGATTAACTGATCTGCTACATCATTGGTATTTAATCCTACTGCAACATTAACTTCACCCATGCCTCCTTCATTACTTTCCCATGCAACACCTAAGATCAATTTATAATCTTCTGGTGTCATATCTTTTGGATTTTTAGCAATGCCGTAACCATTGTTCCAACCACTTGGAAGGATATAATCACCTGGTTCTACTTTACCCATAACCATTGTAGGAATCTGACCTAAGAAAGCCACCATTTCATGCTCTCTTTCATCACCTTCTTGTGGGATACCACCCAAAACTGCTGGATTGTGAGAAATCACCATGATACGGTCTGCATCTCTTGTATCAAGTGTCACAAAACCATTCTTCATACCAACCAATTGGCCTGGTAAAAGGTCTTGTGTTTGGTTAAGTCTTGGTAGGTACTCTGCATAATCTTCTGATCCAGAAGCAAACGTGATACCCTCTAAAGCTTTGTGCGTGCTTTTCAAAACAGAAACGGCAGCTATGTTTTGAGCTAAATCAAGTGTACTTGTAATGATATCAGCCGCTTCGATAATCGCAACAGCACCTTTAGTAACGATTCTTACAGCACCTGGAGTTGTAACACAAGCACCTAAACCTGCACATGCTCGAACGTCAGCAGAAACAGAAATTACCTCAGTAGTACTTACTGCTGCATCCGCAATGGCAAAAATTTCGGCAATAGTAGCTTGAGCTACATCTAATGTAGCGAACGTAACATCATCAACATATTCTTGATTTCTAGTAAAATCACCACTTTTTCCAAAGTTGTAATTAATTGAAATACCAAGGTCGGTTAAGTAACTAGCAATGTCAGTTAGTCCAAAACCATCCAAAACTGCATTTGTAATAATAGTAGGTATAATATCATTAGGATTAGATATAATACCTGCCTTAACTAATTCTTCCCGACATTGTAAATCACAATCGCTATCTTCCCCTTCGATTCTACCTACTGTTTCACCTGAACTATTTAAGAATGTAATAAAGTTGTTCCAGTTATGTGGCTCCGTAGAACCCACTTTAATAGAAATACCGTTACCATTAGCTAAGTTTTCAAAGTGAGCAACATGTGTTGCTGGAGTTGTTGTTGGGTTAACTTCAGTTGAGCTACGATCTATAAATGCAGTAACACTTAATGCCGTACTCTGGATAGCAGGGTCAGCAGCAATTTGAACTGGTGATTTGAAGCTTACATCAGAATTAAATGCAACTGGAACGCCAAATGTAGCCGCTGTATCGGTAACTGTAAATTTATATAGTGCACTTGGAGTAGGACCATCAACGATAAGCTTATTTCCTACAAATAAGCTACTATCCATAACCGCATCCATTCCTACATTTAATGTGCCAGATAATATAGTAGGACTTTCTTGATTTACATTTAAAGAACTTTCTAAGCTAGTTGGACCATATACAGTAAGTGACTGCTTTAATCTAGTTGTTTCATCCACATCTAAGGAACCGCTTAGCTCCGTAGAGCTTTGGTTTAATACTTGTAAATTTCCGTTAATATCTGTTACACCTCCTTGTGTATTTAAAGTAACATTTTGCTCAGAAGTGAAATCACCTTGGTTGATCGTTTGACCGTCAACCGTATTTAAGGTTACGTTTCTTTGAGCTGTAAGATCACCGAAAACATTTGTTTCACCACCTTCTGTGTTTAAATCGACATTTTGCTCAGAAGTAAAGTTACCTTGGTTGATCGTTTGTCCACCTACCGTATTTAAGGTCACGTTTTGCTCAGAAGTAAAGTCACCTTGGTTGATCGTTTGTCCACCTGAAGTATTCAGAAAGACATCTTGCCCTACATCGATACTATTTGCAATATCTACATCACCGCCAGACTCGATTGTCATACGAATTTGATTAGCAGTTCGGATATTGAAATCTTTAGCGTCAACTGTTCCAATAAAGTGGAACTGGGGAAGAGAGTTACCATTACCTGTAGTCTTCCAGAAAGGACCTGTAGTGGATTGTGGGTAATTAGCAGTCAACTCATCTGCTGTTCCAGCATGCAAAGCATAAGGGACAGAAAGTAATTGACTATTACTTAATACTTGATAAGTACCACCTTCCTCTTGATCATTGATGGATAGTTCCATCCAAATATCTTGTAAAGACCAAGGAATAGTATTGAATTCCGCTTCTGTAGCTCTGCCTTGCCCTACAACTAAATCGAATAAACCAAGTTGATTCGTTGTCACATTATGGAATTCTTGATAAAGAATTTGTCCATCTGCATTAACAGACAATAGATTGATACGGATTTTGATTTCTTTTTTGGCTATAGGTGTTCCACTTAAATCACGAGCTACACCTTGGAATGGAATTCCCTGAGGTACACTTTGTGCGAATATGGAAGAGCTAAGAGCGATGCATAAGATAAATAATAGATACTTTTTCATGATGAAGTGAGTAGTTTGTTTTTAAGGTTGAAATTTGATTATTGAGTATACTTGTTTGCTATTTTTAGTCTCAAGTCTCAACAAATAAGTACCACTAGGGAAATTGCTGAAATCCATCTTCAGATCATTTTGACCTTTAGCTTTTAAAGTTTTCAGCGGTTTACCATCGACAGTGAAGAGTTGGACAACCACTTCTTCATTGATAGCAAGTGTTTCATTTAGACGAATGGATAATTCGTCAATAACTGGATTAGGAAATACAGTTGCCCATTTGTCTTCCCCTATCAATACTTCAGGCTCTAACTGTGTTACACTTAGATTAGGTTGTTGATAACCCAGTGTGTAAATACCATTGGATGATTGAAGATAAGCCTGGATAGGTTCTCCCATGGTCCAGCTTACAGACAGACGATCTGTCTTTGCATAACCACCACTGGCACTCATGACCTTTTGTGCTTTGACATGAAAAAACAAGCCTAGGCACAGTAGAGTAACTACACTGCGAATAAGCATTTGATATGATTTAGATTAGTTAATCAAACATGATTATGCCGAAAGTGTGGTAAAAGCAGTTGAACTAGTAGTATTCTAAACAACAACTCAGCAAGTGTTATTTTTAAACCTACTTAAAGACTATGCTTTTGCTACCAAATCTTAGGCAGAAAACTTAAAATACTTAGGAGGATTAATTTGATATGTATCTTCAAGCTGTTTTGAGCAATATTAGAAAATGTCAAAACATTAAAAAAGCTATGAAGTGATTTAGTGCAATATAGAACTAAAACTTATAAGATGAAAGTGTACGCAATGATTTTTAACAATTAGACGCTATAAAATGCTAAATATTGGACTATTTCGTTCATTTTTAAGAAGATCTATCTGGAACTCAAACTGAGTTTTTGTGTATAAATGAAAGCAATTTGTTATTTTTTGCTTTTTAAAAGCATCTAATCACTTCAGTTAATTGAAAAAATTATTGATATGCGTCATTTCTTGATTTTTGCTTGTTGTGGATTTTTGTTAACAGCTTGTTTGACCACCAAAAAAAATAGTGATCTCTTTTTTACCCTTTCGGGAAACAATCCCTTTTGGAGCGCCGAAATTTCAAAAGAGGGAATCATCTTTGAAGAATTAGGAAGAGAAAAAGTGCATTACCCTTATGTAAAAGGAGAGACTAGTAACGACCGAACCATTTATCTAAGCAGTAAAAAAATTAATGGTGAAAAGAATTGGTTAAAAATTACGCTGATCAAAAAAACTTGCCAAGAAAATCTTGCGGGAACTAAAAAGTTTCCTTACCAAGTAGAGATAGAAAAAGATGGTCGTACCTTCTATGGCTGTGGAAAAGATTAAAAGCTTAATGACAAAACAAAAAAATCGCAATTTTAGTCCCTTTATTTAGTTTATCTTTATAATGTATTCAATGGAACTCCGTGAAGAATACTCATTTTTTAATTTTGAAAGAAAAACTAATGCAACGAGCATCATATTTATTAATAATTCGCAGAAAGCGGATCTACAGAGGTAGTTGAAAATATGATGCGAAAGCCTGCCAAATGCAGGCGAAAGCGCAGTAATTCACTCTGATAGTCATCAGATGTACATTTGTGATACCACCAATGATTGTGATTTGCAATGCTGTATATTGCTGCATATAGAAAAAATTGAACTGATGAAATTAAAGTTATCTACTTTTTTACTAGTCATTGTACTAGTTGCTTATGCAATTTGGCAACAGCCAGATCAAAAAGATTTGCCAAAGCCAACAGATACCATCCTTCATGAAGGCGAAGATGGTGAAAACCAACTAAAAAGAGAAGCTTGGTTTGAATTGATGCACCAAGCGGAAGAAGGCACAAACTGGCGCCAAATCGAATATCAAAATTCGATGAATAGACATCGTCTACGTACAACAAGTGTCCAGTCAAGATCTGGCTGTGAAGAAGAAGAATTAGCCGATGGGAATGTGCTAGGTTCTTGGTCTGAAAGAGGAAGCATTGATCAAGCAGGAAGCGTATTTGATATTGAATATGATGCTGAGGCAGATGTGATCTGGACGATTTCTGCAGGCGGTTCTTTATTTAAAAGTGACCGTTTTGGCAATAGCTGGGAAGTGATTAACCAAGATCTAAGATTTAGCCATGGTATCCTCAAATTCATTCCTACAGATAGTGGAAGAAGAATGATTGCTTTCATTGATCGCATCCCTCACTATTCAGATGATGATGGATATACTTGGACTATGGCTAATGGTATCAACCCAACGGATAATTGGGGAACATTCAGACATCCAGTTGTGGTAGAAGATGAGAATGGTGGAATGGATATTTATGTACTGGCAAAGCCAAACTATTGGGCTGATTTCTCGCTATATCGCTCAATAGATAATGGCGAAACTTATCAAAATATCGAAACACTTAGCTCTTACGACCAAAACTTGTTTGCACTCTGTAAGCCTCATCATACCAATGATGTTCTTTTAGTAGAAAAAGCAGCTGACGATAAAGGTAGAATCTACTTAGTGAACCAAAGTACTGGTGATTTGGAGTGGATCAATGAAGGTTCAAATCTGAATTTTGGTGGTGGACGTGCTAACCTTACTGCTTGGGATAATGGCACAGAAAGCCGTTACTATGTGGTAAGAGAGCATACCACAGGTATTGCTCAAGTTTTAGAATCTACAGATGGGGGACAAGGCTGGGCGTACAAAGGTAATTTACCAACCAGTCCATGGGAGGTAGGCATGTATGTCTTACCATCTAACCCGGATGTGTTATTGATGGGAGAGGTAGAGTGCCATGTAAGTACAAATGCAGGATCTAATTGGGAAACAGTTAACGCTTGGTGGGAATATTATGATGCGGTAGAAACTAAAATCCATGCGGATATCATGGATTTTAATGAATTTGAAACTGCTGATGGAGAACATTTTTTATTAGTGAGTAACCACGGTGGTATTCAGATGAGTACAGATTATATGGAGAACCAGCAAAATATCGGTATGAATGGTCTGAATGTAAGTCAGTATTATAGTGTTCGTACGGATCCTTTGAATTCAAATTATGTATATGCAGGTTCGCAAGATCAAGGTTTCCAGCGATCTACTACATTTGAAGATGATGACTATGGGGTGGAAGGTTTTGAACAAGTAATTTCAGGTGACTACGGACATATCGTATTTACAGGAGATGGCGAATCTATGTGGACGGTTTATCCAGGAGGTAGTGTATCGTTATATGGCCAGCCACAAACGGGTGGAATTACTGGTAGCTACAACCTAGAATCAGATAACGAATCGGTATGGATTCCACCTTTGATGGCTTCTACTGATCCATCTGAGGATGCCATTTATATGGCAGGTGGTAATATTAATGGTGGTGCAGGCTCCCACTTAGTGAAGTTGACGCGCAACTTTAGCGTAATTACACCTACGCAGTCTACGCTTGACTTTTTAGCGGAAGCTGGGGGAGAAGTTTCTGCGATTGGTTCAACGCCCTTAAATCCAGATCGCTTATATGTAGCGACAACCAATGGTCGTTTCTTCTACTCTACTGATTTGGGCCAAACCTGGGATCAAACCGCTATCTTCCTTCCATCAGGGCATTATCTATATGGTCAGTCTATTTTAGGTTCTAAAATAGAGGCTAATACGGTTTATTTAGGAGGTAGTGGCTATTCTAACCCTGCTGTTTACAAATCAACAGATGGTGGTGAAACTTTCGTTGATATGAGCCAAGGTTTACCATCTACTTTAGTATTTGGCCTTGCGGCAAATGAAGATGAAAGCTTACTCTTTGCTGCTACTGAAGCAGGACCTTATGTATACGTGGCAGAAGATGGATTATGGTATGACATGGCAGGTTTTTGCGCTCCTGCGCAAACTTATTGGTCAGTAGAATATATCGAAGACATTCAAACGGTTCGCTTTGGTACATATGGGAGAGGTATTTGGGACTTCGCATTCAGCGAGCCAGTGAATACGGATCCAATTCCTGAATCTGCAGCTACTACAATGACTGTTTTCCCTAATCCAGGTGAAGGTTTATTCAGCTTCCAGTTGGACAATACTGTTGCGGATGAATTAGAAGTGATGATTTATGATATGGACGCTAAGTTGTTGAAACAATATACCTATGATGTTTCAACTGCTAGTGGTTTCAGAGGTGAAGCAGATTTGACAAACTATCCAGCAGGGCAGTACATTTTAGTGGCTAGAAATGGTGCTCAAACATTTACAGAGAAATTATTGATTCAGAGATAACAATTTAATGGGGCAAAGTTTAACTTTGCCCCAATCCAAATCTATCTTTATTGAATCGATTATTGCAATATCTGACTCGCCTTTTAAGTGGTGAATATTATAAAAACATCGCTACGCTCATCACAGGCTCTTCCTTGTCTCAACTAATACTTATTGTTTTAACACCTGTCTTGACTCGCCTTTTTAGTCCGGATGATTTTGGATTATACTCCTTGTTTTTAACTATTGTAGCGATTTTAGGTGTAATCGGTACAGGTCGTTATGAAGTGGCGTTACTATTACCTAAGGAAGAGGAGGAGGCTCAGCATCTTTTTCAATTAAGTACTGCTTTAGGTCTGTTATTTGCGATTCTTTTATTTGCGATAGTTCCAGTTGTTTACCCATATTTGGTTGCTACTTTCGATCCTGCTTATGGAGCTATTTATTATTGGATTCCATTTGCGGTGGCTTTTCAAGTAGTTTTACAAACCATCTCTGTATTTGCTAATCGAATAAAAAAGTATCGCGTTTTATCGATTAGTCGAATCGGAGGTAGTGGCTTCAACAGCATTGCAAGTATGATATATGGATATTTGCAAGTTAAACCCCTTGGCTTGATTTACGGGAAGCTATTTGGCATTGTCTTGGAGGTGGTTATATTATGGAGTTCTTTGCGGAAATATATCTCAAAACCTAGTCAAAACTGGCGAAAAGAGTGGTTAGGCGTCATGAAGAAATATCAGAACTTTCCAAAGTTTTCTACTTTCGAAGCTTTATTGAATATTGGGCATAAGCAATTGCCTACGCTCGCATTGATTGCCTTTTTTGGATTAAAAGTTGCAGGTTTGTATGCTTTGGCGAATACCTTACTTAGTAAACCCCTTGGCATTGTGGCCACTTCTTTTTCTCAGGTGTTTTATCAACAAACAGCGGAGGAGGAACAGGTACATTCAGAAAAGCTCAAACCTTTTTTTCTTCGAAACTTAAAGCTATTATTTGGTCTTGCCATCTTACCTGCTCTGTTTGTCGTATTTTTTGGACCTATCTTTTTTGCATTTTTCTTAGGCGAAGAGTGGTTTGATTCAGGAGTGTTCGCTGCTTGGTTAGTACCTTATCTAGTACTAAACTTTCTGAAAACCGCTTTTTCAAGTTTGGTAGACATCAAAGATAAAATCAGAGAGAATGCGATTTGGGAAGGTGTCTTTTTAGTTGTAGGTATTTTCGCCTTCTTGCTCGGGAAGTATTACGATGATTCTTTATTGACGATACAGATGTATAGCATTTCGGGAAGCTTACTTGCCTTGCTTCAGCTCTATTGGTTTTATAAATTGACAGAAGTGAAAAAGCAATGGTAGCAAAACAAATAATAAATGGTTTTGCTACCTATTCTAAGTAATATTTACTCTTCTTTTGCTTTTTCAAAGTCCAAAGAAACAGAGTTGATACAGTATCTCAAACCAGTTGGTCGTGGTCCATCATTAAATACATGTCCTAAGTGACCATCACATCTTGCACAATGCACTTCTGTACGGTTCCAACCAAATTTGTTGTCTGTTTTAGAACCCACATGTTCTGCTTGGATTGGCTCCCAGAAACTTGGCCAGCCAGTTCCAGATTTATATTTTGTGTCAGAACTAAATAGCGGCAGTTGACAGGCTGCACAGCTATAAGTCCCTTTTGCTTTGTTGTCCCACAAATCACCTGTAAATGCACGTTCGGTACCTTCTTGACGAAGTACCTTAAATTCTTCGGGCGTTAGTTCAGCGGCCCATTCCTCTTCTGTTTTTTCAATTTTTTCTATGCTGGATACTTCTTCTATTTTTGGTTTTTTCAGCTTGTCAGCAAACTTTGCTCTAAATTTGTCCAACTTTGGATTGATAACGGCCACACAATAGCCATAATAAGGGTTCAATGAATAAAAATCTTGGTGATCATCTTCTGCTAAGTAAAAATCACCTAATGGAGTGACTTCTGTTACAATAGGATCATCCCAAATTTGGGTAGCATATGCTGCTTTTGAACGTTCTGCAGTTGCTTTTTGCTTGGGGCTATTAAATAGAATAGCTGAACGATATTGTGTGCCTACATCATAGCCTTGTTGGTTGAGCGTAGTGGGGTTATGCGTCGTCCAGAATACTTCTAATATTTCTTCGAAAGTAATCACCTTAGGATCAAATACGATTTTTGCCACTTCGATATGCCCCGTTGTACCGCTTACTACTTCTTTGTAAGTTGGGTTGCGTTTATGACCGCCTGCATAACCAGAAACGACACTCTTGACACCTTCCAGTTCTTGGAAAATAGCCTCGACACACCAAAAGCAACCAGCACCTAATGTAGCTGTTTCTAAATTATTGGAAGCACTAATCTCTTCGTCTGGAAAGGGGGGATCCCCATTTTGAGAATGTGCATTATTAAAAATACAAGAGCTGAAAGTAAACAAGAATAAACTGCCTAAGATTACGACTTGCTTTAACATGCTTAATTGATTTTAATTGATTGTTGAATTGAAAACCAGAAGTAGCTTGGATTAATGAACATTAAAATAAGCCAACTTCCTTATCAATTGATAGCTGTCCAACTACGATGAGAGTATCTTTTATCGAATTACGAAATTAGGGATCTTTTGGATTTTGAAAAGTGTCGGCAAACACACTTTTGTATTAAAAACTGTTAATGTTTTGCTTTTCTATTAATCAACTTCATTAGAAGATATCAAACAGATCTTGCAGTTTCCCGAAAGGAAAATTGCGAAATATCATTGATTGCATGTAAAGAATGCCCCTAACTTGGTCTTAGTGCTACAGTATACTAGATTCAGATTGGCCTACCAATCAAGTGGTTTAGTACTTTTTATTTCATCAAAAGACCATTAATATGAGACAACTTCAATTTTCTAAAGATGAAGGTGTTGCTTTTTACAAAGAGCTTCTGCAACGCGTTGATCAGTATTTTAAGTCCAAAGGGAGCCATCCTAAAGGTAATTTGAAGATGTACTTTAAAATTGGCCTTTATTTCAGTCTTGATATCCTTTTTTATTACCTCATGATTTCGAGCACTAGTCTCGTGGCTTTTTACACCTTCTATTTACTCATGGGATTATCTGTATTACTAACTGCTTTTAATGTGTCACATGATGCTGCACATGGAGTGGCCGTTAAAAGTAAATTTTGGAATGATTTTCTATTTCAACTCAGCTTTAATCTACAAGGCAACAATGCTTACGTTTGGGGAAAGAATCATCATGAATCACATCATCTTTACACGAATGTAGAAGGAAGTGATATTGATGTACTCAATAATCCTTTGGTACGGATGACGGAACAACAAGAGTTGAAATGGTATCATCAGTATCAATATTTATACACCCCAGTCTTATATCTTTTATATTCCTTAAACTGGTTTCTCTTTCGAGAAACGCTGATGATTTTTAAGGTTTCCTCTCGAACAATCGATTTGAAAATACCACCACTAGAAATTATCAAACTACTATTTTTTAAAGTACTCTACATTGGGTATATGATTGTACTGCCCATTTACTTACTGCCTTTTGGATGGGGGCATATACTCTTGGCCTTTTTGTTTAATCATTTTTTAGTATCGATCATTTTCACAGCTGTACTTGGGGTTTCTCACTTATCTGATTTTGTTTCTCATCCTGTGCCAGATACAAATGGGGTCTTGCCAATGAGTTGGGCAAAGTTACAGTTATGTACATCTGTAGATTATAAGCCTGATAGTGTATTTTTTAATTGGACATTGGGAGGGTTTAATGCCCATGCTTTGCATCATTTACTTCCCCATATTTGCCATGTACATTATTTAGAGATATTGCCCATCTTCCGAGAACTTTGTGATAAATACGACTTAACCTACATGGAATTGCCTTACCAAGAGGCATTAGCATCTCATTTTCGCTTTTTACATAACATGGGCCACGAGGCTACTCCAAAACCACTATATTATGACAAACAAGCATATTCATATTAAGGAAGATATTTCCTTATGGCATAAAATTAATCGCCAAGTTCGGACACAGCTGGTAATTGATCCAGTAAAAACTAGGCTTTTCTTAATCCTTAAGTTTTTGGTGTATTTTACTTTGACGGTATTGAATTATTGGGCTTTATTTCAAATCACTAATCCTTTTTGGTTTGTGGTAGCCTATATTAGTTATGGTTACATTGCGCTACTTTTTGCCTTTAATTTCGCACATGATTGCTCGCATAACACCGTATTTGAAAGCGATCGATGGAATAGCCTAGGTTTTATTGCTTTGTATACGATGATGGGTGCACATGCAGAGGCCTGGCGGGCAAGGCACGTCCACTCGCATCATTTTGCACCTAATGTAGATGGATATGACTCTGATTTGAGTATTTCTCCATTAATAAGGGTGATTCCAGGTAGCCCTTTTCGATGGTACAATCGTTATCAGCATTGGTATGCGCCTTTGGCTTACACGACCTATTCGCTGTTCTGGATTTTTATTAAAGACTTTGTTCTACTTTTCCAAAAGGAAGAATATGGCCTTAAGAAGGACTGGAAATATTATACGTCTTTTGTTGTTCAAAAGGTCGTATATCTAGCTTATTTGTTGGTATTGCCGCTCTTATTTGCTCAGCAAACCGTGACTGTTGCATTGATTGGATTTTTGATGATGCATTTGATGCAGTCCTTATTTTTATTGTTTACTTTTTTTATGACGCATCATGTAGAAGAAACCTTCTATCCAATGACGAATGAATCTGGCGAAATTCAAACTTCATGGTTGAATAATCAAATTTGGAGTTCTAATGACTTCTACCCATTTAGTGAGCTTGCGAACTTTATTTTTGGTGGATTTAATAATCACATCGCACATCATTTATTCCCTCAGATTCATCATATACACTACCCAAAACTCAATCGAATTTTGTACCGACTACTAAAGGAAGAAGGTATCATTCCAAACCAAACCACTTATTTTGGAGGAGCTCTTTCTCATTTACTGTTATTAAAGCGAATGAGCACTCCTAATTCCTAGAGCGTATCTGGAATTTATTAATTGGCCTTATCTAAACTAATTGTTGACAGAATCGGCTGAAAGAACAAATTTCCAACTATGCTCTTAAATACTGCAACAAAATACAAGAGGTGAGTGATTATTTCATTCACTTCTTCTATAGAATAGGTCTAATTTGCAGCTTGGAGCCATTTAATGATCGGTGGAATTTGTCTTGCTTTAGATACTGTAAGTTCTATTGAGTTCAAAGGTTATTAACCCTTGAACTCATTGGTTTTTCCAAAATGATAGTTTTCATTAACTTCAAGGAAAATTAGAAAAAGTTTATGCGATCTAAATTGACTATTGTAGCTATTGGCTTACTATACTTACTGCTTTTTGCTTGCCAAAAGCAGGAGCAATCGTTAAGTCCAGAAGAATCGCTTTCGCAAAATCTCGATCTTCCCACTACGCCATTTAATTATGCTAATGTTATCCTACCGGGTTTCTTGAATGATTTTCCGGGTAGGAGAGAAGACAATATGCCTGAAGATAATGTGATCACTGATTGGGGCGCCACCTTAGGTCGTGTACTGTTTTATGAAAAGGCGCTTTCGCTAAATAATACGCTTTCTTGTGCCTCTTGCCATCATCAGGAAAATAACTTTGCCGATCCTATTGCTTTTAGTGTTGGATTTGAGGGAGAGGTGACGAACCGTAACTCGATGAGTTTGACCAATGCTCGTTATTATGAACATGAGAAATTTTTCTGGGATGAACGCGCTGCAACACTAGAAAATCAAATATTGATTCCTATCCAAGATCATATTGAAATGGGCTTAACGATAGACGAGATGATCAGCCGCTTGGAAGATCGCCCATATTATGCTTTTCTTTTTGAAAAAGCTTTTGGAGACACTAACATTACGCCTGAGCGCGTGGCAAAGGCTACAGCACAGTTTATTCGATCTATTGTATCATTCACTTCTAAGTTTGATAAAGCGGTCGTTGCTTCTGGAATTACACAGTCTAACCTTATCAAAAGTCCATTAGAGGGGCTGACTGAATTAGAGAATAGGGGCGTGGATCTATTCTTTAATATTTATCGTGGATGTACGAGTTGTCATGGTTTTGGCTTCCAAATAGCGGATCTTGCAATGAACAATGGCTTAGATAGTGAGTTTACTGATCTAGGTGTAGGTGGCTTTACCGGTAATGATTACCAAATCGGTAAGTTTAAAGTGCCTTCTTTGCGGAATATTGCCGTTTCAGGACCCTATATGCACGACGGGCGTTTTGAAACTCTAGAAGAGGTTTTGGAACATTATAGTAGTGGTATTCAATATAGTCCAACATTAGATGTTCGATTCCGAGGAATCGGTAGCGGAAATACAACAGTTAGACAGATGGATTTGACGGAAGAAGAAAAAGAAGGCCTAATTGCATTTTTGCATACCCTAACAGATGAAGAATTTTTGAGGGACGAAAAGTTTAGCGACCCTTTCATAAAATAAATCACTAGATTTTTTATTAGGGCTAAAATAGTCTGCCGAAAGAGTCTTTTATTTATATGGGCATGTTTAACTTTTATTCAAAAGGAGCATCAATGGTTTGAGCTTGCCTACTGCTAAAGGTGAAGTTTTGGCTAAGGATTTGTGATGGAGCTTAGCGAGCTAAGTGACTGATCCAATCAAACAGCATAGTTCTCAAAGCTTAGGTAGAAAATTTAAACATGCTCTTACCACTTTAGCAATTCTTACCCCATTATTGTGGTAAGAAAATATAATTTTGTTTTTTGAATTTGATTTTAAATAGGCGTAAAAAATTATCTTAACTCATTTTTGTTTTGCCAAAATGATGCGAATAAATTGACTAACGAGAAGTTTAGAGCATTAATTTGGTGAAATCTTAAAGAAAAATGAGCTAAGCGGCTAGTCAAAATTGCTTGTATAATAAATTCCTGCCAGCCGGCAGGCACGGCGTCAGCTCAAAAATAGTAAGTAACTGATGATAAGAAAGTTACGCACGATTTTAGAAGGGACGTTAAAGCCTGTCAGCCTATGGCTGAAATTTATTATACCAATTTCAGCCAGAGGCTGACAGGTTCTAGCCTAACTACTTATCACAATTAGAGTTGTAGTGCTCTCATTTCAATTTTTTAAAGAAAAAATTTAGTATGTACATTTCTTTTACTCGACTCCTTAGAATGAGCATCCTGACAAGTTTTGCATTGATGCTTTCATTCTCATTAGCTGAAGCTCAAAAAAAATCCAACCATGGAAATAAGTTTGAGCAATTAGGTACAACCTTACCTTCTCCCAACGATTATCGTGGTGCAGACGGAGCTCCAGGCCCAAGGTACTGGCAGCAACGTGCAGATTACGATATTGAGTGTACCCTTAATACAGAAGAACAACGTTTGGATGGAGAAGAAACGATCACTTATTACAATCAATCACCCAATACCTTGAGGTATTTATGGATTCAGTTAGATGAGAACCAGCATGCTGCTGATGCTGATAATCACCGCTTTAATCCAAGTGGCATTGGCCGTATGATGAATGAGGATGCGCTGCGTGGCTTGGAACCACAAAAAGAATTAGAAAAATATGGTCATAAGATTGAAGCTGTTACCCAAACCAATGGGGAAGCACTTCCTTACACCATTAACAAAACAATGATGCGTGTTGATCTACTTCAACCCTTAAAACCTGGAGAAACTTTTGCCTTCAATATCAAATGGCATTATTACTTAGTTGATCGTATCAATGGAGTAAGTGGTGGCCGTGGTGGTTATGAGTATTTTGAAAAAGATGAAAATTACATCTTTACTATTACACAATGGCACCCACGATTGTGCGTATATAGCGATTTTGAAGGTTGGCAAAACAAGCAATTTACTGGCCGTGGAGAGTTTGCTTTGACTTTCGGAAACTTCGTAGTAAAAATGACATTACCAGATGATTATATGGTCGGTTCTACAGGGGAGTGTTTGAATTATTCAACGGTTCTTTCTGATGAAGAGATGAAACGTTGGAAACAAGCACATACAGCAAAAGAGCCAATCGAAATTGTAACTTTAGACGAGGCAAAGAAAAATGAGAAGAAAAGGCCTTCTAAAAAGACACAAACTTGGATTTACAAAGCAGATAACGTGAGAGACTTTGCGTGGACGGCTAGTCGGAAGTATGTTTGGGATGCCATGCCACATATTACAGAAGCAGGAGAGACAGTAATGTGTATGAGCTATTACCCAAAAGAATCTTATCCAATTTATAGCAGATATTCTACAAAAGCAGTAGTACACACTTTATACTCTTACTCAAAGTACAGTATTCCTTATCCATATCCAGTAGCTATTTCTGTAGAGGCAGCAAATGGTATGGAATACCCAATGATCTGTTTCAATTATGGTCGTGCAGAGGAAGATGGTACCTATACAGAAAGGGCGAAAAGAGGGGCGATCTCTGTAATTATTCACGAGGTAGGGCACAACTACTTCCCAATGATTATCAATAGTGATGAGCGTCAGTGGACTTGGTTTGATGAGGGATTAAACTCTTTTGTACAATACTTAAGTGAGCAAGAGTTTGATAATAACTATCCCTCTCGTCGTGGACCTGCATACAAGATTACAGATTATATGAGCCGTAATCCAGATCGTTTGGAGCCAATCATGACAAATAGTGAAAATATTGTCGAATTTGGTAATAATGCTTATCACAAGCCAGCCGTAGCCCTAAATATTCTTCGTGAGACAATTATGGGCCGTGAATTGTTCGACTTTGCATTCAGAGAGTATTGCCGCCGTTGGGCATTCAAACATCCTACTCCTGCGGATTTCTTCCGTACGATGGAAGATGCTTCTGGTGTAGACTTAGACTGGTTCTGGAAAGGATGGTTCTATGGTATCGATCCCGTTGATATTGCATTGGATAGTATCAATTACTATCGTGTAGATATGGAGAACAATCCAGAGCAGCGCGAGTACTCTTACCCAATTACTCGTACGAAGCCTTATGATGATATTTCTAAGCGTAGAAATCGTGAGGAAGGCATGAAATTTATCGTTCCACAGGATAAGGAATTACAAGACTTCTATACTACTTATAAGCCTTGGGAAACAGAAGATTCTGTTCAAGTGGTGAAAATGGACTTATTTGCAGAGACTTACACTAAGGAGGAAAAAGAAGAAAAATACGGCAACTTACACTATTACGAACTATACTTTAAAAATAAAGGAGGTTTGGTGATGCCTATTATCTTAGAATGGACCTTTGAAGATGGTAGTACTGAAATTGAACGTATACCTGCTGAAATTTGGCGTAAAAATGAGGCAGAATTCCGAAAGGTGTTTGTAAAAGATCAGAAAGTAACTGCTGTTGTCTTGGATCCCTATCGCGAAACAGGAGATATTGATGCCTCTAATAATATGTGGCCAGTAAAGGAGGTGCCTAGTCGCTTCCAAGTTTTTAAGCGTCACAAAATGCAAGAGCAATTGAATCCAATGCAAAAAGCTAAAAAAGATAAAATTAGACCTTAAGCTGTAGTCTAATGGCTTGATTATTAGAAAAGGATTTGTTGTTTTCAGCAAATCCTTTTCTAATAAAAATCAAGATCAGTTCGTTATCTAGATTAATATTTTAGGTCTATACCTTAGGATTATTAGATTGAATGGTGAGGAAAAGAATCATTACTTTTTATAGCATGATGGATGACTCCATTGGTATTTCAATAAAGGAAAATTCAATATATCAGATATCTAATTAAAGAGTCTTTTGTCAATGTAATCGAAGGCTATTTATGCCAATAGCGTTAAAAACTGTTTTATTTATTTGTTTTATATCCTTCGGTTGATCTTAGCTGAAGCTTTTTTGTCATATTTGAAGGAGTAAAAAAATTAAGTATGAAGAAAATATTGTTATTGTTCATTTTTTTAGGAATAGGTAGCTATGGATTTGGACAAATTAAGTTGAGTTGGGAATTATTGAGCGATGTTAGCTTTAAAGCTGTATATTTTGAAGAGCATGCTACCGAATTTCTGGTGCCCACCTTTGGGCAAGGACCAAAAATGTTTGATGGGAAAGAGGTGATTGTTTCAGGGTATTTTATCCCTTTGAGCAAAGATAATAAACGCTTTGTACTATCTAAAATGCCTTATGCTTCTTGTTTCTTCTGTGGCGCATCTGGCCCCGAAACGATTGTTGAAATTATTACGAAACCAGAATTTAAACAAAAATTTAAACTAGATCAGTACATTAATATCAAGGGGACACTCCAACTCAATAAAGGAGATGTCAATCACTTCAATTATATACTTAAAGATGCTGAATCTTTCTAAGCTTCCAGTTCGATCGTTGATTTTGGATGGCAAAAAAAAATTAGGCTAGCAATAGTTTTTATACCTTTCTTTTCCAATAAATTTTGCAATGATTTTTTGCTGTCTGTGGACTAATGTAACATGCGGCAGCAACCTTTGCTAAGGTTTGTTTTTTTCAGATTAGTTTTACTTATTTGATGAAGGAGATCAAAAGTTTTAAACCTTTGAGGAACAAAATTTGATCGTCAGCTATGGCGAGATTAATTTTTGGCATTTTTTGGGTGCTTAGTTTGAAGTCCAATTGAATAAGTATTAATGCCAAATTTGGTGAAATTCAATTTCAGCCAAATGCAGACAGGCTCGAGTTCGTCTAAAAATCGCACTCAAATGACCATCATCAATATTGCTATTCTTAACCTGACTATTTTATTGACCAGCAATTTTATCTTGATATGAGGATTTTCATGGCCATTAAATCAGTCAGAAAATCCTAAAGTCGAGCTAAGAGAAGTCCCAATCTCCTATTCCACTGCCATAATCCCATGACTACTGCCATGACACCCATAGGCATAGCCCAAAATGGATTGAAAAAGGCAGGTATTAGACAGAAAGCTGCCAAGATAATTGCTGTTCCTAATTGACCAAGATATTCCATCTTGGTGTTGGTTTTTGCGAAAATACAAGTCTGATGAAGCAAAAAGAGTAGTAAGGAAAGTAATCCAAACTGAGCAGTAGGGGCTAAAAAAAGAAGCGCATAATTTGCTATTAAGCTGATGCCTAATGTAAAAGTAAGTGCCAAGTAAAGAAGTCGGTACGTCCAGTTAAAATGTGGCGTACAATCGTATTTTATAGTTTGTTTAGCACTAGGTGCCATAATTCTTCTGTTATAAGAAATCAACTTATATAAATGCCTCATCAACCAATTGATAGGAGGAAAGGCGATTACTGCTGGGAGCCAAGGTAATTTTCCAGCTAGAAGGTGCACCATACTATCTACGCCATAAATTGTCTTCCCACCTTCTAAATCTACTAAAGGAATTTCATCCCTGCCAATTTCAAAATCAATTTGATCTACTAGGCCCAACCCTTCCAGCTCTGCAAAAGAAATTCTGTTGTGCTTAGGAAGGATTCCAGCATTTACAAATTCGCTGGTATACCAGCGGCACATAGGGCAAGTATCGTCATAAATGATGGCTTTATTTGTTTTCATGATTCTGATCTTTGGTTGTTTATACAATATAAGAATAAGTTTTCGAATTTTCAATATATTCTGAAAGTTCGAATGCGGTTGTGTGCGTCTTTTGCAGGCTGTACTCAGTGGAGCCGTTTATACAACACTGATTTGCGTACTTAAAGAGTGAAGGAAAGAAGAGTTCAATGCAACATTGTTGCATTAAAATTATTATACTTGCAGTAGTGATACATTCATTAATTTTGATGAATTATGAGCTATAAAGGTTGAACTCAAAACAAAGTAACTTATGAATCGCAGTCGTTTTTTGAAAAATATGTTTGGTTTAGGTTTACTATCGATTTGGGGCTGTAAAAATGAGTCTCCTAAACCAAAGTTTATCTCTAAGAATGAAGAGAATCAAAATCTAGAATTACAGACGGATATAGCTTTATTAAAGCAAGAATTAGCGGATGCTTGGAATAGATCAGAACGCATGACATTAATCAATGTGGAACAAATGCCATCAGAGTCTTTCACTTTTAAATACACTGATGATGCAATGACTTTTGCAGAACAGTGGCGCCATTGTGTTATTTATACCTGTGGACAATTGTCAGGAGAAACAGGGCTAAAAAATCCTTACAGCAAGGTAAAATTGCCAGTACAGATGACTAAAGATCATGTGATAAAAGAACTTAAAAATATGTATTCTTTTATCCAAAAGTCTATTGAAGAATTATCAGGAGAAAAGTTATTAGCTAATTGTTATTTTGCTGGTCAAAGTATTCCTGTTTGGCGGTTATTTTATGCCTTAGAAAATCATATTATTCATCATCGCGGGCAGTGTGTCGTGTATTTGCGGTTGAATGGGGTCGTGCCAAAAGGGTTTTATGGATGGTAGGACATTGATCTAAAAATTGGAAGTGTAAAATGAGAAAAAGCCTATTTTTTATTTGTCCGACAGATAACCTTGAATCCAGCATAGATAATGCATTCAGGCATGAACATTATTATATTAGTTCACTAGGAAACTCTATTTCATTTGGTGAAAAAATGATGGAAGAAATAAAAAATTTGATCAGAAACAAAAACATAAGTACGGTCACTTTTGTACTGTCTATAGAAAATCGAATTATAAAAGATGCATTAGGGCATCAAGTTTGTTCAACGATTACAGGAATGGATGATTTTTACAATGGAGTAATAAGAAATAAGAAACAGTTGGAGGAATCATGGCAAATGTGGAATCCGAAGCTTTTCATTCTTAGCTATCATTTAAAGGAAAAAATTAAAGAGTTCAAATATCAATTAAATAGCACACTGCTCAATCAGCTCTCAATCAATGGCAAAATTTATATAGACCAAGACAATATCTTTATAGATTTATATACTGACGTTGATTATTTCCAGTGTTTTAGCCATAACTAGGAAAGACAAGTTGTAGGAGCATTGGGTATGGACTAAAATTTTAGACAGCTATCTTATTATGAGTCAGGATCGTTTCATGAGAAGAAATCCTGTCAGAGGTAGTTAGCTGGATGAACTATAAACTAATTTATTTTAAATTGACAATCTAATATTTTAATTATGTTGCAAAGAAAGTTTGATGACGTTGTGAAGTCACACTATCCAAATGCAATGGATGCCAAGGATACTTCTATTCATTATTTGGGAAAATTAGTTAATGATAAGGGGCTTGATGTTTCAAAGATGTTAATGGCAACATCTGTTTGCTCCGATGATATCAATGTTCCATCTACTACGTTTTTTAATGTTCTTTTCGGTCCCTTTGTTATGGGTGGTTTAGGTGGTATTCCATTTGTCGGAGAAACAGGAATGACTGCTTTCGCCCATCATATTCCTGATAATGGATCTGCTTTTATTTTTTACGGACCTCATATCGGTGTTACACAAGAAGGTGAACTTGGCCGGATGTATCGCCCAAGAATGGAACAACCAGGAAATTCATGTGGAGCATTAATGCTTGCTTTAGATCGCTTTAAGAAAGATCCTACATACACTCCTAGTTTAAGGGATGATGATTATCAGCAAATGACTTTGGAAAAAGTTTTATTACCAAAGCGAGAGGAAATTGTTAATGCAGAAAATCCTGCAAAACAAATAACGGAGGAGACTTATAAAATTATTGATCAGAAAATTCATGAGTATATTGAAACTTGTAAGGGAGAGTTTCACGCAGATAAGGTCGTTTTATTGGGCGGAATAATTATCAATACAGATCATGGTGTAGATGATTATTTTGATGCAAGAAATTTTGAGGTTATTGATCTGAAATAAAAATGCTCATCCTTAACATCCAAGTCGAAAGTGATACCAGTGTTTTATAATTACTTCAGCTAGGTTCACTTTTTTAGATTAGTTTGCCATAACAATGGCAAACTAATCATATTATTAAATCAAATTTGATTTGATGATGTGGTACCCGTTTTATTTTCTTGTAAAAAGCTTAAATAGTCCAGAATAGTATTTATCCTTAATCCCATTTTTTAGGAATAAGCAACCCTTTTTTAATGCCTACATTCTTATTCTTTTAAAATCAACTTTTTCTTACGATTCCAGGTTTGACCAAATGTCTGCCTAACATTCTTTCTATTACCTCTCGCTTAACATCTTTTCCGATGAATACAATATGGCTGATTCTTTCAGATGAAGGCTCCCATAGTGGACCGTCCGTTAGTACAAAACTATCTCTGACAGACTGAATAACAACACGAGTAGGTGTACGATCAACGGCTATGATTCCTTTGATTCTATACACCTGATGACGATAAAGCCTGGCTAGTTTTACCAAATCATATGCCAATGAATCTAAGTTAAAAGGGCGATCAAATGTCAAGGTGAAAGTGGTTATATCATTGTGCCGGTGCTCACCATTGGGTACTTCCGATGCAATATGATTTGTTCTCTCATCATGGAAGGGCTTTACCTCCATAATTTCGTCGATGGGGAACATACCATTTTGACCAACGAATAGGGTAGCAGTTGGATGGATATTTTTGAGCGTTTGAACAAGTTGCTCTACCTCTGCTGCGGTGACCTGATCACATTTATTCAATAAAACAACATCTGCACTAACCAATTGCCTCCGAGCTTCATCCGTGGCATTGATATTTTCAACTACATAGGCAGCATCGGCTAGACAAATCACTTGTTGCAAATCGAATACCTTTTCTACCATTCGGTTACCCAAAAAAGTCTGAATAATTGATGTTGGATCGGCTACACCTGTGGTTTCAATAACCAAACGATCATATTCTTCTCTTCTCTGACTGACTTCTTCTAATACATCCAATAGCTTATCATGTAAAGAACAGCATAGGCAACCAGCGGTTAAACCGGCAATATCTTCTTCGCCATTCATTACTAACTCACAGTCAACGTTAATTTTCCCAACCTCGTTTTCAATTACAAATAATCTTTCATTGGCTCTTTGCTTGATAAGATGATTGAGGAAAGTTGTTTTTCCTGCTCCTAAAAATCCGGTTATCAATTGTACTGGTATTCTTTGCATATAGGAATTAATTCTTTAAATGATCAACGGCAGTATCTGGTGCCATTTTTATGCTATTTCTGCACAGAACGCTTCTAAGCCTAATTTCTATAAATAGCTTAGCAATTATTTCATGCATTTTTAGTCTATTCAAAAAAGACTACTATCGATGAAGGGTCTGAAGATGCTTTATTCTAAATTATGGTCTTTTGAACTTAACAAGCTGTTAAATAAAAAAACAAAAGCGCAACATTGTTGCATGTATGATATAGTATTTCCTAATTTTACGTTTTTTGAGTATAAATGCAAATAAGTTATTGCACTAAATCATATTAACTCATTTTTTCTTACTATTTCATCAAATTGGTATTTCGAACTTCCTAAAGGTCATTTCGTTTTCGCCATTTCAAGAAAAAATGAATTAATGTCCATTTTGTGCCATCTTATGAAAAAATATTTAGAATGAATACTTTTAGTTTAGTATCCAATTCAATGAATACAAAATCAAATTTGATAGGTGCGCTTGCTAGCGGTTTATGTCTGATTCATTGTTTGGCTACTCCTTTGATTTTTGTTGCTCAAGCAACTGCTGCCCATCACCATCATGATCATCATCACCATGATATGGGTTGGTGGAGCGGTTTAGATTATCTGTTTCTTGTCATCTCATCCATCGCTGTCTATTATTCTGCTCAGAATACCTCACTTAAATGGATGCCACTCGCTCTTTATTCGAGTTGGGTAGCACTATCATTGCTGATATTGAATGAAAAGCTACATTTAATCCATCTACCCCACGAAATGATCTACATTCCAACCCTAAGTCTTATCGGTCTGCACGTTTACAACACGCGTTATTGTAATTGTGAAGATGATGAGTACTGTTGTGTATCTGAAAATTAAAAGTTAGCGAGATAGCCACTTTTAGACAATTAGTTATGACGGCTGGTTGTTGGCGTATTTTCTAATTTTTTTGAAAAATGACGGAGTATTCTCCAGTTTTGGAAATGTGCTACAGCAATGAAAATTCCACCAATAGCAGTTGTATAATGTTCCAAATCGCCTTCCATAAAACGGCTAGTTACTAAAAAGGCAAAACCAATTCCCGCTAAAATTATGGGGCTCGTATTTTTATGTTGGTTTATGAAGGAAGGGATTAAAGAACTAATAGCCAGAATAATCGTTGTGATAATCAATATCGTTTCCACTATATGGTTATCTAACCATGTTAATCCAGAAAACATGCCAAATGTTATTAGGAAAGGAATAGCTAGGCAGTGTAAAGCACATATGAAAGATGCAGAAAAACCAAGGTAATCTAAATTGATTTGTGAGATACGCATAAAAAATGTTTTATAAATGCAACAATGTTGCAAAAATATAATAATGCAACAATGTTTCAAAATTTTTATTTTTGTATTTAGAACCCAACAGTAAACTAAGAGTGTGTTTTAATTTTATTCAAAGGGGAAATCAAAGATTTGAGCCTGCCTATCAGCGAAGGTAGGGTTTTGTCTAAGGCTTTGTGAAGGCGTTTAGCGAGCTAAATAACTGATCCAATCGGACGCCATAGTTCTTAAAAATATGGTTTTCAGGCAGTAGAAAATTTAAACATGCTCTAAGAAGTTGATAAAAATAAAAATAAAAATAGATGCAAGAGAAAGCGCTCGAACTATTGAAATTGTATCGGTTAAGAAATACGGCTATGCGTCGTCAAGTCTTGGAACTTTTTCTAAAGGCAGGCCATAAGGCTTTGTCAAGTAGTAACCTTGAATCTGCTCTTGAAAAGACAGATCGTATCACTCTATATCGAACGTTAAAAACTTTCGAGCGAAATGGTATAATTCATCAAGCAATTGATGGTAGCGGAGTTACCAAATATGCACTCTGTCATGGCCAATGCTCAGAGCATGATCATATGGATGATCATCCGCATTTTCATTGTAAAGATTGTGGAAAAACAATTTGTCTGGAGGGCAAAATACAAAACAATGTAAAAGTCCCAAAAGGATTTATTGTGCAGCAAAAGCATTTTATATTAGAGGGAACTTGTTCTGATTGTTCAAACTAAAAACTATAATAATGAACCTAAAATACTTTTTTTTCATTAGCCTAACTTTCGTCGCTTGCCAATCCTCTATTAGTGAGGAAGATAAAAAAATCCTTAACGAAGCTGCCCAAATTCATCTAGCTGCTATAAAAATTGAAAAGGAACTTAAGCCCCAATTCGATCAATTAATCCAAAAGAAAAATCAGCTGGTTACAAAAGGAGAAGAACTCACAGATGCTGAAAACATATTTATAGCTAAGGTAGATCAAATCCAAGCTAGTTATGATTATTGGGAAAAAAATCATGTGGAAGTCGAAGGGAGTGACCACCACCATGACCACGATCATGATCACGATCACGATCACGATCACGGCAGCGAATTAAAAGTTTTACCAGCTGATATGCTCCTCATCCAAAAGGAATTTAGAGATAGTATCTTATCCATTAAAGAAAAAGTGGAGAAGATAATGATTTAGTTTTTTTGTTAAATAAATGCAACTTTGTTGCATAATTGGATTTCTTTCCTTTAATTTGCAATAGTGTTGCAAAAACATCAACATGTTTGATTTTTTAAGGGTTGTTGTTTTCTTGCTTCTTAGTTTAATAAACTTGCAGGTACAAGCGCAAGACTGTATCTGGCAAATTTCGGGTAGTGTTCTAGATGAACATGATGATAGTCCTTTGCCTTTTGCAACCATAGCTATTAAAGAATATGCTAACAAAGGAGCAATAGCAGATGAAAAAGGAAACTTTTTGATCTCTCAGCTGTGCACAGGAAAGTTTACGTTAGTAATAAGTCATATAGGTTGTGAGCCAGTAGAGCGAACCATTGACCTTCAAAGTAATCTTGAATTAGACTTTCGATTGGAGCACCATACTGAGTTACTCGAAATGGTGAACATTCGTTCCAAACGGCTTCGCTCCAAAAGTACGGCAGCAGAATCAACGCTTGAAGGAATTGAACTAGACCGCTTACGCGGGAAAACACTGGGAGAATCTTTAGCTAGTTTCTCAGGTATAAATAGTATTTCTACTGGGGCTAATATTAGTAAACCTGTTATACATGGATTACATAGTAGCCGAATACAATTAATGAACCAAGGGGTTCAACAAGAAGGCCAGGAATGGGGTATAGAGCATGCTCCAGAAATTGATCCATTCGCAGCGACAGAAATTAGAGTGATTAAAGGTGTAGGTGCTGTAGAATATGGGACAGGAGCACTCGGAGGTGTTGTCCTGTTAGAAAGTAGGCCTCTTGAAAAAAATGTTAATAATTTAGGTGAACTTAATATAATTGGCATGAGTAACGGCCGGCAACTGATTGGCTCCGCCAAATTTGCCAGCCGCTTTACTCGTTTCTTTACAGCTTCCCTCCAAACAAGCATCAAAAAAACAGGAGATTTAAATGCTCCAGATTACCAGCTAACCAATACCGCCGCAGAAGAATTTAACTTCTCTACCTCTTTACTTTACCAAAAGAATGATTATTTGTCAGAGATCTACTGGAGTAGGTTCGATACAGAAGTTGGGATCCTAAGAAGTGCACATATCGGTAATTTGACTGATTTAGAAATAGCACTGAATAGTGATGAACCATTTTTTGTAGAAGACTTTTCCTATGATATTCTGAATCCAAGACAAGTCATAACGCATAACCTATGGAAGCTGCGTAATGAATGGAAAACAGATATGGGTACTTGGAAAACCTTATATAGTTTCCAATTAAATGAGCGTAAAGAATATGATATTCGTAGGGGAGATAGAGATGATCGTCCTGCTATGGATCTCAAGCTCCAATCACATAGAGGACAGTTAAGTTTTAACCATCAACCCCTATTGGNAAAATGGGTAGGTAAGATTGGACTAGATACTTATTTCAAAAGAAATCGTAATGTTCCGGGAACGGGAACACGACCTTTAATTCCTTGGTATAATAGTGCTGGGGCTTCGTTATTCTTAATAGAACGTTGGTCAATGGATGCTTTCCAATTGGAATTAGGAGGGCGATATGACTTTCAATATCTGCAGGCCAAACGATTTGATCTGCAGGGAAATCTGGAAGTGTTTGACTTTAACTTTTCTGGATTAACGGCAGCAGTAGGTGGTATTTACAAACCTAATAAGCAATGGAGTGTCACATCTAACTTAGGTTATGCCTTTCGTCCGCCAAATATCAGTGAGTTATTTAGTGAAGGTTTGCACCATAGTGCAGCAGCTATTGAAGAAGGGGATCGCAAGCTTAATCCAGAAAAAGGAATTAAGTGGATTACCGCCTTTTTTTATGAACAAGCTCAATTTTTTAATATTGAGCTAGATGCATATATCCATTTCATTCAAGATTACATATATCTTCGGCCCGATGCAGAACCAAGGCTAACGATAAGAGGAGCATTTCCAGTGTTTAGTTATACGCAAACCAATGCTCGTCTTTATGGTTTTGATTTTACAGGAAATGTTCAATTAGTAGAACATCTAAAGTTAAAATTGAAATCCTCCATCATTAGAGCTAGAGATCTAATGGAAGAAGAACCACTGTTTATGATGCCAGCTGATCGTTTTCAAGTAGATGCTTTCTACTCTTTATCTGGAAATAGACGCTTAAAGGATATACGTTTTGGAGTAGGTTACCAATATGTGGCTAGGCAATCTAGGGTACCAGAAGGGATTGATTATGCGCTCCCCCCTGATGCTTATGGTTTATTCCGCTCAGAGGTAAGTGCCAATTTGTTGATTGGCAATAATACACTTGGTGTTTCGTTAAGTGTTAATAATTTATTAGATCAATCCTACAGAGATTACCTCAATCGTCTACGTTATTTCGCAGATGATATAGGTAGAAATATAGAATTAAGAATTAAATATCAATTTATTAATTGACCTAATTTAGGTCCACACATTTTATAACATTTTAATTAAAAACAAGTATCATGAAGTTAAGATCTTTGATGTTCACTTTATTGGTTGGTCTTTTATTTGTAGGATTCACTAGCTGTGATGACGACGAGCCAATAGAGGAAAACGAAGAAGAGGTAATCACGACTATGACTGTAACACTTACTCCAGTTAATGGTGGAGATGCAGTAACCTTAAACTTTTTAGATTTAGATGGTGATGGTGGAAATGCACCTACTATTTCGGGAGGTTCTTTGGCAGCGAATACTTCTTACACCACTACTATTGATCTTTTAAACGAATCGGAAGATCCAATAGATATTATCACTGAAGAGGTATTAGAGGAAGCAGACGAGCACCAATTCTTTTTTGCAGTAACCAACGGCTTAAACCTAAGCTTCTCTTACACTGACGAAGACAGTGATGGAAATCCTATCGGATTAGAAACTGTAATGGTAACTGGTGATGCAAGTTCAGGTTCATTAAGAGTTACACTTCGCCATGAGCCAGACAAAAACGGTACTGATGTAAAAATTGGTGACATTACTAACGCAGGTGGTGAAACGGATATTGAGGTAGACTACCCTATCACAATCCAGTAAGATAACACTCTTAAAACTTGCCAGTTATTAGGTAAGCTTTAAGAAATAAACGATTTATTTGGTCAAGCTAGCAATAGAATTTCGCTTTACATAAGCGATCAACTATTTTTGGCTTGGCCATTTTTTTTTAGGATAACTGGAGCACATAATCTATTCTATAACTCTAAATTAAAACTACCATGAAGTTAAGATCTTTGATGTTCAGCTTGTTAGTTGGTCTGTTGTTCATTGGATTCACTAGTTGTAATGATGATCCAGAAGAAGAACCAGAAGAGGAATTAATTACCAACATGAACCTCATCTTTACTCCTATTAGTGGAGGAGATGCTTTGACCTTTACTTTTGAAGACTTGGACGGTCAGGATGGGGGGAATGCACCCATTATTACAGGAGCTACACTCACTGCAAGTACTTCTTACAGTGTATTTATTGAACTTTTTAATGAAGCAGAAACCCCCACAAAAAATATTGGTGATGAAGTGGCAGAAGAAGCAGATGAACACCAGTTCTTTTTTCAAGTTAGCGGTAGTTTGAATTTGAGTGTCGCTTATTCTGATACGGATAATCAAGGCAATCCTATTGGAATCGAAACCTTAATGACTACAGGCGATCCCAGTTCAGGTACTTTGAATGTAACTCTTCGCCACGAACCCAACAAAAATGCAGAGAATGTAAGTGCTGGCGATATATCTAATGCTGGCGGAAGTACCGATATAGAAGCAGATTTTGATGTAAGAATCGAATAATTTTTGTGAATTTTGGAATGATTTACCCTTCTTTTTCGTTTTAGAAAAGCAACCAAAACCTAGAAAATGAAAGTAAATAATACTCCAGAAGAACATCCGCTATTTCCAAGCGGTGATTGGGAAGGGTTTTACAAGTACCGTTTTGCATGGGATATAAGAAAACATGAGATGAATTTCCAATTGGATTTTCAGAATGGAACGATAACTGGAAGTGGAAGTGACGATGTTGGTGTATTCTCATGGGTGGGTACTTATTCTATAGATTCGATGACTTGCAATATGACAAAGTTTTACCATGATCGCCATACCGTAGCCTACAAAGGAAATGTAGATGAGAATGGAATATGGGGCACTTGGTCACTCTCTGACTTGACAGGTGGATTTCATATTTGGCCTTCGCAAAATGGTGCGCAAACCAAAGCAGAGGAAGAAGAGAAAGAGGAAGAAGTGATTAATAATTTGAACTAATAAAGAAATGACCTCCTAGTAGTTAGGTATTTTACTAGGAGGTATTTTTTTAAGCTGTTGGATAATCTGTATATCCTTGCTCACCTGGCGTATAGAATGTATTAAAATCAGGTTGCGCCAATTCAACATCATTCTCTAAACGACTCACCAAATCAGGATTAGAAATGAATGGTCGACCAAAGGCTACCAAATCTCCTTTTCCTGCTATTAAGTCATTCTCTGCACTTACTTTATCATAACCTCCACTCAAAACGTAGGTACCACCAAAGTTTTTACGAATAGCTTTTTTGACAGAATCACTGACTTCTGGTGCACCCATTGCAGAGTGATCTGCTACGTGTACGTATGCTAAGTTGAGTTCTCCTAGGGCTTTCGCCAAATACGCAAATGCTTCTTCTGTTTCTTCAAATGGCTTCATATCTGCATTTACACCATAAGGCGATAAGCGGATAGCTGTCTTATCTGCACCAATTGCATGGACCACTTCCTGTGCTACTTCGATAACAAAGCGAGAGCGTTTTTCGATGTTTCCTCCATATTCATCAGCTCTTTGGTTTGTGATAGGACTGATGAATTGCTCTAATAAATAGCCATTTGCTGCATGCAATTCTACACCATCAAAGCCTGCTTTGATGGCATTTTTTGCTGCATTGACATACTCTTCGCGAGCCTGCTTAATATCATCTAGATTCATGACTCTAGGAGTAGGGTGAGGCTGAGGTCCTGCTTGGTCTGTGTACATTTCTCCTGCTGCTTGAATCGCTGAAGGCGCAAGTACCTCTGCGCCTTTCGGCAAATTATTTTTATGTCCAACACGACCAGTATGCATTATTTGCAAAAAAATCTTGCCATCGTTTGTATGAACGGCATCAGTAACTTTTTTCCAAGCTGCTACCTGCTCATCTGACCAAACACCAGGAATACGAGGATAACCTGCGCCATTGGGTGAAGGAGATGTTCCTTCCGTGATAATTAAACCCGCATCAGCTCTTTGGCTATAATAATTGGCCATAAGTTCGTTAGGTATATTTCCAATTGCTCTAGAACGAGTCATTGGAGCCATAACAACTCTGTTTTTTAAACTTAAATTGCCAAGTTGATAAGTTTCAAATAATTTACTCATTTTACTATTGTTAGTTAAGTTATTGGGCGTCATTATGCTGACTCATTTTATTCTTAAAATTTCAGCATATGGACGCTTCGAATGCTCTATTATTTTACTCTATTTATTTTTTACGTCTACCTATTCAGCAGTTAGGCTGTAATCTACCTACTGGCAGGCAGGAATTTATTATACCAATTTTCTAGCCTAACTACTTATGATGGAAATCCTAATTGTGTTATTTGTAATATGTCTTTAAGATGAATATTGTTTAGACATTTCATGTATATACATCTATTTTAACGATTGTTAAGGGAATTGTTTCGCTGATAGATGTGTTGCAAAGGAAAATTAAATTAAAATGAGTAGAAGTAAAAGGAGTGGTATCGCGAAAGACACCCTACAGATT
>JAKVCU010000026.1 GCA_022448955.1 Saprospiraceae bacterium
AATGCACACATGGGATGGTTTCCAAACAATTTAGAGAAGTTAGGCCAACTTCTTGATGAAATGCCAAATATGTATGTGGAAATTGGCGCGGTGATTGCAGAATTAGGACGGCAACCTCGTAATGCCAATAAGTTTTTTGAAAAATACCAAGATCGGATTCTTTTTGGAAAAGATTCTTACAAGCCCAAAGAGTATCCAACTTATTTCAGAGTATTAGAAACAGATGATGAGTATTTTCCTTATTATAAAAAATACCACGCTTTCTGGCGGATGTATGGCTTGGATTTGCCAGATGAAATCTTAAAAAAGTTATACTACAAAAATGCACTAAAAATTATTCCAGGATTAGATAGCAGTCTCTTCCCCGAATAGTTTATAAGCTCATAATGACAAGGCCTTTAATCTTTGTTTAATGTGCCTACGAAAGTAATTAGTTAATTCTATTATGAACACAAAATGGGTAATCATCCTCAATCCATATGCGGCTAATGGCAGAGCAGGAAAAGAGTGGAAGCAGATTGAGGATAAAATATTTGCCGCCTTACCTATCGGAGAAGTATTGGTTACAGCTTACGCCAAACATGCCTACGAATTGGTAGAACAAGCTGTTCAAAAAGGTTATCGAAAGATCATCGCCGCAGGCGGCGATGGTACAAATAATGAAGTGGTGAACGGTATTTTTCAGCAACAATCAGTAGCTATAAAAGAATTAACTTACGCACTACTTCCCATAGGAACTGGCAACGATTGGATTCGCACACATGGTATTTCCCGAAAGGTGGATGAATGGCTGGATATGATGAAAAAAGGCCATTATATCTGGCATGATGTCGGTATAGCTATTTTACCTCAATTAGCTGAAACAAGATACTTTATTAATATCGCTGGAATGGCATACGATGCGTTCGTGGTGAAATATATGAAAAAATACAGGAAATGGATGCCACATCCTATTTTTTATCGCTTGATGATTTTGTGGTGCTTATTTAAGTACCGACTAGAAAATATGGAGTTAAAGTTTAATCAAACGCATTTAAAGACCTACTTTTATACCATTAATATTGGACTTTGTCGATTCTCAGGAGGGGGCATGGAAATATGCCCGCACGCCAATCCAACTGATGCTCAATTGGCATTAACCTATGCTAAACGACTTTCCAAATTAGCAGTTATCCTCAATACTTATCGTTTTTTTAATGGCACTATAGGCAATCTTAAAGGGGTAGAATTAACCCAAACTAGAGCAGTTGCAATAGAGACTCCAGGTATTGGGGTTGAGGTAGATGGTGAATATATTGGTGAAAGCCCTGTTCAATTTCAAATGTTGTCCAGTGCATTAAAAATTATTGTTACTTCATAAAAATCATTCGTCTAAATAAAACATCATTAACCAAAAAAGAACATCATGCGTAAAGCTATTTTACTTTCATTCCTATTCGTTTTTGTTACTAGCATTTTTGCTACGGCTCAAATTAGAGAAAGCCAGAGAAAAATGAACCAAGGCTCCAATAATGCCCTGGTTTTAAGCCTTCCTGATGTAGAAGAAAGATTCATCAAAAAGTTGTGGCAAGATTATATGGATGACTTTTATGATGTCAAAACAAAAAAAGTTAGAAAAGCTAAAGAGTATCTTTCGGATAATGCAGAAATCATAGCAATTGGAGGGAATACACCCATCGATATTTATGCTTACTTCGAGGGGGATCAAGAAGACCTAGAGTTGACGGTTTGGTTTGATTTAGGAGGGGCTTATTTATCTTCAACTGACCACCCTAATCGCTATAAAGAAGCTGAAAAGATGCTAATGCGTTTCGCATTGGAAGTAGCAAAAGAATCCACGAAAGTAGAGCTAGAAGATCAAGAGGATTTGCTAAAAGATCTAGAAAAAGACTTAGCCAAATTGAAAAAAGATAATAACCGCTATTATAAAGCAATTGAGAATGCGAAGAAGAAAATAGCAGAAGCAGAAGAGAATATTGAACAGAACGAAAAAGATCAACTTGCAACACAAACAAAAATTGAAGGACAATTAAAAGCAGTGGAAGCCGTGAGAAAAAAATTAAATGACTTATAAGAATACTTATCCACATCATTTTTCCACGATCAAGTAAAATGAGCTATAAGGAATGTTTCTCCAATTCAAATGAATGGATGGTAAATAAATATCAGATTTTATGACTATTATATATGTTTATAAAAATAATATGTAGCCAATTTTTTAAACTATCGCATGCTTCGACAATATGATAAATTTATAAATCGGTAGGTTTTCCACAAATTTGCACTCAGTTTTCCACAATTGTGAATAAATGGATATGGGTTTTTCTTTTCGACATTTTGATGAATTCCCACTACTTTTGTTCGATAGTAAGTTGCTACAGCTTATTTTAGCATTATCAAAACATAGTTACGAATGTCAGAATTTAATCCTCCTGCAAAAAAGAAGGGTAATTTCACGGGAAGAGGAAGGCAAAAACGCAATGAGGATTTGTCCAACTTTGTATTTGGAAAAGTACAACCACAAGCAATACCTTTAGAGGAAGCCGTACTAGGTGCGCTAATGCTCGATAAGGAAGCACTTACCGTTGTATTAGATATTCTGCGTTCTAATAGTTTTTACTTGGATGCTCATCAATCAATATACAAAGCGATGATCCGCCTGTTCGAGCGATCGCAACCAATTGACTTACTCACAGTTGCAGAGGAGTTGCGCAAAAAGGGGGAATTGGAAATAGCAGGTGGGCCTGCCTATCTTTCTGAATTAACCATGAAGGTAGCTTCTTCTGCCAATATTGAGTATCACGCACGTATTATTGCTCAAAAATATATTCAAAGAGAGCTAATCCGAGTTTCTACTAGTATCATTAAAGATGCTTTCGAAGATACTACTGATGTATTTGATTTATTAGATACAGCTGAGCAAGGACTATTTTCTATTGCGCAGCAAAATATGAATAAGAGCTATGATACAATGGGCTCTTTAGCAAGTCAGGCGTTGAAGCAAATGGAAAGCTTGAAAGGGCAAACAGATGGTTTGACTGGTGTACCTACTGGTTTTGCGGAACTGGATCGTTTGACTTCCGGTTGGCAACCATCAGACTTGATTATTCTTGCTGGTCGTCCTGGTATGGGTAAGACTTCTTTCGTTCTTTCGCTTGCGCGAAACGCAGCAATGGACTTTAAAAAGGGAGTAGCCGTATTTTCTTTGGAGATGTCCAGTCTGCAGTTGGCTACACGTATTATCTCTATCGAAGCGGAAATTGAAGGTAGTAAGATGCGTAATGGTCAGTTGGAAGAATATGAATGGCAGCAGTTACATAGTGCGATAGAAAGAGTAAGTGAAATTCCCATTTTTATTGATGATACACCAGGTATTAATGTTTTCGAACTGCGTGCAAAGTGTCGTCGTTTGAAAATGCAGCACGATATTCAGATGATCATCATCGATTATTTGCAGCTGATGAGTGGGGGAGGAGAAAGCTCTAAAGGTAATCGTGAACAGGAGGTAAGTATGATTTCTAGGGCTCTTAAAGGATTGGCTAAGGAGTTGAATGTACCCGTAATTGCCTTATCACAGCTATCTCGTGCAGTGGAAACACGCGGAGGAACCAAACGTCCCCAATTATCGGATTTGAGGGAATCGGGATGTTTGACTGGTGATGCTATACTCCAAGATGCAGTCACTGGGCGTTTATATAATATAAAAGAACTAGCAGAACGAGAGATACAAAGCCCGCTAAGCGTTTTAGCAATGGGAAATGACCTGAAAATCGGTGCTCATACTTTATCCAAAGCGTTTTATTCTGGTAAAAAGATGACCTATGCTTTAAAAACACGATCTGGTCGAATGATAAAGGCTAGTGCTAATCACCCATTCAGAAAATTAGAAGGATGGAAAGCATTAGAAGATCTGAATGTGGGAGATAGAATTGCAGTTAATAGAATTGTTCCTGTGTCATCTTCAAACAATCCAATGAACGATGATGAATTAATTTTATTAGCACATTTGCTTGGGGATGGATGTGTTTTACCAAAACAAGCTTATCATTATACAAGTATTGATAGAAAGAATATCAGGGTAGTTAATGAAAAGGCAAAGGCTTTGTTTGGGATAGAAGCAAGAGTTGTTAAACAAAAGAATTGGTGGCATACTTATCTTAAACGTCCTTACCACCTAACTTATAATAGATCACACCCAATAACTAAATGGTACGATAAGCTTGGTATTGATCGAGTAAGATCCTATAACAGGCAAATACCTAAAGCCGTTTTCCAATGTTCTGAAGAAAAAATTGCTCTATTTTTACATCATCTATGGGCAACAGATGGTAATATTAGTTGGAAAATTCCCAAAGATAGGAAACCATCTGCGGCTATTTATTATGCAACAACAAGTAAGCAATTAGCATATCAAGTTCAGCATTTACTATTGCATTTAGGCGTTTTAAGTGTAATTAGAACCGTTGATCAAGGTAAACATCGTCCTATTTACCACATACATATTCAAGGAGCTACCACTCAATTATCATTTTTGGAAAAGGTTGGGTGTTATGGAAAACGAGGAGAGATTATTCCAGAAATTGTAGAAGCACTTAAAGAATTAGTTCCGAATCCAAACTATGATATGATTCCAAAAGAGGCTTGGAAACAAGAAATACAGCCAGTTTTGGATGAGCAGAATATGTCATGGAGAGCTTTGTTTCGTCAACAAAACCTTCAATATTCTAGTAGTATTTATGGAAATGGGATTTCGCGAAAGCGTATGGGCCGAATTAATGCAGTCCTGGACTCCCCTGTTCTTTCAGATTTAATAGAATCAGATTTGTTATGGGATGAAATAATTAGTATTACCCCACTTCAAGAAGAAGATGTTTATGATGCAACAGTGGAGGGGGTTCATAATTTTGTTGCCAATAATATTGTGGTTCATAATTCTATCGAGCAGGATGCAGATATGGTATCTTTTGTATATCGTCCTGAATATTATCAGATATTAGAAGATGAAGAAGGACAGTCTTTAAAGAATGTAGCAGAAATTATTATTGCCAAAAACCGTCATGGTGCCTTAAAAACAGTAAAGCTTCGATTCACACCACAATTTGCTCGTTTTTCTAACTTAGACGATCCAGACTTCGGTGATTTACCAGATGATACCTTTACTACGCCCCAGGCAGAGAATAATAACATCATCACCGTGCAATCTAAGATCAATGATGATGAAGATATCCCTTTTTAGGCATTTTGTTTTATCCAAAGCATTGTGTTTCTTTGCCTTCTGAAAAAGTTTAAAAGAGACAATTTTTCCAATCGATTCAACCTGATCGGCCTTGAGTTGTTTTAAGTTAGATAATTCAGCAAAAACTAAAATTAATACCATGTTTCACAAAGATGAGTTCATGAAGTATGCTACCAAGCACCTTGGTATGAGTAGCATGCACCTAGAAAAATATGCACAGAAAAGCGCGACGACTGTTCCTAATATACAAGGCTTTACCCCAGCGGTTATCGAAGAGCGTCAGATGAATATCCAAGCAATCGATGTATTTTCTCGTTTGATGATGGATCGTATCATTTTCATGGGTGTTCCAGTGACAGATTATGTGGCGAATGTTATTCAGGCACAGCTATTATTTTTGGAATCAACTGACCCAAAGCGTGATGTTCAAATGTTTATCAATAGCCCAGGTGGTTCTGTTTTAGCAGGCTTGGGTATCTATGATACCATGCAGTATATTTCTCCAGATGTAGCTACTATTTGTACTGGTTTGGCAGCATCCATGGGGGCTGTTTTACTAACCGCAGGTACAAAAGGAAAGCGTACTTGTTTGCACCATAGCCGTGTAATGATTCACCAGCCATTAGGTGGCATGCAAGGTCAGGTTTCAGATATGGAAATCTCTTACCGCCTGATCAAAGATATGCAGAAAGAATTGTACGATATCATAGCTCATCACACAGGTCAAGATTATGATAAAATCTCAGAGGATTGTGATCGGGATAACTGGATGATTGCTAAAGAAGCAAAAGAGTACGGTTTGATTGATGAGGTTTTGGAGCGTAATAATCCAAAGAAAGAAGAGTAAAATAAAGATGGTGTGTAGACTCCATTACTGGTAAAGTTTGTTGTTTGGAGTTTTAACGCTAACTTTGATGAAAGAAACGCCCTGAAGCGGTCTACGCTTCAGGGCGTTCAACTCTCCATATCGAGAGTTGTCGGTACTTTATTCATTTAATTATTGCAGGAATGCGTAGCAAGACTAAACAAAATTATAGGTGTTCCTTCTGTGGCAGAGATAAGGCAGAAGCACTTATCCTAATCGCAGGGATTGATGGCCACATTTGTGAAGTGTGTGTTGAACAAGCCTCAGAAATTATTGAGGAAGAACTGTACGGCGGGAAAAAGAAAGAGGAAGAGCCTAAAAAGGATTTCTTTTTACCGGATAGGCTTACGCCAAAAGATATCAAGAAACACCTTGACGAATATGTTATTGGTCAGGAAGAGGGCAAGAAGTTTCTTTCTGTAGCCGTCTATAATCACTACAAAAGGCTTCGCCAACCCAAACACGATGGGATAGAGATTGAAAAATCTAATATCCTTCTGGTTGGTCGTACAGGTACAGGTAAAACTTTATTAGCCAAAACCATAGCAAAATACTTGAATGTACCATTCGCAATCGTAGATGCAACTGTATTTACAGAAGCAGGCTACGTCGGAGAAGATGTAGAAAGTATTCTTAGCCGATTATTACAAGTTTGTGATTATAATGTAGAAGCCGCTGAAAGAGGAATTGTTTATGTAGATGAAATAGACAAAATTTCTCGCAAGTCAGATAATCCTTCTATCACTAGAGATGTTTCTGGTGAAGGTGTGCAGCAAGCAATGCTTAAAATGTTGGAAGGTACTGATGTAAATGTTCCTCCACAAGGTGGTAGAAAACACCCAGAGCAAAAGCTAGTAAAAATCAACACCGAAAATATCTTATTCATTTGTGGTGGTGCCTTTGATGGGATAGAAAAAATCATCGCTCGTCGAGTTAATACCCAGGTTATTGGGTTTAAAAATGATGATATTGAAAAAATCGAAAAGGATAACTTATTACAATATATTAATCATCAAGACTTAAAATCTTTTGGCTTAATTCCGGAGTTGATCGGCCGCTTGCCAGTATTGACTTATTTGCAGCCATTAGATGTACAAGCATTAAAGCGTATATTGACGGAGCCGAAAAATTCTTTAGTACGTCAATATGAAAAATTATTTGACCTAGAAGGTATTAAATTATCCTTTACGGATGATGCATTAGAATATATTGCTGAGAAAGCATTAGAGTTCAACCTCGGAGCAAGAGGACTTCGGTCCATTTGTGAGGCGATTATGACAGATGCTATGTTTGAACTTCCTTCTGAACGAGAAGTAAGCTCATTCCTTATTACGAAAGACTACGCAGAGAAAAAATTGAGTAAGTCAAAATTAGGAAAATTAAAGGCTGCTTAGAGTCTTTATTCAAATGTTCTATTAACCAAAAATATGCTTTGCAGTAAAATCAGAATCTTGGCTCCTTAAGCATCTTAATTCTTCGGTAACCAGAATTTCAAACCTTTGATCCTCCATTTAAATGAAATTTAAAGTTACGCTCAAACGGAAATTAAATTTATAATTCAAGAGGCTATAGAGTTAAATCTATAGCCTCTTGTGCTTAATAGATTGTTCGTAACCCATTTAGTTAGCTTCTTTCAGCAGTTGCTGCTTTTCTCAAAATTAAAGCTTAAGCTCCCTTATAATTGCTTAAATAAAAGATAAAGACTATGAGCACATTCCAAAATTGTGAAATGTGCTTTTTATTTTTGCGATATGAGATATTTTGCAGAATTAGCTTATAAAGGGACGAATTACTTTGGTTGGCAAAAACAACCTGACCAAATTAGTGTGCAAGAAACAATTGAACAGGCTTTTGGTATTATTCTAGGAGTGGCCAATTTCGAAATTGTAGGCTGCGGTAGAACGGACACAGGGGTGCATGCACGTCAATATTTTATTCATTTCGATTATGATGGCGAATTTCCAAAAGGTTTTGTCAATCGGATGAATAAATACTTGCCAAAAGATATTGTGATTTATCATATTTTTGAAACTGCTCCAGAAGCACATGCTCGCTTCGACGCTACCCATCGTGCATATGAATATCACCTTGATTTTGATAAAAATCCATTTCAAATAGATACTTCATATTACTTTTTCCACGCCAATAAATTGGATGTTGATAAAATGCAAAAGGCCGCGGCTTTGCTGCTAGACTATGAAGAATATTTTCCCTTTTGCAAAACGAATACAGATGTCAAAACAATGCGTTGTCAGCTTTTTCGCTCAGAATGGGAAGTCAATCTAGCTGCTCGGAGAATGACTTTTCATATCGCAGCAAATCGATTTTTGAGAGGGATGGTTCGTTTAATTGTCGGCATGCAATTAAATGTAGGTCTTGGTAAAACTTCGATTGAAGAAGTCAAAGAAGCAATGGAGCAACAAACAAGATTGGTGAAAAGTCTTAGTGTACCTCCTCAAGGACTATACCTTTGTGATATTCGATATAAAGAAGGAACCATCCTAAAATCTTTATTTTAATTGGGGGTTATTCGAAAATTAGTACTTGAACCTTTTTTGATACCAATTGGTACAAGAGGTATTACTGACAAGGATCAGCCTATTGGTAGGACCAATTAATAGATTCCCAAAAAACGCTTATTCTTTTTCTTCAAACAGAAAAACTTGTTGGGAAGGCCATTAAAATAGGCTGCTAAGATATTATCCTCCTGCGTATTAAAGTCCAGAATCATTTGCTTATTAGCATGAGATTGAATAATCATATCCATAAGCAGATAAAGGGCATTTTTCGCTTTTCCTTCCGGAGATTCAACTGGCAAAAAGCTCATCACCTTATTGTGAGAATAAAGAAAGAAATTGACCGCTAAAAGGTTTTGTTCTCTATCTGTCACTCCCGTTGCAAAGCCCCATCCTCTATGAAGTGCGTTGTACATCACACGCATGATAGCGTGATAGTTATACTCTAATTCTTTAGCAGGGAGATTAGTATGTTTTTTATAAAAATCTGCTATTCTTTCAGGCTTTATATTGGATGCAGGTATGAGCAGCATGGTTTCGTGCTCTTGTAATTTAGCTTTTAAATCAGCATCATAGGCCTCAGATAAAATTTCATAAGGTTGCCCTAGATATAATTGATGGTTTTGTTTCTTCTCAAGCTCATATCCCGTTTCCTCACTGACAAAGTTACGTTCATTCAGAGCAATATTAACAGACTTGTACTCTTCAGGAATATGATTAATAAACTCGGTTACTCTAGTTTGCGAAAGCGTGTTAATGGAATAAATGCCTAATTCACGAATGATAGAGGGCTGATATAGACTTCTATTACCAAATCGTCCTTCTTTCCAAACTAAGGGGAAAACAGATTCATAATCACCCTCTACTAGTGCATCCCAATCTTTGGCTACATGATCTAAGAACCATTTATAACCAAAAATATTACCATTAATGGCATAGTGCACACAGCTATTCCACTTTACTTTATCTATGTCTTGGCCTTCAATCAATCTAATATTCATCTAAAATACTTTTGCTTCAGGGTTTGTTTGTACGTTTGCTCTTTGGGCCGAAAAAACTGAACAGTGGCGAAATAAAATCAGTTATCAAATTCCAAACAAACTTTTACAAAAGCAACCAGTATTTATTAAAATAGTTTAGTCAACTAATTAATAAATACGAATGCTTTAACTTTTAAATTATTAAAATTTTTATGAGTATTAACTTAAGCGGCTAGTCAAAATTGCTTGTATAATAAAATTATCCCTACGAAAATTATAAGTAACTGACGATAGGAAAGTTACGCATGGTTTTTGAAGAGATGCTAAAACCTGTCTGCCTATGGCTAAATTTTATCATACCAATTTCAGCCATAGGCAGACAGATTCTAGCCTAACTACTTATATCCATTGTAAAGTGCGGGAACGAATAATTTGCTATATTTGTTATCTCACACAATACGGATTACCTTTAATAAAATAAAGATATTCAGAACAAAAGATATTAGCCTAATCTGCTTAGATAGTATGTTTAACAGTTATAGCAAAATAAACAAAATGAACAGGGCTTCATCTACTCATTTTGTTCCACATACCACTATTAGAGAGTAACTAGACAAGGTTTACCGGCATCACTTAAACACAGCAACTAACTGGTAGGCTCTCGAAGTCTTATTAAATGGACATGTTTTACGACCAATATCAGTATCCCTACCGTTGGGGTAACAGGCCTGTAATGCCCAACGATAGGGGGTAAGTCGTGCAGCTTACTACCGTTTATTGGTACAATAAAGTCGAAACTTATTCTTTATCGTGAGGTACTGATCACACTTTAGCGAAAGGATATTATTTGTTAATCTTTTAAATTTTGTCCCCCATGACAAAATCAATCATTTTTAGACAGGCCAAAAATCTTCAGGAGTTGAAGGCCTTATTAAAACTTAGATATAGAGGCTATTTAGATAGCTCTTGTGCAAGTTTATTAAAGATCAACCGATATCAGATTGATATGGATGCTTATGATCTTAGAGCACTACATTTTGGTGTTTTTGAAACAGATGGACTAAGGGCTAACCCTATAGGTTATGTACGATTCATTCAAGAAGAAATGACTCCTACCGCACCAATGATTTGGCAACTTGCTTTTGCTCATCCAGAATTATTACCAGCATTGCAAAAGGAGGTATCTACACCGTTTCCCTTTCTACAATATCATCCAAATAAAGAATTGATGCAGCTACACCTCTCGGAAGCTTTATCAAAGGGTGAACGGATATTAGAAGCTAGTCGATTTGTGTTTGACCCTCAAATTCGATCAACAGGTATTTTGAATTTTACGGTAGAGGCCACACTCTCTGCCTTATTCTTTGGTTTAAGTTATGATCGCTTGATGTTAGTTTGTAATCCTTCTCATTGCAGATTTTATCAGAGATTGGGCTTTCAATTTTTTGATGAAGGAATAACAACTTCTTACGAAAAATTACCCGCAAGGTTTATGGAACATAGAGTACAACAATTGTCTCGATCTTATAAAGATAAGATGATAACAATGGGCTGCCAATATGATCAATGCGGGAGTGTTAGAAGTCATATTACCTCATCCATGATTGCCAAAAAATGCAAACAATTGATAAAAGCTGCTTAATGTAGTCTTTTTAGCTCTCCAATCAGTATTAACTCAAAAAAGAAAAAATAATGAAAAAAATAGTTCATACCATTGTATTTTTAGTTTTAGGATATATTTTGCCACTAATATTTAATCCGAGTCTATTGCTGGATCCAAAGATGCTAAGCCTTATGTTAGCTTGTATCATTTTGTTTCTTACCCAACCTACTTTTCATGTAGAGGAGGGAATAAAACAAAAAGAAGTAGACAAAAGCTCTGTTTTTCTTATTCTTACCTTTTCCGTAGTCAGTGTTGCTTGTCCTATCATAGAATGGGCCTATTTCTCTTACTATACTGGAAGTTGGATGTGGATTGGACTAGGGGGAGGATTTGTTCTGGGAGGAGTCTTTATTAGAGTTTGGGCTATTCAAACCTTAGGAAAGTATTTTACAGCAACTGTTCAAATTTCTGATGATCATCAATTAGTAAAAAACGGACCGTATCAAATCGTACGTCACCCAAGTTATTTAGGTGCATATATGGTATTTATCGGTAGTGCCATTTTATTAGAAGCTTGGATAGGAGGATTGATTGCTGCAATCATCATGATTTATGTATATCACATTAGAATTACAGCAGAGGAAGAAACTTTGGTGAAAGCTTTTGGTGAAAAGTACTTAGATTATCGTATACATACGCAACGTTTAATACCTTATTTATGGTAAGAATATGCTGTCAGTCTATCTCTTTTGCCTAAATAAAACTAGTTCAACATAAGGCTACCTATATTATATTAGAAAGGCGCTCCGCATGCGGAGCGCCTTTAATATTTTTTATTTTAGGATGCTACTGTGCTGGTTGCATATAAAGGGAATTGCTCCATAAATGAATTAACTTCATAGCGAATACCACGAATGAGTTCTTCATTTTCATGATTATTGATCACCTTATCGATCCAGTCAACAACTTTTAAGCAGTCTTCTTCTTTCAATCCCCTACTCGTAATAGCAGGTGTGCCAATACGGATACCAGATGTGACAAACGGCGATTGAGTATCGAAAGGAACCATGTTTTTATTGACTGTAATTTCGGCCAAGCCGAGTGCTTTTTCTGCTGCCTTGCCTGTTACATCCTTTGAGCGAAGATCAATAAGCATTAAGTGGTTATCTGTACCACCAGAAATAACTTTGTAACCCTTCTTCACAAAGGTATCCGCCATTATTTTTGCATTTTTAATCACTTGCTCTCCATATGCTTTAAAAGAAGGATCAAGCGCTTCGCCGAATGCCACTGCTTTAGCCGCAATAACATGCTCTAGCGGCCCTCCTTGCATACCAGGGAAAACACCACTATTCATGATAGCAGACATCTTTATGGGGTTTCCTTTTTTAGTCGTACGTCCCCAAGGGTTATCAAAGTTTTTACCCAGCATAATGATACCACCACGAGGACCACGCAGCGTTTTGTGCGTAGTTGAAGTTACGATATGACAGTGTTCAATAGGGTCATTCAATAATCCAGCAGCAATGAGCCCTGCAGGATGCGCAATATCTGCCAGCAGTAATGCTCCAACTTTGTCCGCAATCGCTCGGAAGCGAGCATAATCCCAATCTCTCGCATATGCAGATGCACCACAAATCATTAATTTGGGTTTCACTTTTAATGCTTTTGCCTCCACTTTATTCATGTCAATTAATCCAGTATCCTCTTCTACTCCATAGAAATACGGCTGGTAAACTTTTCCAGAGTAATTCACTGGTGAACCATGAGATAAGTGACCACCATGAGACAGATCAAAACCTAAAATGGGATCACCAGCTTGAAGCACAGCCAAAAACACGGCAGCATTTGCCTGTGCTCCTGAATGTGGTTGTACATTTGCGTATGCAGCTCCAAATAGCTCTTTTAGGCGATCAATGGCTAACTGCTCCACCTCGTCAACCACCTCGCATCCGCCGTAGTATCTCTTACCTGGGTAACCTTCCGCGTACTTGTTTGTTAGGCAAGAGCCCATCGCATCCATTACAGCTTGGCTAGTAAAATTCTCAGAAGCGATTAATTCAATTCCTTTACGCTGCCTATCTAATTCTTTTTGGATTAAATCAAAAACCAAAGTATCTTTTGCCATCTCTAAATCATTAAAGTTTTTGAAAATTTGGGTAAAAAAGCGGTTAATGGTTAAGGGTGAGTTATAATCTTGTAAATTTTCCAACAAAGGTACAATAAATCCGAAAAGAAAATCTTTTATTTAGATGCTAACTGTAGGCTTTTACAATTAAAGTACAAATAATTATATATTAAGCCGCAGTCCCCCTATTTTTGTTAATTGGGTACTTCTCAAAATGTTGTTTTTCGTAATTACTTTAATTCGGCCTCCTTTCTAATTGCTTGTAGGATGGCCAATTTATAGATTTTGTAAAAGAATCCATTTTGAGATGACTAAGCTTTGTTTTAAAAACCAAATACAATCAGGATTGATGCTGAATTCAGTTCGTATTTTAATTTTTATCGCTACATTTCAATTATTATTGCCCGATGTCGCCCAGGCACTTCCTGAGCGATTTAGATGTATGTGGCGTGATGATCCTTCAACTTCTATGGTAATTGGATGGGATCAAGTAACTGGGAGTAATCCAATGTTTTATTTTGGCGAAGAGGATCATGATCGTATGATTAATTTTTATTCTCGTTCTAAGCGCCCAGATATGATTATCAATGCCAAAGGTATGTTTAATCATTTTGTACGTCTAAATGGCTTGAAGCCGAATACTGTTTATTATTTTGTGGTGAAAGATTCAGAAGGAACGAGTAGCCGTTATTCATTCAAAACAGCACCAGCCAACCCTAAAACACGATTGTCTATTATTGCTGGAGGAGATTCTCGCAACCACCGTGATGCTCGTCGTCGTGCCAATAAATTAGTTGGCAAGCTTCGACCACACTGTGTGATTTTTGCAGGAGATATGACAGAGGGTGATTCGGCCGCTGAGTGGAAACGTTGGTTTGATGATTGGCAATTGACAATTGGAGTAGATGGCCGCCTTCATCCAATTATCGTAGCAAGAGGAAATCATGAAAAATCAAATAAAGCATTGAGGGCTTTATTTGACTTGCCAAGCTCTGATGTCTATTATTCTTTGACTTTAGGTGGGACTCTTCTGAAGATATTCACCTTAAATTCATTAGATCCAGTAAGTGGGGAACAGGCCACTTGGTTGGAAAGAGAATTAAAATCAAGCCAATTCGTTACCTGGAGGTTTGCACAATATCACCAGTCTATGCGCCCGCATACTGCCGATAAGTCTGAACGTAATGATATGTTTATGAATTGGGCTCCATTGTTCAGTAAGTATAATGTACAATTAGTAATGGAATCTGATGCGCATGTAGTAAAGTGGACTTATCCTATTCGCCCTGGAAAAGGTGGAGAGTTAGGATTTGTTAGAGATGATGAAAAAGGTACTGTGTATATTGGAGAAGGTTGTTGGGGTGCTCCACTTCGGAATAATAATGATGATAAGTCTTGGACTAGAAATAGTGGTAGCTTTAATCAGTTCAAGTGGATTTTTGTGGATCAGAGTAATGTTGAGGTTAGAACAGTAATGACAGATTGTGCAGATCGGGTTCCAAATTTAGGAACCGATCATGTGTTTAAGGAGCATCGAACTTTACAATTGTGGCGGCCAAGTAATGGTAGTGTAGTTTACCTGAAGAATAAAAAGTATGTTGCAAAGCGCTCTAATTCAGCGGAGCAGAGCTTGAAAAACAAACAAAGTTGGGATGCTTTCCCTCAGCTTTTCCCTAATGCTAAGGGAAAGGTAAGGATTGAGTATGAGCTTGGGGCAGTTGGAGATATAAGCTTGTTGTTAATTGATCGTGATTTCAAACCAGTGTTGAAAGCTAACTTAATTAATCAAGCACCTGGTGATTATTCGAAGAATATGGATGTTAATAATGTGGAGAAGGGGCGATATTTATTAGTGATTAAATCAGGAAAAGAAATCCTAAAACGATATCAAATCTTAAAACCATAACTTTTATATATGCTAAGCTCCATCACAAATCCCTAGCTAAGACCCCACCTTTGAATAAAGTTTGAACATACGCTTAATGAATAAAAACAAAAAAGACCTGTCAACCTTTGACAGGTCTTTTTTGTTTGGATAGAAAAGTCAATTTTCAAATCTTTTTGAAGAAATAGAAACCAAACAAAGTCTCAAAGTTTTGTAGCTTTGACTTACGAAAAAGGACTAGGCCTGCAACAGCTAGTCTATCATTACTTTTACTCAACACCTAGCACATGGTGAAATCCCTGGATAGCATACAGCATCCAATAAAAGATGAGCTAAAACATTTCGAAAAACATTTTCGGGATTCCATGAGGAGCCCTGTTCCTTTATTAGATAAAATTACCTATTACATTGTCAGAAGGAAAGGAAAGCAGGTACGCCCCATGTTTGTTTTTTTATCTGCCAAGTTGTGTGGTACTATTTCTGAATCCTCTTTTATTGCTGCTTCTTTGGTTGAATTACTTCATACCGCCTCTCTAGTCCATGATGATGTAGTCGATGACTCGTATGAACGAAGAGGCATATTCTCTATTAATGCGTTATGGAAAAATAAAATTGCCGTTTTAGTGGGAGACTTCCTCTTTTCGAGAGGTATGTTGTTGGCACTAGAAAATAAACAGTATCAGCTACTCGAAATCGTGTCAAATGCAGTAAAAGCATTAAGTGAAGGAGAGCTACTACAGATTGAGAAAGCAAGGAGATTAGATATTAAAGAGGATATTTATTTCGAAATTATTCGCCAGAAAACGGCTTCCCTAATTGCGTCTGCTTGTTCCGCAGGTGCTGCTTCTAGTACAGATGATGAAAAAGTAATTGAAAAAATGCGCTTGTTTGGAGAGAAGATTGGAATCGCTTTTCAGATTCGGGATGATTTATTCGATTTTGGGAGTGAAGATGTAGGCAAACCATTAGGTATTGATATACAAGAACAAAAAATGACGCTTCCGCTTATCTTTGCACTACAACAAGCTGATCGAGCAGAGCGAAGAAAAGTTTTTAATATTATAAAAAGGCATAATAAAAAACCAGAGAAGGTTAAAGAAGTGATCGATTTTGTCCGTAATAGTGGTGGCCTGGATTATGCAAGAGAGGCCATGTATCGATATAGAAAAGAAGCTTTTGAAATCTTGCATACCTTCTCTCATAGCGAAACACGGCAATCAATGGAGGATTTGGTAACCTTCGTCACCGAAAGAAAACGCTAGATAATTAAAGGAGTACATCCCTTAGATATTGTCCCATCTCGACAGCCCACTCCTGCTGATATGCACGTCCGTATATGTAGGTGACAAAAAGAATATAAATAGCCAAAAATATAAAAGCTTTTACTCTGTTAAGTGATTCTCCAAAATAATATAGCAAAAAGGCAATAATCGTCAAAGCGAGTAAAATCAATCGGAGCTCTGAAATATTATCTACCGTATCTGGTGACATTTGTATAGGGCCATAGGCCATTGTAAAGATCAATAAAGGAAGACCTAAAGCAAAACAAACATCAAAAATATTGCTTCCTAAAGCATTGGCGACAGCATCATCATACTCCCCATTAATAGCATCTTTATAAGATAAAATCGTATCTGGCACACTGGTGGCAGCAGATGCTAAAATAACCGCTACAAAGTAGGTCTTTATCCCTAGTGCAGTAGCTGTTAATTCACAACTATATACTAAAAAAAAGCAAGCCAAACCAATGATAAGCATGCTTGTAATGAGTAGTGGCCAAGCATTAGACGTATTGATTTTTTCTTTGATGAAAAGTGGAGCTAGATTAATAGTAAGAATATTAGTTAGCCTTTTGGATGATTGATTATTTTGATAATATACCTTTACTTCGCTTTCTTCCTTCTCCGTCATGGTGCGAAGCATAAAGGTGACATACAGGCCATAAGTAGACATCAGAATTAATCCATGCCACCAATATAAAGTACTACCTGAAATCAATAAAATCAAGATAAGCTCAGCTGCTATCAACGAAAGGCCATCTCTAAAAATTACTTTCTTCCCCACCTTGACATTTTTCGCTAAACCATATCCAATGACTGCAAAGATTACAATGGCTGGTATAATCATACCATTAAATATGGCACTGCCCGCTGTCGTACCAATTCCTCCCGCAAAACCATTGCTCGCTTCGGATATCTTAGAGTAATATACAGAATAGTAAAAAAGAAAAAAAAGTGTTGTAAACAATTCCGGCATAGAGCTACCAATGGCGTTGATCGTTGCTCCCCTTACACCATCTGAGAGCTTTCTACCAATATACTGAGATGCTGTCTCAAAACCGTCACTAGCACGCCAGATAACAACACAACAAACAGCAATTATGAATAAACCTATAAAAATATCCATGATGAAATTTTAACCTCTCTTCCTTCGTCCAACAAAACAGTAGAGCTATCAAATTGTTGATATACCTATATTAATAACTGTCTTATATCTAAATATAAGGCACGCAAAGGTAAGAGATAATGGGGGCTTCTCAAGCTGGAAGTGTAAAAATGCTCATTGCTGTGGCCCAATAGAGCCTGGAGGCCTATCATCTAAGCCTTCTACATTTCTTTGGCTATTAGTGACTCTTTCTACCAAAACAATCCTTTCATTAATAATATCTACTACCTTTATGGAAGAACCCATTGGTAGTTCATCACCTGCTGTAATGGCCTCGAGCTCATAAGGACCTGTTCGGAAGTTGAGATGGATTTTGCCAAAGCCATTACGGTGTGGTGGGATGACCTGGGCAACTTCACCCACACTCTGAAGAATATTTGTATTTTGATCTAGTTGTTGTTTTCTATTGGTTTTTAGACTAGGCAATAACCAAATCATAACGGCAGTAACCATCACGCCTATCCCTAAGCCTATTCCAATGATTAATGTAGGATGTTGAAATAAATGATGAGCTATCAGGGTAGCCCAAGAAAAAGCAGTAAAGAAATAAAGTATATGGTAAGGGCTAAGGTAATATTTAGTAGATAATTTATTCTCCTTTTTATTTGGTGTTTCTAGCTGGTTTAAAATCTCAAATATAATAAGGAGCATAGTTGTAATGATGACTGCTGAACCTAGCAGGCGACTCTCAATGCTTAATGCACTCCACCAATCTGTAAAAGATAATAGCAACATGTTGTTAAATCTTTGTTTTAGGGACCTTATTTGGAGCATCTTCAAATTTTCAACTGCTTGAAAAGCAAAGCTTTGAAAAATACTGTGTACAACTGAATCCCTTACTCCCCTCTATAAGCATTTATTTATACTGCTTGCCAGCAAGCTGCCTTCACCGGTAGACAGGCCCTAATCATCAATGCTTTGTCTAAATAAAATCTGAGTATCTTCTTATATGAAATTTCCCGAAAGGGAGATTTTACACAATTCTCAATGTCCTCAATTTAGTTCCATTTTTTTGAGAAGGAACTATCCGTTCGACGAACCAGAAGCCTTTATCGGCCAAATAAGGAATATCCTTTTCTCTTTCATAAAAAAGACCTTTTTTGAGATGAGCGAGCTTCGGTTTTTATCTCAAAAAATGTACCTTTGCCAAAGCAATAATTCAAATATTTAATAGCTCAGTGAAATACTGACCCTCGTCTAATAGAAACAATCTGACCTACTCGCTTTGCCTGATTCCTTAAGCGTAGTAGGATTTCTTTTTTAGGGAGGCGCTAAATTTATATAAGATTAGGATATGGTTGAGGTTAAACTATTCTCAGGTACTAGTTCAAGATATTTGGCAGAGAAAATCGCTGACTATTATGGACATCCATTAGCAGATGTAACAATGAAAAAGTTCTCGGATGGGGAAATGCAACCGGTGATCAATGAGTCTGTCAGAGGGGCTTACGTCTTTTTTATCCAGTCCACATTTACACCTGCAGAAAACCTAATGGAGCTGCTCTTGATGATTGATGCCGCTAAGCGTGCTTCAGCAGGCTATATCACAGCGGTCATTCCTTATTTTGGCTATGCTCGACAAGATAGAAAAGATAAGCCCAGAGTACCGATTTCAGCTAAATTGATCGCTAACTTACTACAAGCAGCAGGGGCTAATCGTATCATGACAATGGATCTACATGCCGATCAGATCCAAGGTTTCTTTGATATCCCTGTGGATCACCTGAAATCTGAGGCTATTTATATTCCTTACTTGCAAGAGTTGGATTTAAGCAACGTTATTTTTGCATCCCCTGATGTAGGGGGCGTAAAAAGGGCTAGAACCTATGCAAAGCACTTTGGTAGAGAATTAGTTATCTGTGATAAATACCGTAAAAAAGCGAATGAAGTGTCAGAAATGACCGTCATTGGAGACGTAAAAGGAGCTGATGTGATTCTAGTGGATGATATGGTAGATACCGCAGGAACACTTTGCCGCGCAGCAAATATTATCATAGAAAAAGGGGCTAAGAGTGTGAAAGCACTTTGCACACACGCTGTTTTATCAGGAAAGGCTTATGATAATTTAGCATCTTCCAAATTAGAAGAGCTCATCACATGTGATACTATTCCGCCAAAGTCATCCTCCCCAAAGATTAAAAGCTTGTCAACGGCAAAGTTATTTGCAAGAGCAATTAGGAATACGCACGAACACCGCTCAATTTCTGCATTATTTGTTGATGGATAGAGAATAATTTTGCAGATATTCAATAATTTATGTGAAAATTAAAAGTAAAACCTTATCTTTGCGTGCCCAAAAAGGGATAAATTCTTTTAGAAAAGGTTTTAAAGAATAATAAATCATGGAAAGTATTGCTGTTAGCGGACAGGTGAGAACTACAACTGGAAAAAAAGCAAGCAAGGCAGAAAGAAGCAACGAACAAATTCCTTGCGTTCTTTATGGTGGTGAAGATGTAGTGCACTTCACAACTACATTCAATCAAGTAAAGCCCTTGGTTTATACGCCTGACTTCAAAATTGCAGAACTTGAAATCGATGGCAAAAAATGTAAATGCTTTGTGAAAGATGTCCAGTGGCATCCAGTAACTGAAGCAATCCTTCATATTGACTTTCTACAGTTTGTAGATGGCCAAACGGTAAAAGTAGAAGTACCTGTTCGTTTCAGAGGGGATTCTCCTGGTGTAAAGTTAGGTGGTAAGTTATTACAAAACCTTCGTCGTATTAAAATTAAAACGACTCCTGAACACTTAGTGAATGAATTGTTCTTAGATGTTTCTTCTTTAGAATTGGGACAATCTATCCGTGTTCGTGATATCGAAGCTGTCGATGGTGTCGAAATTATGAACCCACCAGCAACGCCAGTAGCATTAGTCGAAATTCCTCGTGCTCTTCGTTCTGCAGCTGCTGCTGAAATGAAAGCTGCTCAAGAATAATTAGATAAACTGCCCTTTCTCTCATCAATAAAGGTTGAGAAGGTAAGTATATAGTCAAAAGAGATGTAGATGATCTAATCTATATCTCTTTTGCTATTTATAAGGGTCTATTGGGGACTTTATTCTTTGAGTCGATTTTGTTAATCATTATCTTAGAGCTCACCAATATATTTTGAATATAAATTAGGCCTTATAAAAAAGATTAAACTCATGGATAAGCTTCATATAAGCCTCGTTCAAGCTGATTTAAAATGGGAAGATATCGATGCTAATTTGGCTAGTTTTTCTGAAAAAATAGCGAATATCAAAGAAGCTTCCGATTTAATTATCCTTCCTGAAATGTTTACGACGGGTTTTAGTATGAATCCGGCAGCCTTCGCAGAATCAATGGATGGCAAGGGGATGCAATGGCTAGCAGATGTGGCAGCATCTAAGCAGTCAGTGGTAACGGGTAGCTTAATCATTAAAGAAAAAGATCGTTACTTTAACCGATTAGTTTGGATGCGTCCGGATGGCACTTATGTTACTTATGATAAAAGGCATTTATTTACATTAGCAGGTGAACACAACTTCTATCAGGCAGGAAAAGATCCATTGTATGTGGATATAAAAGGGTGGAAAGTTCAACCATTGATTTGTTACGATTTGAGATTTCCAGTGTTTAGCAGAAATACAATGGCTTATGACTTGCTTATCTATATTGCCAATTGGCCTGTCATGCGCAGTGAGGCTTGGAAAGCCTTATTGACTGCTAGAGCCATTGAAAATCAATCCTATACGATTGGGGTTAACCGGGTAGGAACAGATGGAAATGATTTCTATCATTCAGGAGATTCTAGTATTATCGATTACGCAGGAGGTATGATGACACAGCTCTCTCATGTAGAAGGTATTTTCACTGCTTCCTTGGATAAAACCAAACAACAACAATTTAGAAAGAAACTCCCATTCCTCGCAGATCGTGATGAATTTGAAATAGCAAGGTAAATTTTTATAGAAAATTATGACAAAGTTGATTTCATAAAAAAATATATTTAACTTTCCGTTAAGTATAAAATTAATCATTGCTTCGTTCTGAAGTAAAACATATCACTCCCAGTGATGGTGAAAATTGTAAGGGTGGCCATGCTTGTCCAGCCACTATTTTTTGATTCTTCAATTTCACGATTATGATCCAGAATAACCCAAAAACAATCATCTTAGTTGTTTTTCTTGGTCTTTTAATGTCAAACTGCGGTACAACAGGCCAGTTTGGTATCACACGTACCAATAAACCTAATGTTCCTAAAAAACGTACTGCTGAATCCCAAACACCTCAAGAAAAAGAAGTTGCTTTCGAACAGCAAATCCAAACGCCAGAAGAGGATCTGATTTCGTATTCTAATTTGCGTAATTCTATGGTTGATTATGCCAAACAATATATCGGAACAAAGTATAAAAGTGGGGGAATAGATCCTAAAGGCTTTGATTGCTCTGGTTTTACACAGTATGTAATGAAAAAGTTTGATTATGATATTTCTAGGGTGTCTGGTTCGCAGGAAAAGGAAGGGAAAAAAGTGAAAATCAAACATGCTAAGGCTGGTGATTTAGTGTTTTTCCGAAAATCAGGAAGAGTCTTTCATGTTGCACTAGTCGTGGATAATCAAAAAGATGGCCTCAAGGTCATTCATAGTACGAATAGGGGCGTAGTCGTCGATAATATCACTAAATCTTCTTATTGGAAGCCAAAACTGTCTTCTGCTGTCGATGTGATTGGTGGGGAATAGATTGGCAACTGTGAGACGATAAGACTGTGTGATAGTGTGGTGGATTGGAATGGTGATATTTTGTGACTTTAGTTAGGGGAAGATTTGGAGATCAAGCTCTCAAAACCTCCCCTAACTAAAGTCAAAGACCTATTGTCCTACAAAAAATACAGCATTGCTAAATAAAAACTTTCCATTTTCCCAAAAACCTCTGAATAATGGATCATCTACCATATAAGTAATGCTCCCTTGACCTTTATCTTGAACCGCAAATACAGTGGTGTTCTCCATTTTCTTTTTAATATTCAGCCCCGCAAAACCCGACACCATAGGATCTTCACCAATGATACCCACATTCCAAGCGTTTTTGATATGCTGGAAAAATAGGCTACTTGTCTTCAGACTAAAATAATAGTCTTCCAATCCATATCCTAAAGGATGTGTGTTATCCAATTGTAATTTATAAATAGCACCAGGCATAGATTCCGAAATCCAACGGCGCTCCTGACCAGTGTAGTGGTTCAAGCGCGCTTCCATTTCTTGAATTTTTGATAATTGATCGGCTTTGTTCTTTTCTTCATTACTGGCATACTTTGTTAAGGCCATCCCTTTTTTGTCACGTAATGAATTACAAGCCCGTCCTACTGCAATCAATCGCCCCCCATCAGAAATCCAATCATTCAATTTATCCATCAAGTTGTCGCTCAAACCGTACCAACCCTCGGGCATAACTAAAAGATTGTAGGCCGAAAGATCAATCCGACCTAGACGATTGGCATCAAATACACTAATGGGGTATTTTAAATCTTGCTCAAAGAAATGCCAAGTAGCACCAAATGCATTAGCAGATGTCTGCTCACCAGAAAGTAGGGCTATTTTAGGTTGCTTAATGAGTACCATTTTTGCAGAACCCAAATCATGACCGCTATCAGAAAAACCAGTGCTCACCTCAATCAAACGATTATCTGCACCTCTCTCCACTTGTTCCGCAAAATTTGCACCCATCTTTCTGTTATCCGCTCTGGTAATAACCAAAGTACCTCGCTCATACTCCACCCCTTCTAACTTAAATGGCTCTGACGCAAAACGTACTTTAATCCCCCTTTCCAGTAAATTACCTAAAAATTGAGCATCTTCTAAAGACTCCCAGGGATATAAATAGGCATATGGCGCAGGCTTATTCTTATATAATGGCCTTCCTACTTTACTCATAACGAAAGGCACCACCTCCATTTTTTGCTTTGTAGCATAAGCTTCCAATCCACAAGCATATAATAAAGACCAAGAAGTGATATCATAAGTTAAAGAGTCTTCTATCGCTGTCTTTGGATCTAATAAAACCTGCGTCATAACCGACAACGGCTGATAAGCCGACACGATAATATCATCACTTTCTACCTTCACCTTTCTATCTTGTCCCGTGATGTAGTCAAAAGCAGTCACCGTAGTGGCTGACTTCGACAATCCAAATTGGATATGATTGCGCTCTAAATATTTCAAAAGGGAGTTGATCTTCCCTGCTGGGTTATCACCCTTGATAATGTAAGTTTTATACTCTCCTTTTGGATCTGATGATGACTTTTGGTAATATTCGGTGTATTTCTCGATCATACGCTTAGCATTTTTCGAAGCGACTTCTACCGTCGAAAGACCCGTTGTGCGATGATGGTCGATACGATCCCTTAGGGTTAATATATCTTCATTTTCCATCGTGATTCCTCTACCTGCACGGCTATGTCCTCCTTGCTCGTAAGTCATACCAATAGCACCGTGAAACATCGGCCAAGTATCGCCATAACTTGGATATAATAGGTCAAATACTTCACGCGTGAAATATAACCAACCATTCTTATCAAAATATTTAGCGTGGTTTTTACCAATATCAAACTGGAAATCGGCTTGCCATTCCGTTAAATATTCGTGGTATGGTCTTGCCGCAGGGGCAAAATAGTAAGGATTATTATGGAACTGCTCGTGAAAATCTACATGAATATGCGGCATCCATTGCATATACTGATCAATCCGTAGACGGGATTCTACCTGTGTCTGCCAAGCCCAGTCACGATTTAAGTCAAATAAATAGTGATTAATACGCCCACCAGGCCAAGGCTCATTGTGAGACCTCGCTTCTGGATTTGGATCATTGATTTGATTGGCAACGTTCCTGTACCAATGAGTATAACGAGAGTTGCCATCCGGATTGAGCGTTGGGTCTAAGATTACAATGGTATTTTCAAGCCATGATTGTACCTCTTTATCTTCCGCCCTAGCTAGGGCATATAATACAGCCAATGAACTTTCAGGCCCACCAGCCTCATTACCATGTACACCAAAACTAAGCCAAACAATAGCCGTGTTATCTGCTGTAGGACGACCTTCCTCCAAGCCTGATCGCCTAAGATTATTTTTACGGATATCTTCCGCTTTCGCTAAATTCTCAGGCGTAGAAATGATCGCCATTAATAAGGGGCGATCTTGATTGGTGCGACCATACTCTTTGAGTTGTACTCGATCGCTATTGTTAGCTACATGCTTTACATAATCTACAATCATGTAATATGGCGTAAATTGTTTGCCATAATTGTGAGGTAGGAACTCATCAGGAGATTGAAGTTGTGCAAATATTACTCCGCTAATAAATAGGAATAATACACTGATAGAAAACTGTTTCAACATAAATATAATTCTTTGAACTTCGGTATTCCGCATTCTATAAAGTATACACTTTATTTTACTTTATACCTTAATGAGATTTTTTCAATCCAATTAGAATATACAATAATACCAATTGCCAATAAAAACACCTATTTCAAGCAGCATTTCTTTTTGCTTTTGGACGCTAAAAGCCAATTTTTATATTTCTTTCACATCTTTCGCACAACCATTTGAACTCCCATTTTAGTCTTTAGGACATACTAGCCGTGAATGAAAGATCATTTTTGATTTCACGCTTTGGGAAAAAACGCTGATGGCTTTTTTCCTTCAAGCAACTTCTTTTGAAGTAAAAATTGTTTTACTAAAAGCTAAACTACGTATATATTCAGTCGTGGAACACCCATTTGTGAAGCGACTGCCTTTTTAATCATCCCTTTGGATATAAGGTATTGCTATGCTTAAATCAAAAAGAATGAAGAAGATTTCTCTACTATCTATATTACTCCCTATCTTCCTTTGCGGAAAAATAAATGCCCAGAATGTTAACACTACTGATGAACGATTAGAAATCGGAGGGATTACTGTTGTTGGAAATACATTTAGTGATAAGCTAGGAATTATTGCCGTTAGCGGATTAGAAATTGGGCAAATACTCCATAAAGAAAATTTAGCTATCCAGCAGGCCATCAAAGCTTTATGGAATCAAAAGCTTTTTTCAGATGTACAAATACAAGAGACCAATAGGGTAGGCCATATCGTCTTTTTAGAAATCTCGGTAAAAGAACCACCTCGTCTAAAATCTTATGAAATACGTGGTATCAAAAAAAGTAAAGTAGCTGATATTAAAGCTATCGCAAATCCCTATCTCATCACAGGTACAATGATTACTGATGCAGAACAAGCGCAAGTCCAACAAAAGATAGCCGACTACTACGCAGAAAAAGGCTTCCCTGATGCCCAGATCAATATTGATCAAAAAGTCATACAAAAAACAAAATTATACCTCACGATCAATATCCAAAAAGGTAAGCGAGTAAAAGTGGCAAGCATCCAGTTTAAGGGCAACACAAAAATGAAAGACCGGAAGCTAAAGAAATTATTAGGCATCGATACCAAAAGTAAATGGTTTGCCAAATCACTACTAAACGAAGAACTGCTACAATCAGGTAAATTAACCATTCAGCATTATTACCATTCTCTAGGTCATCTAGATGTCCAGTTTACGGCCGATTCAACATGGCGAAATGCAGATGGCAATTGGATGATAGCATTGAGCCTAAATGAAGGACCAACTTATCATCTAGGCCATGTCGAATGGAAGGGAAATTCCATCTATCCTAATGAATTGCTCAACCAAGTGCTCGATATGCAAAAGGGCGATATCTTCAATCAACAAGCATTAGATGAAGGCCTTCGCTTCCGCCCCGATGGAAAGGATGTTACAGCATTGTATATGGATAATGGCTATCTCTTCTTTCAATTACAAGTACTAGAGAAGGCTATTCGACAAGATACGATTGATCTTGAAATCCGTATCCAAGAAGGTCCACAAGCAAGGATTGGAAGTATAAAAATTCAAGGAAATGAGCGAACTAGTGAGGCGGTTATTAGAAGAGAATTGCATACACAACCAGGCGAGAAGTTTAGTCGCGATGCCATTATTCGTTCTCAAAGAGCTTTAATAAACCTTGGCTACTTTAATCCAGAAAAAATGGATGTCCAAACTCAAGTCAATGCACAAAAAGGCACTGTAGATATCACTTATGTGCTAGAAGAAAAGATAAATGATCAGTTTGAGCTATCGGCAGGCTGGGGTGGATCCGATATTGGCATTACAGGTACTCTAGGGATTAGTTTTAATAACTTTTCCTTGCGCAATCTCTTGAATAGTGATGCCTGGGATCCTTACCCAAGTGGTGATGGACAACAACTTCGTTTTCGGATACAGTCCAATGGCCAAGCTTATCAATCTTATAATATGTCTTTTACCGAACCATGGCTCGGTGGCAAGCGACCCAATCAATTAAGCTTTAGCGCTTTTTATAATCAACTATTTGATGAGGGTAATGAAGAAATAGCAGATGGCCGATTTTCCATTTTAGGCTTGAATGCAAGCCTAGGGTCTCGTTTTCAATGGGGCGATGAGATTTGGGTTTCTACAACAGGGCTAAGTTATCAAGGCTATCGTTTAAATGATTGGAATAATGGATTTTTTACTACTGAAAATGGAACTGAGATTCAAAATGGGCAATACCACAATTTGGCTTTTAGTCAAAAGCTAAGTTTAAGTACAATAGATCATCCCCTATTTCCCACTCAGGGTTTCCGTTTTAATGCATCTGTTAAAGCGACCCTGCCTTATTCTAAATTGGGTATGGTAGACGAAAATGCAGATAATCCACAAGAACAATTCCGATGGCTAGAGTACCACAAATGGCAGTTGGATGGCGAGTGGTATAAGCGATTAGTGGGGAAGTTGGTTTTCAAGGGGAGCGTGAAGTTAGGTTATGTGGGGAACTATTCCAGCACAATAGGTACTTCTCCTTTCGAACGTTTTCAGCTAGGGGGGGATGGTTATAGTAATGTACAGAGTATTTATGTAGGGACTGATTTGGTATCCCTAAGAGGGTATGATATCGACAATTTGGAAAATAACTATACGAATGGACAATTGACTGCTCAGCCGCTTTTCGCAAAATATACCGCTGAGTTACGCTATCCAATATCTTTCAATCCAAATGCGACTATCTGGGCATTGGCTTTCGCCGAAGCAGGGAATAGTTGGTCTTCATTGGATAAATTACAGCCTTTTAATCTGAAGCGCTCTGCAGGATTAGGCTTGCGAGTGCATCTACCTATTTTTGGTACGCTAGGCTTTGACTATGGCATTGGTTTTGATCAGCCGGGCCCATTATCATTACAGAATAACGGGAGGTTCAATATTATTTTGGGTTTTGAGCCTTTTTAACTCAAACCCATTATGCGACCCACCTAAGGCAGATCGCACAACGGGCATAAGGGGATGGTGTTTACTTCTCCTTCTGTTCCACCGTCCATTCAATGCCCCAACGCTTTACATAGTCTTGGATAGGGCCAAGGCCTACTTCTTTTCTTCTTTGGTTGACATATTCTGGATCTTTTATTTCGTAAACTTCTTGTTGTCCGGTTTCTGGATTCATGGTAATTTGTGAGCCATAAGTTTGTGGGTTGCCATTACGCATTTGGATACGGTCTTCTAATAAAGCGAGATGAGAACCGCTTGATTCTCCTTGCTTTACAGATTCGCGAAGCATTGGAAGGTATTTTTCTTGTGTTTCTAGTGGTGCATGTTGGATGACTAACCAAATCGTCATATTGGCCTTGCCACCAACTACGCTTTTGCCTACCCAACCTCTTTCATCGATAATCTTAATGACCTCAAGCTCGTTTAAGCTATCTTGTTCATTGACTAGGCTCCAGAAATATTTCATTTCTTCTGATTCGCGTCCAAATTTTTCTTCCGCTTCTCGGTATAATTGTCTTAAGGTTTGATCTTTTACATGGATGGCTTCTAATTGTGCCATGAGTGGTTTATCAAGGTCCTTTTCATATTCATCCAAATTGGCTTGTGCGATGGAAGTAGCTTTTTCCCAACCTTCTTTATCATGCAAGGATTTTAAATCGCTATCTTTTTTCATCCATGAAACATCTTTCCATCCTTTTTCAGATGATTTGATCAGGTATTGCATAGCTTTTTTGTCATTTCCCGCAAGGGCAGTGTAACATGCAGCATTGTAGTAGTTAGAAGCAGAGCCTTCTTTCATTTCCAAGGCTTGATCATAAAGTTTTGCAGCATCAGTATATTCCTTGGCATCGTATTTGGCATTGCCTTCTTGGATAAGGCTTTGAAAATCTTGTGCATAAGAAATCGAAAAACATAAACAAAGGGTGATGACTAGTAATGGTTTCATGTTGTATAGATCTAAATGAACTAAAATTTCGTTTTATGACGTAATTATACGTTGAATTTTTTTCTTTTTAAAAGATTAACAAAAAAATATTAGGCAAAAGAAGTTCGAGGATAAGCTGTTTATACTCTTTCTAGTTTAATATGCGGTTGTGGAGGAAAAACCACGTCAATCTCATCATCTACATTTACAGGACCTCCTTCTAAAACAATGCCCATTATGCCTGATTTACGGATCAAATTTCCGTCTTCATCTTTATCCAATACTGCTTTCATCAAACCAGTTTGAATACTTTCTAGTTGTGCGCAAGGATTGCGAAGGCCTGTGATTTCGACCTGTGCCTGTTGGCCGATTTTTAGTATGGTGCCTTTCGGCAAATTGATTAAGTCGATACCATGTGTAGTGATGTTTTCGCCCATTTGGCCAGCTCGGACTTCAAAGCCATTTTGGTGCAGTTCTTCGTGCAACTCTGCCGCGATGAGATGAACTTGGCGTAAATTAGGCTGGGTAGGATCTTTGGCTACTCTGGATCTATGTTTGACCGTTTGGCCCATGTGTGCATCGCCTTCAACGCCCAGGCCTTTGAGTAATTGTATTTGCCTTTCGGCAAATTTGCTAAGTGTGTGTGTAGCACTTCTGTGAAGTGCGGTTACTTTTCCTGTCATGTCGGGTGGTTTTTTCTTAAAAATTGGCCTTAATATATTCCAAAATTTTTTGCATTTCAACTTTTAATGACTGAGAACTACTGTTAAAGTTATTGTGCATAAAGCTAAAGATGAGCGTTCTTCCATTATCCGTTTTGATATAACCACTGAGGCAGTGCAGGTTGCGCAAGGTACCAGTTTTGGCAAAAATGTAAGGCTGCTCCGCAGCATACCATTTTCTAATGGTTCCAGAGACACCACCTTGTGCAAAAAGGCTAAAAAGACGTTCTTCAGGATACTGCTGGTACATCTTTTGCAGTACATATACGATCGTCCTTGGGGTAAATAAATTATACCTGCTGATGCCAGAACCATCGTACCACCTTAACTGGTCAGGGGCATCTGCCAATAAGCTATCTTTTGCGTAAGCTATAATTTTTGATGTATTGATGGTATCAAATAAACGATCAGAACAAAGTAACAATAATTGCTCTGCAATAAAGTTATCGCTAGGAAGCATAAGCTGGCGGTAGACTGAATCTGGCATGCTTTGTTGAAATATCTTTTTTTCAAGCGGAATCTCCTTTTCTAAAAGGTGTATTTCTTGACCTACTAATGGACGCAAACATTGCGCTACAATTTCGGGAGAGTGAATAAATGGAATTACCCGACTATACCCGATTTCTTGATGCGCTTTTTGATTATAGATAAAATCATTACTTCTTTCCAAACGAGAAGTACGGGCATGCTTGCTGGTTAATTGATCAGAAAAGCGGAAACGATCTCCAAAATATGGAGGTTCGATGCTAATCGTTCGATTACTATCTGTTTTGATCCAAGCTAAGTTGCCATAAATCGGAATGGCTGCTTTTTCTGCTTGAAAGCCGCCAGTATAATCATCCCACATCCAGCCCGAACCAAAGCGATCGTCCTGAAAATTATGATTGGATAAAAAGAGCTTTTTATCCCTGTGCTGTTTCAGAAAATGAATTAAAGTATCAGAGTGATCGTGTTCTGGATGTAGTAGTAGCGGATTGCCTGTCCCCCAGAAAATGAGGGAGTCACCATGAATGTCATAATTGCAAATGGCTAGCTCATCATCTAAAATTTGTAAAGCGGTGTATAATGTAAAAATCTTAGTATTAGATGCAGGCGTAAAGTACTTAGCGGCATTTTGCTGAAATAGCGTCTGTTGTGTAATCGGGTCAAACAGCACAAAACCAGTGAACCCTTTAGAAAATACAGGAGATTGGGTAACGAGTTCTGCTAAGCTGTTAGATTGCTTTTGGGAGAGCGGTTGTGTACTTTGGCAAGCCCAAACTACACAAAGGGTAACAACAAATAGATTGTATTTTATTATTTTGGTTTTCATTAAGAATATTGCTTATTAACGGAATATAAACAAATGCAAAATGAAGATAAAGCTTAGCCTTTGCATATGGTGTTTTTTGGGTTTTAAATTATTGGCCCAAACTACATTAACTTCTTTTCAGGAGGCTAGAGAATCCATTGTTTTATTAAAAAATGATCAAGATATCATTCCATTGTCTAGGTTGGAAAGTCTTCATGCTGCTTGTTATCCATTTGCAGCAGATGGCAATATGTCTACCTCTCTGAATCGCTATACTGTAGTAAAAACAACAACCGATCTGGCGGAAGCCAAAAATTACAACTGCTTTATTATCGCTATCGATAAAGCAAATAGGACGAAACAGACTCTTCTGCTCGAGCAAATACCATCCAAAAGTCTACTCATAAGTATTTTGGTAGGGGAAGCAGATAATTGGATAGAAGAGCCTATATTCAAAGCATCACAAGCAGTTTTTTATTTGCCCAAACCACAAACACTAGCTTTTGAAATTATTCCACAAATCATATTTGGTGGATTAGGAAGTATTGGTCGTTTGGATAGAGATATGGGTATGAATCCTGATGTTTACGTCAAAGGTTTGGGAGTCCAAACAAAAGGAGGAATGCGCTTATCTTATGTACCTCCCGCTTTCGTGGGAATGAATGGACAATATCTAAATGATAGTCTTAGAACTATCGTGCAAGAAGGGATAGACAAAGGTGCCTATCCAGGTGCTCAAGTGTTAGTCGCTAAAGACGGAAAAGTTATCTTTTTTGAAACCTTTGGATATCATACGTATCAAAAAGAACGAGCAGTGAGAGAGACGGATATGTATGATTTTGCTTCCGTTACAAAAGTGACTTCTGCTTTAGCAGCCATCATGAAATTGCATGGAGAGGGCAAGTTTGACTTAAATGCTAGCTTCCCAACTTATTGGCCAGATATGAAAAAGAGCAATAAGGCGGATTTGACTTTTCGTTCTATGCTTTCGCATAATGCTAGACTAATGCCATGGATACCTTATTGGCGTTCAACTCTACGCAAAAATGCAAACTACCCTTGGAAAAATAAATGGAATAATACAATACTAAACGATTATAAGTTTAAAAGGAAAACCTTCAAAAGGGATTCTTCCACCAAGTATACTATCCGAATTACAGATGACTTGTGGTTACATCGAGATTATAAAAAGAAAATTTATAAGGCTATTCGCAAATCACCACTTAATGAAAAGGAAGGTTATGTATATTCTGGATTATTGTTTTATTTGTTACCTGAAATAGTAGCTAATTTGACAGGCGAAAATTACGAAGCTTATTTGCGTAAGCATTTTTATGAGCCACTCGGCGCTAATACGATTGGATATAATCCTTATAAAAGATTCGATTTAAATCGAATTGTACCTACTGAGAGAGATACTTTCTTTAGAATGCAGCAATTGCATGGTACCGTACATGATGAAGGTGCAGCCATGATGGCTGGCGTCTCTGCTAATGCTGGCTTATTTGGTACAGCTAATGATCTAGCCAAACTTTTTCAGATGTATCAAAATGGTGGTGTGTATGCTGGTAAGCAATATATAGCAGCCAATAGCCTGAAGGAATTTACCAGTCGATCTTATGAAAAAGAAGGAAATAGGAGGGGGTTAGGATTTGATAAACCATTGATTACATATGATTATATGAAATCATACATAGCGAAAAGTGCTTCTTCGAGTAGTTTTGGACATAGTGGCTATACGGGTACATTGGTGTGGTCTGATCCAGATACAGGTATTTTGTTTATCTTCTTTTCGAATAGGGTTTTCCCAACAAGAGATAACAGAAAACTATACATTCACAACCTTCGGCCACGTATGCATCAGGCAGTATATGATGCCATACAAAAAGAAGAAGAATAGACTTTTTGCAAGGAGACTGATATTCTAAGGTATGGATTACTTATAATTTAAACGAGATATTAAATATTTTTGGAGCGTAAGCACCTAAAAAAATTGACATGTCAATTTTTTGTGCTTACTATTTATAACTTAAGCAAGCTCTTTTTTTACTGAAAAAATCTAAATATGCAGCACTACTTTACAAAATGGGGAGGATTACTTTTGTTTTTTATAGGCAGTATAGGCGCTGTACAGGCCCAGTATTGTATGCCTACAACCAACTGTAATGCAGGAGATGGTATCCGCGAATTTGGGATAGCAGGGTTCTTTAATGCATCAGCTTGTGAAATGGATGATGGAGTAGCAGGCTATGGTGATTTTACAGATCTTACAGGCTTAGAAGTTGGGCAAGGCGTGCCTTATACCGTAACATTACGATCAGATTTTGGAAATCAAGAAATATCCATCTGGATTGATGCTGATAACAGCGAATCGTTTGAAGATAGTGAATTGATTCTTACAGATGAGCCTGTTGGAACCGATCAAGTTACTACCGAAGTGGTGATTCCGGCTACTATTCCAATTGGTCAGTACCGCTTAAGAGTACAAGCTGCTTATTTTGCGTCTAGCAGCATCGATCCGTGTACGGTAGGTACATTTGGTGAAACAGAAGACTATACTGTGAACATCACTGCTCCGCCAGCATGCTTACCTGTAAGCGCCATAACTGCAACAGCTGTCACAGGAACAACTGCTGATATTTCATGGACAGAAAACGGAGAAGCTACTGCTTGGGATATTGAATTTGGAATAGCTGGTTTTATACCAACAGGCATACCAAGTGTAGGCTATGATAATATAACTAATCCAGTAACATTAACGGGACTTGCAGCTGTTACTGATTATCAAGTATATGTACGTGCAGATTGTGATATGGATAATGAAGGTGTCTCTTCATGGACAGGACCACTGTCATTCACTACATTATGTACGTCTTTTGAACCACCTTATTTGGAAACCTTTGCGATTGATCCAGCAGATTGTTGGACAGAATACGGTGATGGAACATTGACCACCGGTCCTTTAGCACCTGGCTTTAGTAGCTGGTTCCCTTGGGGCTTTGCGAATAACGGTACATTCGAAGGTGCCCAACGGGTGAGCTTATTCTTTTCAGGTCTAAATAATTGGTTAGTATCGCCAATGTTTGACTTGAGTGTAGGAGGACCGCATCAAGTAGAATTTGATTTTGCTATTACAGCAAATGGTATTCAAGCAGCAACAAATCTGGATACGGATGATGAAGTTCATTTTTTGATTAGTACGGATAATGGAATCACTTGGACAGAAATTCAAATGTGGGGTTCAGCAGATAATGTGGATCCTACCGGAGAGAAAATTGTTCATGATTTAGCAGCTTACCAAGGGCAGATGGTTCAGTTTGCTTTTTATGTGACCACAGGATTTATCGATGAATCTATTTTTTCAGATGTATTTGTAGATAATTTTTACGTACGTGAACCACCAACCTGTATTGAGGTATCTGGAGTGGCAGTTGGAAGTATTACAGGAGAATCTGCAACGGTAAGTTGGACAGAAAATGGTGATGCGACCGTATGGGATATCGAATATGGACTAGCTGGCTTTGCGCCAACAGGCCTACCAAGCGCAGGCTATGACAATATAACTAATCCTGCTAATCTGACAGCTTTGTCGCCTGTGACGGCTTACGATGTTTATGTCAGAGCTCAATGTGATGATGATACCTCCTTATGGATTGGACCGTTAAGCTTTACAACAGCTTGTGCTACCTTTATCCCTCCTTATGTCCAAGACTTTACATTATTTGAGCCAGAATGTTGGGAAAAAGCAGATAATGGAGATTGGACAGAAGGCCCTCAGAACTTTGGCTTTAGCTCTTGGTTCTCGGATGGCTTTGGAAATGATGGCTTTGAAGGGTCACAAAAAATTAACTTATTTACTTTAGGTAAAAACGACTGGTTGATTTCTCCGCTCATTGACCTAACGACTGGAGGTCCTTACCAAGTGGAATTTGATGTTGCTATTACTCTATTTGCTTCTCAACTCCCAGGTACAATGGGATCAGATGATGCGGTGCGTTTCTTGATCAGTACAGATAATGGAACCACTTGGGAATCCCTAGATATCTGGGATAATACAAGTTCAATAGCGCAGGGTGGCGAACACTTTATCTATAGCTTAGACGATTATGCTGGGCAGGTGGTACAATTCGCATTCTGGGGGACAGAGGGTACTGTAGACGATTTTGAAGATGTTGACTTTTTTGTAGATAACTTCTTTGTTCGTATACCTCCCAGTTGTCCTGAAATTTCAAATTTGAGTGTCGTAGGTGTTACAGGGGGAAGTGCTATCATTTTCTGGAATGAAAATGGTGATGCGAATGTATGGGATGTTGAATTTGGGCAAGCGGGTTTTGTGCCTACAGGCGAACCAACACCTGGTTATGATAATGTAGGTAATCCAGTATTCTTATCAGACTTAGATCCAATAACAACTTATGATGTATACGTTCGTGCCGATTGTTCGGATGATGAACCAGATGTAGCAATTTGGATTGGACCATTAAGTTTTACGACAGGCTGCATTGCATTTACTCCTCCATATCTACAGGACTTTACGCTTATTGAGCCAGAATGTTGGGAACAAGCAGATAATGGGGATTGGACAGAGGGACCTCAGAATTTTGGCTTTAGCTCTTGGTTCTCAGATGGCTTTGCTAATATTGGCTTTGAAGGGGCTCAGAAGATTAATCTGTTTACATTAGGTAAAAGTGATTGGTTGGTTTCTCCGATTATTGACGCTACTAATGGGGGGCCATATCAGGTAGAGTTTGATGTTGCTATCACTCAATTCGCTTCTCAAATACCAGCAACTATGGGTTCAGATGATGAGGTGCGCTTTCTAATTAGTGAAGATAATGGGGCATCTTGGGCTACATTAGAAATTTGGACTAGCGACTCCCTGATTCAAGAAGGCGGACAGCATTATGTGATTGACTTAGAAGAGTACTTTGGCCAAGAGCTACAATTTGCATTCTGGGGAACAGAAGGCTCCATTGATGATATAGAAGATGTTGATTTCTTTGTAGATAACTTTGAGGTAGTGGATGGACCAAATGCGTTAATGGCAACAGTAGAAGTACTAAATATCAATTGTAATAGTGATGGCGATGGCCGTATTGAATTGTTTGTGACAGGGGGCGATGAGCCTTATCAATATGAGTGGTCAAATGGAGATGTAACGAGTTTGATCTTCGATTTGCCAGCAGGTGAATATACTTGTACAGTGACGGATGGCTTTGGAAATATGGTGGTATATGGTCCCTATATTATTGGTGCAGATACCTTAGAGACTACTTTTGTCGTAACGAATGAAACGGTAGAAGGAGCCGCAGATGGCACAATCGACTTGGAGGTAGAAGGAGGTAATGGCCCTTATACCTATTTCTGGAATATCGGTGCAACAACACAAGATTTGGAGGGCTTGTCAGATGGGGAGTATTGTGTAACGATTACAGATGTTAACGATTGTGAGCAATTTGATTGTGTAACGGTAATGACCGGGCCAACATCGAATGTAAATATGCCTGATTTGCAATTATTCAATCTTTATCCAAATCCTGTTTCAGGTGATCAGCTGCAAGTTCAATTGGCCTTCGCCAATGCGAAGGATGTTCAACTGAGCATTGTGAATACACTCGGACAACAGTTAGATCAAGTACAAATAGATGGGGTAACAGATATGAACCAAGTGGTAAGAGTGGTTGATTTGCCGAAAGGCATTTACTTTGTACAGTTGCTAGATAAAGCAAGCAAGCAAGTAGTAAGCAAACGTTTTGTAAGAAATTAGAAATTTTATATAATATTGGGAAGCCCTTTATGTTTTTAGCATGGAGGGCTTTTCTGTTGGACTAATACAGGAATAGTCTCTTAAACAATAACTAGCTTATGAAAAGCCATTTATACTTTTTCGTTGTATTCATTGCTTTTACTTTTTCTTCTTGTCATCTAGGTCGTTTTGTATGGTTTAACTATGCCAATATAACAGACCATGAAATTTTTCCTTATACAGAGGTCAATACCAGTGGAACGCCTTTTTTCTTTGAAGATGCTACTGATACACCCATGGCAATGAAAGTAAGAGAGATTACTATCAGCAATGAAGATAATCGTTGGAATTTAGATAAGTATCTGGATGAGGAGACCAGAACGGTAGGTTTTGTAGTGATTAAGAATGATAGTATTCTATTTGAAAATTATTACGAAGATTATGATCGAACACAGATATCCAATATATTTTCCGTTTCAAAATCTATTACGTCTTTGCTGGTGGGGATTGCAGTAGATGAAGGCTATATTAAAAGTGTAGATGATCCCATTACTGATTATGTGCCAGCATTGAAGAAAGGAGATTCCCGTTTTCAGCGGTTGACGATTCAACACTTGTTGGATATGCGTTCAGGGATAGACTACAATGAGTCTTACACCAATCCGTTTAAGCACATGGCCAAATTGTATTATGGTAAAGATCAATTGGGGCAAATTGAAAAAATGACGTTTTTGTATGAGCCAGGTACAGTTCACAGGTATCAGAGTGTTTGTACATCCCTTTTAGGTATAGCCGTAGAAAAATCTACAGGAAAAGAACTGGGGGTTTATTTAGAAGAAAAGGTTTGGAAACCAATGGGCATGGAAAATTCTGCAAGCTGGAGTGTAGACGATAATAAACATCGCTCAACTAAGGCCTATTGCTGTCTGAATACCACAGCTATTGATTTAGCAAAAATTGCACGTTTATATTTGAATATGGGCAATTGGAATGGCCAACAAATCATATCTAAAGAGTGGATTATAGCATCTACCACCCCTAATTTAGAAAATGAAGGATATCAAAATCAGTGGTATGGAGTACATGGTGTTAGTAGAGAAGATGGAAAAGTATTGACCTACCCAGATTCGCTAAGCGCTGAAGCAGCAGCAAAAGAAAAGGAATATCTTACGCACATCGTGTATAAAAAAGGAGCAGAAGATTGGCGTATCTATTATGGTACCAATAACTATTATGCCCTAGGTATCCTAGGACAGCACATGTATATTGATCCTGATCAAAAATTAATTATCGTTCGCTTAGGTGAAAAGTGGGATGAAAATTACTTCCGCATTTTTCAAAAAATTCAATATGTTATTCAAGGGTAGCTTTAAAAAAAAGTTTAATATTTAAAACAAATAGTTTTAAATAAAACAAATTATTGCTATCTTGCCTTTCGTAAGGGATAGGTTCTAGTAAGAATCTATTTTAATAAAGAGATCAAAACATACTATTATGGCATGAGGTCATGTAGCTCAAGCTTTATGCCAAGGGAGACTGCATCCTAGTATTCAGTAGAATGACTTTTGTTATTGCTAACAATCTGCTTTTCTTTGCATTTGTTGTGTAATTTATTCTTTGAGTCAAAATGGCCAAAAGATAAGTTCATTACCTATAATTGACGTATACATATCCATCGGTCATTGGCATATCGGTAAGAATTATGAACAAATCTTTGGCAAGCATTCATTTTGCTATTACTAGGAGGTATGCTACCATTGTAAAATGGAATACACATGAGTCAGGCGATGTTTGATAGAGCCATCTTACATCTCGATCTAGATGCATTTTTTGTGTCAGTAGAGTGTTTGCGGAATAGTGCTCTGAAAGGGAAACCGATCATTATTGGAGGCAGTACTGGTCGCGGTGTAGTAGCTTCATGCAGTTACGAAGCGCGGCGGTTTGGTATTCATGCAGCTATGCCTATGAAAATGGCACTCCGCCTTTGTCCAGATGCTATTGTATTGAAGGGGGATATGGATGCTTATTCGCAGTATTCTAAGCTCGTTACGGAAGTTATACGAACTGAGAGCCCCATTTTTGAAAAATCTTCTATCGATGAGTTTTATATTGATTTAAGTGGGATGGATCGTTATGTAGGTTGCTGGCAGTGGTCGAAAGAACTACGACAAAAAGTAATGAAAGAAGTGGGCTTACCCATTTCAATGGGACTATCCATCAATAAATTAATCTCTAAAATTGGAACAGGAGAGGCAAAGCCAAATGGAGAACAAGTAGTTGCTGCAGGTATTGAAAAAGCATTTATTGCACCATTAAGCGTCCAGAAAATTCCTTCTGCAGGAAAAGTCACTTGTAAGAAGTTGCGATTTATGGGAATCCGAACGATTCAGACGCTGAGTGAGATACCGCCTAAATTATTGCAGAGAGAGTTTGGGCAGCATGGGGTAAGTCTTTGGCGAAAGGCCAATGCAATGGATGATTCGCCTGTTGTACCTTATCAGGAGCAGAAATCTATTTCTACAGAGCGTACCTTTCAATTGGATACTATAGATGTACGACAACTAAAATCTGTACTGCATCGGATGGTTAGCAAGCTGGCTTATGAACTACGTCAAGATCAGCGACTGACGTCAAATGTAGCGATCAAGATTCGTTATACGGATTTTAACACCTACACCAAACAACGGAAAATACCATATACAGCTAATGATAAAACCTTGATACAGCAGGTGTATGAGTTATTTGATCAGCTGTTTGAAAGAAGACAATTGATTCGTTTGCTAGGGGTGCGGTTCAGTGGCTTGGTGCGCGGACGGCCTCAGATGGCTTTATTTGAGCAGGCTGAAGATGAGCGCTTGCTTAAAGCAATGGATCAAATCAAAAAACGATTTGGTAGCCAAAAAATCATGAGAGCAGTGGCACTAAAGTAAGTATATGTATGTATTTGAATTGCCATACATATTATAGTTTGCGCTATGGTACGCTCTCTCCTGAACGTCTAGTTGGGATTGCTCAAAAGTGGGGAGTAAAGCACTTAGCATTGACAGATATTAATAATACAAGTGCCGTATTCGAATTTGTGCAGCTTTGCCGACAGGCAGGTATCAAACCATTAATCGGAATTGACTTTCGTCAAAATGGGCGGCGATTGTATGTGGGTATCGCTAAAAATGAAGAAGGATTTCGAGAACTGAATGAATTATTGACAACAGCTTCACTGAATGGGGCACCTCTGCCAGAATTTGCACCTGACATGAAGCATGCTTTTATCATTTACCCACGCTTACTAAAACCTATTCAAGATTTTAGAGCACATGAATTTTTAGGCATTCGGCCAGAGCATGTCAATTTATTATTTGATAAAGATTTATTGCATTATCCTAAAAAATTGATCGCTTTTGCTCCAGTTACTTTCGTGGATGATCAAGATTATGAATTACATCGCTTGTTGAGCGCAATTGACCAAAACGTAGTACTCACTCGCTTGGATAAAAAGAAAATGGCCAAAAAGACAGAACGATTAGTTCCTCCTGAGACCTTAAAAACCTTTTATGAACAGTATCCATCTTTGACTGATAATGTGGAAAGCTTAGTTGATCAGTGCGATGTAAGATTGGAGCACCATCTAAATCATAATCGACAAACCTTCACAGGTGCTAAAGAAAGTGATTTTGTGCTTTTGCGGAAGCTAGCTATTCATGGCTGCAAAAAAAGATATGGCGATTATCATCGCCCAGCATTAGAAAGGGTGAAAAAAGAGTTGAAAGTTATCCAAAATCAAAACTTTTGTGCTTATTTCTTGATCACTTGGGATATCATACGCTATGCAGAATCCATGGGCTATCATCATGTAGGACGAGGAAGTGGTGCCAACTCTATTGTAGCGTATTGCTTGAGTATCACAAATGTAGATCCCTTGGAATTGGATTTATACTTTGAACGATTTATTAATCCTTATCGAACTTCTCCACCTGACTTTGATATTGATTTTTCTTGGGATGAGCGAGATGATGTGATTGACTATATTTTCAAACGATATGGTAAAGATTATGTGGCATTGTTGGCTACTTATTCCCGATTTAAAGGACGTGCTATTATTCGAGAACTAGGCAAAGTGTTTGGTTTGCCGAAAGGCGAAATAGATCGAATAGTAACTGATCCGAGGAGTAATGATTTACATCCTTTATCAAAGGAAATTTTTCGTTACGGCCCGATGATGGAGAACTTTCCAAATCATTTATCCATACATGCAGGAGGGATTTTGATTAGCGAGCGGCCGATTAATTATTATACTCCTTTACAAATGATGCCAAAGGGGTTTCCTATTTCGCACTTTGATATGCATCATGCCGAAGATTGGGGGTTTCACAAATATGATGTGCTTAGTCAGCGAGGATTAGGGCATATTAAGGATGCGGTAGCACTCATAAAAAAGAATCAGGGGCGTGCCGTTGATATTCATGCAGTGGCCATGATTAAGCAGGATGAAAAAGTTGTTGCACAGCTTCGTTCTGGTGAGTGTATGGGGTGCTTTTATATCGAATCACCTGCCATGAGAAGTTTGTTACAAAAATTGCATTGCGATAATTATGTGCATTTGGTAGCCGCCAGTTCGATTATTCGACCAGGGGTTGCCAAGTCGGGCATGATGCGTACTTATATTCAGCGTTTCCATCAACCGCATACTTTTAAGTACTTGCATAAAGTATTTGAAGAACATTTGGGAGAGACTTTTGGTATTATGGTATACCAAGAAGATGTGATGAAAATTGTACATCATTTTGCGGGCTTGGACTTGGATGAAAGTGATGTGCTTCGACGAATTATGACGGGCAAAAAATATAAAGGCGATACATTGGAGCGCTTACGCCAAAAATACTACGATAACTGCCAAGAAAGAGGCCATACAAAAGCACTAGCAGAAGAGGTTTGGCGACAAATAGAAAGCTTTTCTGGTTATTCTTTTTGTAAAGCGCATTCGGCCAGCTTTGCAGTGGAGAGCTTTCAAAGTTTGTATCTGAAGGCTTATTTCCCTCTAGAGTTTATGGTGGCTGTAATTAATAACTTTGGGGGATTTTATCGGACAGAGCATTATTTCCATGAGGCACGGATGAGCGGCGGTAATATTCATGCACCTTGTGTAAATAAGAGTACTTTTTTGACCACGATTGAGGGAAAAGATATCTATATAGGGTTGATTCATTTACATCAAATGGAAAAACAAGTTGCGCTTCGAATCGTCCATCAAAGAACTATAGGAGGAGTATTCCGCAACTTGGCAGATTTTGTGAATAGAGTAGCTATTTCTGCGGAACAGTTAGAAATTTTAATTCGAATTGGCGCATTCCGCTTTAGCGGAAAGAACAAATATGAATTGATGTGGGAAAAAAATGCTGTGTTTAATCCTCATCAGAAATTTGAGTCTTCCTTATCCTTATTCGAGGAACAGACCGAAGTCTATCGACTTCCGAACTTAAAGGAAGGTCAATATGAACAAGCATTCGACGAAATTGAATTATTAGGCTTTCCCCTTTGTACTCCCTTTGATTTGTTACAGAAAGCGGATTGTATCGATTGTATCGATACCTCCCTATTTAAAGCTAATACTGGGCAGGTTATAAAAATATTAGGCTATTACGTCTGTAAAAAAGATATCCGAACGAGTCATCAAAAAGTGATGGCTTTTGGTACTTGGATTGATCGGAAAGGTCATTTTTTTGATACGACACATTTTCCAAATTTTTTGAAACGATTCCCGTTCAAGGGCAAAGGTATTTATAAAATAGAAGGGAAAGTAGTAGATGATTTTGGCTTTAAAAGCCTAGAAGTAATAAAAATGGAACGCCTACCCTACGTAAAGGACGAGCGGTATTAAAAATTCATTATGGGTATACAGGCCATTAAAGGATAAGATTTTGGATGTTTTATCATGCAACGATGTTGCAATGAGTTGAGTTTTTAGTATATTGCAACGTTGTTGCATTAAATTAACTCAATTAATGATTTCAATACAACAAGCTAGTAAATCCTTTAAGGAAACAACAGCAGTTGATAAGCTTAGTCTAGAAGTACAAAAGGGTGAAATATTAGGCTTGCTTGGTGCAAATGGTGCAGGTAAGTCTACAACGATCAATATGCTTTTAGGGTTTTTACACCCTGATTCAGGAGTAGTGCGTATAAATGACATGGATACATCAAGAGAAGCCGATAAAGTGAGAAAGCTTATTGGATATATTCCTGAAAACGTCAATTTATATCCTTACTTATCAGGAATAGAGAACTTGGATTATTTCTGCCGATTGGCAGCTTTGAAATACAACAAATCAGACTTGCAGGAGATTTTGCTTACATGTGGTTTGGAAGAGCGAGCACATCAAGAAAGAGTAGAAGCGTACTCTAAGGGGATGCGACAGAAGGTTGGAATAGCGATCGCTTACGCTAAAAAAGCAAAAGTTTATTTATTAGATGAGCCAGCAAGTGGTCTGGATCCTTTAGCCAGTAATGAGCTTTCAGCCTTACTGAAAAAACTAGCTTCAGCTGGTGCAACTATTCTAATGGCTTCTCATGATATTTTTCGTGTACGGGAGGTCTGTCATCGTATTGGCATTCTTAAAAATGGTTCTTTAGTCAAAGAGCTTCATAGTAAGGATGTAAGTGCTAATGAACTAGAACAGCTTTATTTAGAATATATGAAAAACTAGGTAAAATGATCTGGTCGATTATTAAAAATGAATGGCAGTTTCTGATTCGTACTAGAGTACTCCTAGGTCTTTCTGCAGGTTTCTTTGTGTTGCTGATATTAAGTGTTTTTTTAGGGAACCAACAAATAAAGCATCAAACACAAATTTATCAAGACGCCAAAGAACATTTGCGGCAACAGTGGGAAAGTATCGATGCTATGAACCCACATGGGGCAGCACATTATGGAACTTATGTGTTTAAACCGTCAAGTCTTTTAAATAATCTAGATGAAGGTATTCATAGTGTAACGGGTAATGTATTGAAGGTTGAGGGGCATGTCCAAAATGAAATTGCTCATTCGGAGGCATCTCAAATGCAAACTGTTTCCAAATTTGGAAAGCTAAAGAGTTCATTAATTCTACAGTATTTGGTTCCTCTTTTACTGATTTTTTTGGCATTCCATTCGATCAGTAGTGAAAAAGAAAGTGGACGCTTAAAAGTGCTCGTTTTGCAAGGAGCAAAGCCTTTACATTTAGTATTAGCCAAGACCATCTCTGTATGCTTATATGGTATTTTACTTTTAGTATTCGTAATAGGGATATATAGTATGGTTAATTTTCAAAGTATAAGTACAGAAGTAATCACAAGAACATCTTTGTTTTTTATTTCCTATGCTACTTATTATTTTATCATAAGCGGTCTGACTGTTTTCTTTTCTGCGCGTTGGCAAAATCCGACCGTTGCTCTTACCTCTATGTTAGGCATCTGGATAATTTGGACCATATTTTTACCAAGTATTTTGATGACTGCCGTAGAGAAGTGGCATCAATTACCGAGTAGAAATGAATTTAAAGCAGCGATGAAAGAGGATCGTTCTCAAGGATTGGATGGTCATAATCCAGCAGATGAGCGAAGAAAAACTTTAGAAGAACAAACCTTAAAAGAATATGGGGTAGATAGCCTATCCCAACTACCCATCAATTTTGATGGGATATTGATGCAAGCCGATGAAGAATACGGAAACAAAGTTTGGGATAAACATTTCGGTCATCTTCATACGGTGTTAGGTCAACAAAAGCAGAGCTATCAGCTTGGTGGCCTTATAAATCCTTTCATTTCTTTACAGAATGCAAGTAAAGGATTTATGGGAAGTGATAATCTTCATCATCAGGAGTTTTTAGTTCAAGTAGAAACTTACAGAAGATCATTCATTAAAACCTTGAATGATAAGCATGCTTTTGGAGGCTCTAAAACAGGGGATTGGGGATGGACAGCAGATAATGCATTTTTTAAATCCGTGCCTGATTTTAAATATAAACAGCTAGCACTTTTTTCCGTATTTTCAAATTATCGCACGGATGTAATAGTGCTTTTTTTGTGGCTTATGATGGTCTGTTTACTGTTAATGCTTGGAGCTAGAAAATTACAAATAGTATGAGTAGCTTAGATATATTTCTATACGAATGGAAGCATTTTGTGCGTAATCCATTCAAAGTAGTTGCTTTGTTACTTTTTGTTCTTGCAGCGATTTATGGTTTACATAATGGAGCCAATTTATACCACAAACAAAAGGATGAAATTGTAGAAGTTAAGGCGAAAGAAGTAGAAGAAAGTCAAAAGACATTGACTTATTATGAGGAAGGTAAAAAAGGACCAGAGGGTCGGCCTTGGATAGATGTTTCCAATCCTTTTTGGGCAATACGGTATACGCCTATTTATCATTTTAAGGAACCATCACCTATTATGGTGTACAGTATTGGACAGGCTGAGCAGTATGGCTTTTACAAGCGGGTAACGTTCAGAAGTAGTCCTTATGATGCGGATATGGCAGAAGAAATAGCCAACCCTGAACGTTTACAGTCTGGTACATTAGACTTCATCTTTGTTGTACTCTTCCTATTACCTTTATTACTGCTCATTTTGTTGTATAATCTCAAAGGAGCAGAAACTGAGTATGGTTTTTTACCTTTAATAGAGGTACAGGTTGGCTCAAAGAATCATTGGTTATTATCTAGAATAGCCTTCTACCTTGTGTTATTACTTAGCGTAAACGTCTTATTAATGCTCTATGGAGCATCGCTCACTGCTGTATTTGCAAATGCTAGCCAAGACTTGGGGATAATGATATTTTATGTAGTCCTGTATTTTCTTTTTTGGTCAGTCATTTATTTCTTCATTCTTCAGCGAGGGAAAAGTATTATAGGCAACACATTAATGATGATGAGTGCTTGGGTGATATTAGCTTTTATTATTCCTGCTATGGTATATCAATGGATAAGTATTAAACATCCAGCAAATTTGATGACGGATCTTATTGATTCAACTAGGGATGAAAGACAAAAAATATACGATCAAGAAGATAGCCTTATTCAGGACCAATTAATTGTGTTATTTCCTGAAATTGTGAGTAGTGTTGTTTCCAATGATGAGGCAAAAAAGAATATTGCCATGAATCGTTCTGTATCTGCTTTAGCAAATGAATTAATGAAGAGGAGTGTTGTTGCTATAGAGGCAAAAAATCAAGAGAAAAATAAGCTAGTCAGTAATAGTTATTGGTATAACCCTATTTCGTATTTCCACAATCAATTGAATAGTATAGCACAGACACATTACAATGACTACCAAGAATATAGAAATGAAGTTCAAAGCTTAGTGGATAAGCAAATTCGTACAATGGTACTAGATATTTGGAATGATATTGAAGTAGATAAAGCCAAGTTTTTGCAGTACAGGAAAGCATTGGCAAGCTATGAGAATTAATTTACTGATCATTTTTTGTATTTCAATGTTTTGTTGTCTTTACAAAACAGCGAGAGTCGTTTTCTCCCCTAGGAATACCTTTTATCATATAAGCTATTAGGTCGGGCGAAAAATGGGTGCATCTTAGGGGGGATACTTGGCATTAAATCCATATTCATGTGCTATCTGTATGATAATTATGATAAGCAAAAGCCTTGAAGTTTCTAAGCAAGCTGAGTATATCAACTTTTATCTTCAGTAAGCGTTTTGTGGGGATATAGGGTTTTATTCTTTTTGTGTTGATACATGTACTTAAGGTGTCTTTTGGAGAACAGTTTTAATATTTTTATAAGCTAGACTAAATTATACAAAATGGTGTTAGAAAAAAAATTACCGGTTACCGTGTTGAGTGGTTTTCTTGGAGCAGGTAAAACCACCTTACTCAATCATATTCTACATAATAAAGAAGGTTTAAAAGTTGCTGTCATTGTCAATGATATGAGCGAAGTGAATGTCGATGCAGAATTAGTCAAAAATGAAAATACCCTTTCTCGTACCGAAGAAAAATTGGTAGAAATGAGTAATGGATGTATCTGCTGCACGCTTCGTGAAGATTTAATGATCGAGGTAGAACGCTTGGCTAAAGAAGACCGTTTTGATTATTTATTAATCGAAAGTACAGGCATTAGTGAGCCTGTTCCAGTTGCACAGACTTTTAGTTTTGTTGATGAAGCGAACGGCATTGATCTAACTCAATGGAGTTATATCGATACGATGGTGACAGTGGTAGACTGTTTCAACTTTTTTAATGACTTTGGAAGTGCTGAAAAACTCGTAGATCGGAATTTGACGGATATAGAAGGAGATTACCGTACGATCGTAAATTTATTAACCGATCAGGTAGAGTTTGCGAATGTGATCATTTTAAATAAAACAGATTTAGTGACGGAGGAAACAGTGGGTGTGTTAAAGGCTGCAATTAGCAGATTGAATCCATCTGCGAAGATTATTACATCTAGCTTTTCTAAAATCGATCCTAAGAAAATTTTAAATACCGGCTTGTATAACTTAGCAGAAGCGGAAGGAAGTACGGCATGGAAGGAAGAATTAGAAAATGAGCATACGCCAGAAACAGAAGAATATGGTATTAGTTCTTTTGTTTACACTAGTAAGAAGCCTTTTGATCCTTACCGTTTTTGGGCGTATATTAATAATGATTTCCCAAGTACTATTATTCGAAGCAAAGGATTATTTTGGCTAGCCTCTCGCCCTAATCAGGCAGTGGCGTGGAGTCAAGCAGGTGGCTCTTTGCGTGCGGATCATGCAGGTGTTTGGTGGAGTAGTATGCCTTATGATGATCGTATTCGGTATTATGATTTTGTTAATAATCAAAAGCTTATTGAAGCAAGCTGGCACCCACTTTTTGGTGATCGGAAAAATGAATTGGTTATCATCGGGCAAGAGATGGATGAAGAGCGTATTAAAGATGGATTGAATGCTTGTCTATTGACTGATGAAGAAGTGGCCGATGGAAAATGGAGGGTAGGTTATCAAGATGAATGGCCTGTCTAGTACATCTCGTAAAAAATATCAAAGCCCAAGTATAGGAATAATGCTTGGGCTAAATTTTATATAAACCTTAGTAAAAAGGACCTAAGACGCACAATCGTCGCACTCTCCAATAAATAAGAGTTTTATACTATCTATTTTGTATTTAGGAACAGGGGGGATATCAATGTCCATCGTCAAGCACTCCGTTTTACCACAACTTTTACATTGAAAATGAGGATGTGCAAACGAGTGATATGGAGCCGAGTCTTTTTCATTATTTGCATACCACTTGAGTCCGTCTTTACCTATGAAAGAATGAAGTGTACCTTCGTCTTCCAATCGTTCTAGAATTCGATATACGGTCGTTTTATTCATTTCTTGATGGAGGTCTTCTGCTAGTTTCACTGCAGAAATAGCAGAATTGGTTTGACCAAATATCTTGAGTAATTTTTTTACTGATTTTGTCTTTCTTTTAACTCCCATAGTCCAAATTTAATGCACCTTAGTTGCAATAACAAATGTATTCACTATATTTGTGACTTTATTGCATAATTTACAAAGAGTTACTGAAATTCAAAGTTCAGAGTGTTAAATACTTTGGAAAAGAACTTTTAATTATTGTTTTTAATATAATTGGTAAATTTCTTACCAAACGATCTGCTGGCAATAGCAAAAAACAATACTTTCAGATTACTCTCTAAATCTTTGCCAATGATACCAGCAACTTTTGAAGAATGGAAAAATTGTATTGTGAATGATTGCAAGATTAAGCTAACACCATCGTTCGTTGCAAGTCGTTTGAAAGTTTACAAAGCTAAAAATCACCCTGAGACAAAGGCATTTGAAAGTTTATATGGTGAGCAACATCTGAATAACGTCATTTACTTTTTGGAAAGAAGTGCGAAAGAAATAGCACAAGGCAATACTATATAGCAAGCAATTTCTATATGGTCTACTGAAATCATCAGACAGAATGGAGTTGGTTTATTTAGTCTAGCTTACTAAGTAAGCGTGGCTGTGCCCTACTCCTCGTATCTAATAGTAATAATTGAAGAGATAAAAGAATTTTAAAAATTTGAGTTGATAGATAGGTGGTCAGCGAATCAGGCTGAACGAGACAAAAACTAAAAATAATGATTCTAGACGAGTTAGTGAGATTACTCCCTCGTACGAATACTGCTTACATAAAGCATTTTTTATTACTTTCTTTCATTCTTGTAGTAAGAATCCAAACACACGCTCAAAATGTAGACCCTTGCAATTATGAATTAAAAGGAATCATTTTAGACGCCGATACAAAAGAAGCTATACCTTATGTACAAGTCATCCTTAAAGGCACACAGCGTTTTGAACTCACAGATATTGATGGGAAATTTCATATAAAGGATTTATGCGATGAATCCAATGCACTTCTCATTACCTGCTTAGGATACTGTGATACGACCTGCCAACATTTTCACGAAAGTGAAGATAAGCCTTATATCTACTTAAAAAAAGAAGTGAGTGCCTTAGATGCAGTTACGGTTACAGCTGAAAGGAGTAGAGAGGAAGGTACTGTATCTATTGCACAGCAGATTATAAGCAAATCGGACTTATCTGCTAACACAACGCAAAGTCTTGCCTCAGCACTATCAGAAATAGATGGGGTAACCTTTACTTCAGTTGGAAGTAATGTTCAGTTACCTGTGATTCATGGACTGTATGGCAATCGAATACTTATCCTGAATAACGGGCTTAAACATGGGTTTCAAAACTGGGGATCTGATCATGCTCCTGAAATTGATATTGCAACTGCTAATAAAGTAACGGTATTGAAGGGGGCTGCTGGTGTTCGATATGGCCCTGAAGCACTAGGGGGAGCTATTGTTGTGGAGTCTGATCCACTTTATTTCAAAAGATCTTTTAAAACAAGGATAGGTACAGGCTACCAAACGAATGGAAGAGGATATTTTGCTAATGCTGAAATTAGTGAGGGTTTAGAAAAATGGAGTTACCATCTGGGAGCCAACTATACTAGAATTGGTGATAGAAGTGCTCCAGACTATTCATTGACCAATACGGGCAAAGAAGAAAAATCTATAAATGGAGGTTTGCGCTATCAGGTGAATGACTTTGACTTTAAATTTTATTATAGTTACTTAGGTCAAAATTTAGGAATTTTAAGATCCTCTGTTGCGGAAAGTGGTACTGCTATTGTTAGGGCTTTCAACTCGGATGAGCCTAATATAATAAGAGATTTTTCTTACGATATCAATCAACCTAACCAGCTTGTTCAACACCACCTAGCTAAGATAGAGTCAAGTTGGCGATATGCTGATGATGCAAAGTTGGTATTCAAGTTTGGGAGTCAACTTAATCAAAGGGATGAGTTCGATGTAAGGAGAAATGCAGATTTACCTATTATAGATCTTGATCTTATTACAAATGATTTGCAAGTGGATTGGGAACATCCTCATTGGTTTCAATTAGATGGTTTGATAGGTTTACAAATATTTAATCAGAACAATGATAATAATCCAGGAACCTTAACTTCTCCTTTTATTCCTAACTATAATACTTTTCGTTTTAGTGGTTTTATTATCGAAAGTTTAAGGAGTGACGAAAGTACTTTTGAATTAGGTATTCGCTTGGATTATGAATACAATAATGTTCGAGGAAGAGAACCTAATCAGGATTTGTATAAAGATGAATATAGCTTTACCAACTTAACGGCTTCACTCGGATATATCCTGAATCTTGCAGAAGGTAATACATTCAGATCAAATCTGGCAACGGCTTGGCGAACGCCAAACATGTCGGAATTATTCAGTTTTGGACAACATGGTTTCAAAACCTCTTTTGGATTACTTCGCTATTACACGGATGAAAATGAAAATGGTAGATTCCGTACAGATAGAGTGACTCCTTTAGGTGAGAGTAGTATTACTCCAGAAAAAGGTTACAAATGGATTAATGAATGGCAGCTGAGAAAGTTAACAAATACCTTTACGGTAACTGCCTATACCAACTATATCCAAAACTTTATTTTCAACCGGCCTCTGGCAGTGATTGGGACAATCAGGGGGCCTATGCCCGTATTTATATATGACCAAGCAGATGCTATGTTTGTAGGAGGAGAGATAACTTGGCAAAAAAAATGGTCAAGTACGCTAGAGGGAAACTTGGGTATAAGCTATTTATGGTCAAGAAATCTAAAGAAAAATGAACCGCTTATTAACCAACCGCCAATTAATGTAAATTATCAACTAGATTGGCAGCTACCATCATTTTGGGAGGGGATTTCTTCCCAGCTTTCGTTAAATCCAACTTATACTTTTAGACAATTTCAGGCACCAAGAACAGTGGGACCAGAAGCATTGATTGATGGTTTGGTGACTATTACACCAGAGTCAGAAATCTTTGATTTCAAAGATGCTCCAGATGGATATTTCCTATTAGATATTGCTTGGAATGTTAAGTCAGAAAAAATCGAGCTAGGTCTCTCTATTCAAAATGTATTCAATGCTCGTTATCGAAACTACCTCAATGAAATGAGGTATTTCGCTGATGAGCCCGGAATAAACTTTCTTTTTACAATTAATTACTTGTTTAATTCTAAATCTAATTAAAATGACAACAATGGATTTCTTAAAAAAGTACAGTCTTTACACTTTACTAGTCGTAGCTGTTTTGTTCACAGGATGTGATGATGAAGAGCCGGAACCAGAAAATTTACCAGAGATTATTACTGATGTAATGCTAATTTTTACGAATGTTGCAGATGCTAATGATATAGTAGAAGCAAGGGCTCAAGATCCAGATGGAGAAGGTGTCGAAGAACTTCGTATCTTGGATGATATTACGCTTGGGACAGATAAAACCTACAGACTCACGTATGAGATTTTTAACAACTTAGAAACTCCTGGAGATAACATTGGAAATGAGATTCTTGATGAAGATGATGAGCATCAATTCTTCTTTAGTTTTTCAACGGATGCTTTTGCTAGTCCTACCGGAAATGGAAATATTGATAAAGCGGATGATCCAATTAATTACGATGATGAAGACGACAACGGATTCGTTGTTGGATTGCAAACAATTTGGACAACTTCGTCAACTACTTTAACCGGTGGTACATTTACGGCAAGATTACAGCACCAGCCAGATGTTAAAACAGCTACTTCAGGTGCGACTGATGGAGATACAGATTTCGATTTAGAGTTTGTATTGAATATCCAGTAAAACCTAAACGATCTTATAAGAATAATGCGTAACTGCCATTGAGGAGGGTTACGCATTATTTTTGAGTAGGTACCTGCTTATCCGCAGGTAGAGTTTATTGAACATTACCTCTATTCTTCAAGGCTTATCCAATATTTAATGAGAGAAACTAAGCCCTCATCAGAGGAAAGGTCAATTTTTTCCTTTTTTATATAATTTGTTAATTCATCTTTTTTCCCCAAGACTTTTAGCAGCTTCTTTTTCTTAGTCTTAAGAAGTTGAATATCCTCTGAACCAGTACCTGTCACAAGGTAAAGTTCTTTTTTTTTGATAAACCTTCTGAAAGTTTCTTTCCTTCCTACATTATTTACAGAGGTTTCTGATATTTTAACCGTATGTTTTCGAGTCAAATAAGTATTTCCTTCTTGGTATAAAACTTCAATGAATTTACCTCTAAAAAAAGGATGAATACCTCTAATCATTTTCATGTCTTTGCCATCCTCTAATTTTAGTAAAACACTTTTATAAAATTTTTCATCTAATCGAATGAATTTATTACCCTTTCGCACCTCAATCTCTTCGGTGTAGGCATTAAAATTAGTGGAGACTTTATCGTATTCTGTATCATTTATACCTATGATATAACCATCGATAAAAGTCTTAAATAGGTAGGGACTTTCTTTGATGTCACGATAACGGGATTCATCATAATCTTGACTTTCCGTAAAGGAAATCATTGTTTGGGACTGCAATGTAAAAAAGGAAAATGTAAGCGAAATTGTGATAAAAAAAATCTTCATTTTTATTAGTTTTAATTTTCGATAGTTAAGTAAG
>JAKVCU010000027.1:0-25082 GCA_022448955.1 Saprospiraceae bacterium
GAAGATTTTAGAGACCGCCAGCATTATCTCAATATGAAAGCTTGCTTTCATGCTTTAATACGTGACAAAATCATTCCCATTGTTAATGAAAATGATGTAGTCGCTGTTGACGAATTGATGTTTACAGATAATGATGAACTGGCAGGTTACATAGCTGCTATGTGTAATGCAGAAGCTTTAATTATTTTAAGTAGCGTAGATGGTGTATTGACAGGCGCACCTGATATACCCGACAGTAAGGTCATTCTTGAGATTGATCCATTAGATGAGGAGAATTTGAAGTTTATTCTACCTACTCGTTCTTCTTTTGGACGTGGAGGAATGCATACGAAGTTTCGGATTGCTCAAAAAGCAGCCAAAGTGGGTATCTCTACATATATAGCGAATGGTAGCCGTCAAAATATTTTATTAAATATTTTGAATGGTAATTACATAGGTACTCGATTCAAACCACAGCAAAATGTTTCTAATGTTAAAAAATGGATGGCATATAGTGAAGAAGAAGAAAAAGGAAAAGTGATGATCAATGAAGGAGCAGCAAAAGCTATTCGAGATATGGAAAAGGTATCTAGTTTATTGCCGGTGGGGGTAACAAAAATTGAGGGTGATTTTCAAAAGGGAGATCTCATTCTGATTCTAAGCGAAGCAGGCAAGACCATCGGCTATGGCCTTGCACAATACGATGCAACTACTGCCAAGACTTATCTAGGACAACAAGGACACAAGGCCCTAATCCATTATGATTATTTGTTTGTGGAAACATAAGTAATTAGGCTATAAAATTGGTATAATAAAATTTTTATTTTCGATGAGGTCGAAGTAGTCGTATTGCTGCGCTTTTCCCTTCATCTGAGCGTAGCGTCACCATTCTTCGCCTAGAGCCGTCATTTATCACCACTGCAATAGTATTCGGCGGTACACTACCTAGGTTGTGCGCGTGAATAATAAGGTAATTATTACGCTGGCGAAGTCTTGCTGTTAGCGTTTTTCTTTCTCGCACCAGTCCATGCTTACGCAAAATCCATTGCCCATTTATATTCACAGAAATGATATCCCCATCGATTTTCGCATCATCCCATAATTGAATTTCTATAGTGTCTCCCCTTACGGTAAATTCTTCTTGGATATCTACTGTTCGTCCTTCCACTTGCGTGGGAATATTGCGGTCTACTACTTCTTTGCGCTTTCTACTCCACAGGTTTACGACCTTATCTCTACTGCCTGTTACAATATAATTACCATCGCCTGAGAAAGCGAAGGTGACCGTTTCTGCTTCGTGTTCGCCAAGAATTTGAATCGTACTTTTTCTACTCCAGTTCCATAGCTTCGTATTCGGTCCAGAATTGCCTGTGATCATCATTCTTGCATTTCCTGAAAAGGCCAAATCACTCGATCCTTCTTGTGTTGTAGCTTTTAAAGTATTCGTCAAACGATCTAAGCGATAATCCCAAAATTGGACATTACCGCCATACCCCCAAGCCGCAAGCGTAGGCTGGCCAGGTATAAAAGCAATCTCACAGATATAGTCTTCAAATGCTGCTGATTTGCGTAGTTTTTTGACCATTTTTCCAGTATGCGTATCAATGAAATAAACAATTGCCCCTACTCCAAAAACTAAGAATTTGCCGTCAGGCGAAACCCGACCACAGGTAATTGAAAATTCATCATTCTTAAATAAACTCTTTCGCTTTTTGCTTTTTAAATCAATAGACAAAACCTCCAAATTATAGCCGCCAACATAAATGGTTTGATCATCGGGAGCAAAGGCAACAAAACTAGGCTCATTACCCTTCATACCATCATAAGGAGAGGTAGAGGAATTTTCATAAGTGCCTAATAACCGATAGGTTTTCATATCCCAAATCTTAATAGTACCATCATAACTAGCACTCGCCATTTGCTGGCCTTTATTGCTGAATTCAAGATGAGTAATCTTTCCAGTATGCGATTGCAAGATCTGACGCATATCACCATTTTCCATATCCCAAACGATAATTTGCCCGGCCTCATCTCCACTCACAATCAAATTATCTTCAGATCGAAAGGCGACATAACTTACCTCATTGCCATGCCCCACAAAGCTACGCTCTAATTCAAATGGCTGAGCAAAACAATCAACAAACAGTAAGCAACAAGCAATAACTGATATGATTTTCATACAAAAATATTTGAAAAGCCCTAATACCAACCACAAGGTACTAGGGCGAAAAGGATGATAAGATTAGATTCTTTTTGATGAGGGACGTTGCCTTCAACATCTTGTGAAGGACTACACCTTCATCGCTATTCATTTACTAGAATTCTACAGAAAATTCGCTTAGTCTTCTCAATTGCCCAGAGGAATCGTAACGATATTGGATAATATTATTACCAGCCACTGCTATCAATTGCCGCTTTTGAGGAACTGGAATAACATCAAATGTGGCTGATAATTCGGATAGCGTATTTACTTCTCGTAAGTTTCTAGGATTCCTTGCGTCATATACTTTCAAACCGGCATCGCCATCACAAACAAATAAGCGACCTTTATCTACTCCTAATCCATGTGGATGATTCATCGTATAAATACCTTCTTGGCGTGGGTTGGATAAGTCACTGATATTAATGACATGTAACTCATTCTTGGTACGACCACACTCTTCGCCATCTCTAATTGTCAAGTAAGCATACTCGCCTTCCACCACTACCGGATCACAAGCACGTAAGTGATTGTAACGACCTTCATAGTCTGGAAACTGTGGATCATTCAAGCTGAAAATGTACATACCTGACTGTGCACCTACAAATAGATTATCATCTGCTACAAACACACTTTCTAACTGATCACGTACGCCAATATTTTCGCCTACTTTTCGAATTTGACGTGGATTATCCACTGCAAATACTTTGATATCACGATCAGATACCGCATATAAAGAAGTAGGATTGCTAGCATCATTTAATGCAAAACAAGAAGTAGAACCTCCTTTTGTAGCACTCAAACTTACTTCACTTGCCATTAACGATCCCATTGGACGTTTTTCGCTGTTATCGTAATTTGGGAATACATCTTCTACAATCTGTAAAACTGCTTCAGATGCATCTTCCATCGCTTCCTTCCAATCCATCACTACTAAATCATCATAATGATTTGCGTAAAGCACATCGCCAACAACAGCAATATCTACACTACCAGGGATAGCAATATATCCCATCTGTGAAGGAGATTCAGGGTCTTTATTATCCATTACCATGACCCCTTCTTGAGGGACGTTAATGAATAGGTTATCACCGCTGATCCAGATTTTTCCTGCTCTTTGAGCGAAGGAGGAAAAAGAGAATAAACATAATAGAACTGGTATTAAAAATGAGGTATGTTTCCTTTCCATGATATTAGTTGGTTTGATATAAAGTATTGCTACTTCTTATTAGTTTTTAATTACTGCTTTTGGCTGCTGCTTCCTCTTCTTTTGACTTTCGTCAATCAATTGCATTGGTGTACTAATGATGTCAATATAATCATCTGGCTCCTGTGTCACTTGTGCTTCTGCCTCTGCCACACCTACGGTGTAATTACGAGCACGATCAAAGATTTCTTGCCATTCTGCATACTCAGAACTAGAGGTAATTTCGTCGAATGAACGCAAGAATTGGTTCGTCCAAATACCACCATCTTTTGAATCTGTCCATGAGAATTGATCTAACTTACTGCTAGTAGAAATAATATCTCCAATGGATTCACGGAATAACTCTCTTAAACGGTGAGGTCGGTTCAGGTTCATAGCTTGATAACGATCTGGAACATCCATGTCAATCACATTGTTGCACGCCTCGCCAATAGTAATCGTTAGACGAGCACTTTTTGACATTAGACGACGATGTACGTCTAATTCTAATGACATTCCAAATTCATTAAATTCTCTAGCCGTTAAATTCTTGCGATTCGGGTGTGCGCCTAAAAAAGCAAAACGAGTAGGTGTGTCCTTGTAATTAAATCCATGACTAGTAGCATAGAAAAAAATGATCGAAGAATCTGGATTTTCTAAATCCAATTGATCCAAAGTGGAAAGGATATTGTCTTTGCTGTAGTTTTCTCCAGTTAGATAAACATACTCTACTGGAATTTCAGTTTCGTGGCTGACTACTTCTAGGAAGTCTGTCATCTTAGACACACTCACTTCGCAGCCTTTTCCAATGTCAAAGACATCAGTTTGGCCGCAAAGCACAGCATAGATTTTCATGCCATCCTGTGCCTGCAATGGTATGCTCATCAAGAAGCAAAGGGCCAAAAAACTTACAAGTCGGAATTGATTTCTAGCTATTTTCATGATAATATTTATTTAAACCCAATAATTACTGTCTCTCCCTTCAGTGGATACACTTCATTTTTCATTGCTCTATCGTAAGCAATATTGTTCCACTTGCAGATATCTTTGACAGTTGTTTTTTGATCCATTTTTTTGCTAGCACGTTTTGCAATCTTAATCCAACCTTCACCTGATTTCACCTTGTAATACACTGGTTCTTCCACCAATTGCATGGCCAATGGCTCTATAGCTTCTTTAGTAGGCTGCAATGCTGCAACAGCAGGGAACACTTCTGTATACATATCTTGCAATTGATTATGCCCTGGATCGCTGTTTACCGTTCTAAACACATTTTCTCCCGATTCATCTTGATAGTAGAATCGTACCATATCGCATTCTAGGGAAATTAATGCTGTAACGGTGTCTTCAGCATTTACAAAATGGATTCCCATTGCTGGTAAGAAATAACATTGTTTAAAGAGTTCCTCTTTTTGCAGGAAAGTGGCAGGTTGGTTGAGTAAATCGTGGTAGCGCTCATATTGCTCACCAGATATTTCTTCAACTTGTAAAACTTTAAAGCCTTCTAGCAGCTCTACATTCGTTTCTTCCGAAACAAACTGTTCTACTTTATAGACTTTAATCGTAGTCGTAGCTTCTAATTGCTCTCGTAATTCATTGCCAAATACTTCTTCGGCTTGTTGCTGGATATCCACTTCTAGCGTAGGCTGGGGTTTAGCTTTTCGCTTTGGATTATCCATTGGAAGCAATTTAGAAGAAGGCGTCGCGCCTTTTGGCGTGACCTCTTGTGCTGAACCGATGCCCGGGAGCATCAGCCAACAAAACAAGAGTGCGGGTAAAAACTTCTTCATGATCCTCAGTTTGGATATTTGTAAAAATTGTGGGTGATTTCAATAGAGAATCAAACCAAGAAAGAAGAGGTAAGTGAGGAGGAGATTTTTTTTTGATTTTACATCATTTCATTTTCGAGAAAAGCAATCATTTCTGAAGCTTTGTTGGCTACTTTCCGTACTGTTCCATTCTTGTCCACAATTAAATGGGTTGGGAAGATTTGAAGATCTAGTGTATTATAGATAAAGTCATTTTGATTCGGAACGACCTCGTATTCAAAATTTTTCTTTTGTAAGAATTTTTCCAGTTTTGAATCCGTGTCCAAGGCGAGGCTCACAAAAATGATATCCTCCCTTTGTTCATACTTTTCTACCAATTCATTAAGCTCTGGAAATTCTGCTACACATGCTCCGCAATTCACAAACCACGTTTTGAGAATTAGCGTTTTTCCTTTTGTATTTTCATTAGTGTAGCTATGTCCATTCAAGTCTTTAAACTCAAATTCAGGAAGCGCTGACCCTTCCATTTCAAGATACTTTAGGCTGGTCAGAGATTCGTTCCTCATTGTAGACCCGATTCCGTCATCTGCTTTAGCATCAAGTTTAAAAAGTTTGTACGATTCGACACCTGCACCAGATTGCAACTTCAAAGGGATATAGCTTTTAGTAGCTAATTTTCCTAGGAATTGTTTCTTTTCAATCGTATCAGACTGCTCGTTTAATCCAATAAAGTCGGAAGATAGAGAAATATTAAGCGAATGATAGGTCCACCACTTGGTAAAATCTGATTGGAGCTCATTCGCATCAATGTTTGGTTGTAGAATTTCTATTTTTTTGGTGGGTACTTGTTTTTTTTCATCACAACTAAAGAATAAGCTTATTAGTATGATTAAAACGAATTTGTTAATAATCTTCATTTTCCATCGATTGTGCTCAACAAACTAAGCTAAGCGTTATAAAAGAATGTAAAAAACAATCTACTTTCTGATGAAGATGAAAAGGCAAAGCAAAATGGTGGAAATAGAAAAAATATCGCCTGCTTCCATTGATATTTTCACCAATTTATCCTGCAAATCAGAAACATCCGGCCTGAAGTGATCTCTATCTTTTGGCTGGGTTAATTTCCAATTATCATAGTTTCTAAATAAGCAAGGTATACATTGAAAGCCTCCCATATATTCGTCCGTCTGATCAGCTAATGCTAAAACAGCTTGTACATTTTGTGGCTTCGTTTCTAAATCATAATCTCAGTGGATAAAGCCTTTGTATTAATTAGCTTGAATATTCCACACCTAAATTTTGATTGTAGTGTCAAAACGGATTATCGAACAGTAGCGGTCTACTTAAAGAAAGAATTCATTGAACAGACCTTACGATCTGTTCCTGAATGGCTCACAATTCATAAATTATTTTAAAAATCTAGACATGGAATTGCATTTGGTGACCACCAAACAAGGCTAGGGCAACGAATGCTACAGTCTTTAAACAAAGCATGCTGATCAATAAATAAACTAGCCTAATTTTTATTCTGCTTACTTTCTCGAATTAGCTGAGTGCGCATATGATATTCCTTACTTTCTCCAAGTTCAATGTATCTTTTCATTTTACCATTGCAGTACCTACACTTTCCTTGAAAGATAAGATCATCCATCTCGTTAAGCACCACTTTCAGATCAAGCATTTCTGGTTCATTCTTCCCCATACATCCCATACAAAATGAATTGTACTTTGCAAGATCAATGATCATTTCAAACTGATCTTTTACGATGAATTCTACATCCTCTAAAGTGATTGGAAGCGCTTTACGATTCTCCATAATTTTTTAATCTTCATTTTTTCCTTTTTGTAATTCATCGATTTTTGAGATCATTTCTTTAGCATTATTATTCTTAGGATCAAGTGCTAATGACTTTTTATAATTTTCTAAGGCATTGTCCCATTCCTTGTTTTCATAGTAGGCTTCCGCCAAACTATCATATAGACTCGCATTACTTGGCATCAACTTTAATCCATATCTAAAGACTTTAATAGCTCCTTTTTTATGCTTAATATGATTGAGCCATTCATAGCCTAAATCATTAATGATGACGTCAAATCCAATGCTGAGAAGCTCTTGTTCTGTAATCTTTTGATCGCCGATACGTTCTTCCAACAAGAGAGTGGGCTGCTCAGGGTTATTATACTTTACATAATGTTGATAGCCTGCCGATTCTTCTGGAAATAATTCTGCAATCATGGTTTGACGATCTCCTTTTTCCAATTCCTCTTTCAAATCTAATTCTACAAAATTAGAATAATCATGGAATAGATAGACTCTAATCTTTAGATCATTCAAGTCATAAACAGTGGTATATTGAGTAGACGCAATACTAGACTGAGAAAAGTTGGACATTGCTTGCGAGCAATAATCTAAAGAAGGTTTTATTTCCGTTGTATTGATGAAACTTCGCCCTTTCTGATAATAAGGTAAGTCTACTTCATCCAATGATCTGGTCTGAGAATAGTAGAAATTAGAAAAAGTCTTTTCAGCTTCATCACCAATAAACATTTCATCGCCTTCAATAATCAAATAAGTGCCGGATTGATCGACAAAGACGAGCTGTCCATTTTCTAATATCGTTAGTTTAATTGTGCTTAGATATGCTTTGACTTCTTCTACACTTTTCATCGTTTGCATGACCTTCTTAATCGCATCACCGATTGGAATATCCAACTTTCCTTCCGTATTTTTCACTTCCAAATAAGGTTCCCAGAATCCATCAAACATCAAACCTGCTTCGTTGATCGCCCCTTGAGCAAATTTGTTTAAAAAGCCCATATACATAACACCGTAGGTGTCTGCAGTTCCTTTTTCAAACCAAAACTGTCCGTTTGGACTTGTCCAATCTTCATTATTTCCTACAATTGTTTTTCCATCTTTAGTCAACTTATAAACGCTACAAGCATCTCCAAATGTTGGAATCAATAGTACCATCAAAAAGCAAATAGTTATTAGATATTTCATTGGTTTATATTTTTGATTTGTTCTATGACGTTTGTAAATCACTTTTGTTACTGTTTAGTCCCTGCCAAGGATAAAAGTGTTCAACACATATTTCCAAAGCATAAAAAGGATAGGGATAACAATGATGATAAATATCTTTGCCCACTCCCCAGTTGCTGTTCCTTCCAATTGGTTCGTCCCCCACAGAGGGTAAACCACAAAAAACAACCACCATCTTTTATATAGTAGCATAGACATCATGATAGGTAACATTTTTAAAGAATAAAATATTCCTAAGCTCGATAATGTGGTATATGCCGCTACAGAACACCAAGCAACTGCAACTTCTGGATTCCAATCTCCTGTATGAATTATTAATTCAGTCCATGCATCTTTTGCGGCCATTAAAAACAAGAGTAGAAAAAAGAACTTCATTACATACACTTGGATAGGCCAAACGACTTTAAACTTTTTATATGCTTTTACTTTACCCTTTTGTAATCGCCAAAGAACCAATACTTCGGCATTAATGTAGGATCATCGCCTTCATAATAGCCCCAACCAATAATCGTGTAAGAATCTGCTCTAACCGTTTCTCGGAAATACTCTATGCGCTGAGGGCTTTGTTCATTGCGCTGCCAAATAATCGTTTCTGGTCCATCCATTGACCCTTCATGGATAACGGTGTCATCTGGTTTGTGCACTACACACCACATCTTTCCATCTTGCACTTTATTGACGCCTACACTTTTTACGCGCTCGTTTTTCTCAGGATAAAAATCCGTTATTTCTACCTTTTGGAAATAAGGGCTATCTGAAGAATAAACTTGCTCTACCTCAATTACATTCACTTGTTTCAGGCTTGGACGCTGCAATGAAGACAAGGAAATATCATTTAAGATGTTTCCATCTTTCGCAACTAAGGATGTATCATTATAGATATAAAATTGTCCTTTCCATTGGCCATCTAAGGCCTTATAAACATCTGCATAAGCCTTATCTGCATCTTGCACCTTTGGTGCTTGTTCGATATTATCTACCGCAATCTTTGATTGCGTACAAGCCTGTACACTAAGCAACAAGCAAATCACTAATGATAATTGATAAGCGATCTTCATTTCCTTCAAGTTAATCGTTTAAAAAAGTATTGTACCTCGTTCCCCATCCATTATTGATATCATCATTGGGCAAGCCATCATCTGTCAACAAGGCATTAGGATCTTGACTATTTTGGTTCCACAACCAAGCGATTACGCTTATCCCGGTAACATCCGCAGCATTTAAGAAATGATCAACTTCCATTAGACCACCAACATTCTCTACCCCAATTTCACCAAACAAGAAAGGGAATTGAGCATTCTGCAAGCTTCTCAGGCGCTCAATGATCATCTCCTCTGTGGTATTATTTAGCCATTTTTCATAAGCGTGGATATCGAATAATAGATTATAACGACCATCCATCAAGTCTTCCCCTTTTTCTACAATAGCATCCATCGCTTGCCCTTGCTCATTTCCTGGTACAAGGATAATATTTTCAAAGCCTTCTACTTGGCGTAAATTATCAATCATATCCTTCATATCAGCTAGCCATACGTCATGACTATATCCTCTTTCATTATTCCAGTGAAATGGCTCATTCCACACCTCAATCCAAACATCTTTTTGATCTTTAAAATGCGCGGCGATCGCCTGCATTTTTGCTTTATAAGCTTCGTAGAAGTCTTGCTCACTCGGATTCAAGCCTGTAAATAGCTGTTGTTCTCCACTTTCATGAACCCAACCGAAAGGGCACAAAATGGTAATTTTCTGATGAGCTCTATTTTGATCAACAATATTTTGCAAGGGGTGATACCAAACATCATCAGAGGCTTGTATCGCAAATCCATCGATAGGTTGTTCTCTTAAATTGCCTATAAATTCTCTTATGATCTCAATATTCCATCCATCCATCAAACTTGGATCGCCCAAACCAAAGGTTTGTAAAGCATTTACTCCTTTTAAAGTGATACTTTGCCCATCCTTTAAAATTTGACCATCCATGATACCATAAGGAATTGTGGGTAGCACAGGAGTTGAGCTGTATTCAACTTCTTCGTCTTTTTCTTTATTGCAGCTAAGCAGCAATAAAGCACAAATTCCCCAAAGAGGCCACCAGCAAATTTGTCCAGCTGTACTATTAAAAGTCATTAACTTGTATAATTTTTAGCGAAAGCTAAACACGTAATTTATTCTTTAACCCTTACTAAAAACCTTTTTTCCCCATACCAATACTTGAAAACCATAAATACCTAACCAAAAGACCAAGGCAGCAAATGATAACATGCCTAAGGCAGCATAAGCTTTGATCGACCGGAGGTTGACATTCAAAAATTCATAACTAAAAAAGTCACCAAGCACAAAAAGGGTATGTATGCAGAAAAGCACAAAAAAGCCTTTCAATAGATAACGTAAATACGTTACCTTCAATGCTTCTTGCTGATCTTTCAATTGTTTTCGCTTATGATATAAATAACGGTAAGCAAAATAGATATAAGCAAAAAAAGTTGTTAAATACAGGAACTGCTCAAATGCTCCATAAAACGGGCTATAAAAGTAACGCCCCATTTCACTCTTGTCCTCTGCCGTTCTTAAAAAAAGTGAAAGAAAAAAAAGGAATTGCCCCAAAGGGAGAATAAAGTGCTTTAGATCCGTCCAACGCATTTCGTATTGTGGGTAAAGATTCAACTTGACATAATAGAACAGCAAAGTAGGTAAAGCTAAGGTATAATATATCGGAAGGAAAGTAAGCGCAGGATAATCTTCAAACACCCCAAGCACAAAGAGGATATTATGTAAGAGGGTCAGTCCTATAGTGATGAGCAATAAACCATAAAAAACATTGGCTCGCTTTTCTCCAGTTCCCTTCAAAAAGAAGAGACCTCCAATCGAAACGCTCTGCACAACGCCCATAGCAAGGACAAACAATAATAGGTAATATAAGATACTTTGCCAATCCATAAAGGGAATGAATTTCATTTTCAGTTCCCAAAATTACGAAATATGATCAGGCTTGTAAAGATGGATTAAGACCTTTACCGTACTTTTATGGCTATTATTAAAAATTATCATGAGTAATTTCTATCACACGACTGAGCGCTTGTTACTTAAGTTGATCCCCAATCAGCTACTCCATAGCCTTGAACTTAGGCTCAGGCGAATGACTGCTATCCCTTATGATGGAAACAAATACCATTGTAATATCTGCAAGATGTCCCTGAAGCAATTTATCCATCTAAGCCGTGGCAAATTACAATACCCTAGTCAAGAAGATCATATAAGATTCCATTCGGCTAATGGCCTTAAAGAAAGATGAGAACATAACGGATTCCAAGTACAAACTTTAATATTTCACGAAAGTGATGAAGGACAAAAAAACTACGACTAAAAAAGAAGAAACCATATTAGTCACTAGAAAACCAACACTACAATCATCACAGCAACATTCCTTATGAAAAAATGTTAGCTTTTGATTCGAATTGTCCGAAGGGCTTTGGAGAAACAAGGGTGCTTTTAAAAATAGAGCAGCAAAAAACCACTAAAATGAATATCCTTCATAAAAAAGGACATTCACAGAGTCTAAAAAAATTAACCGTACTAAAAAAAGAAAAAGTGATTTCAAAAAACACAGCAGGCCTTTACCTACATATCCCCTTCTGTAAACAAGCCTGCCATTATTGCAACTTCCACTTCTCTACTTCTTTGAAACACAAGGAGCAGATGGTCGATGCTATAATCCAAGAAATTGCTTTACAGAAAGATTATCTCAAGGGGCAGCCACTTCATTCTATTTATTTTGGTGGTGGTACTCCTTCTTTGCTTTCGCAAAATGATTTGGAACGCATTTTTAACGCTATCGCTAAACACCATACCATCTTAGAAGATGCAGAAATCACACTAGAAGCTAATCCGGATGATTTGGATGAAGTCAAGCTAGCTGCCTTTCAGCAAACGCCTATCAATCGCTTAAGCATTGGTATTCAGTCTTTCTCAGAAGAAGATCTCCGCTTTATGAATCGCGCCCACAATGCTTTGGAAGCCGCCAATTGTATCGAGCTAGCCCAAGCAGCAGGTTTCCACCATCTTACAGTTGATCTCATTTATGGCTCTCCCACCACTTCAGATGAAATATGGCAGAATAATATCGATAAAGTTTTAGCCTACGACATTCCACACATTTCTTGTTATTGCTTAACGGTAGAGCCCAAAACAGCCTTAGATTATATGGTGCGCACAGGTAAAGCTACCGATACCGACGAAGAACAAAGCGCTCGACAATTTGAAATGCTGATGCAACGTCTTACAGCAGCAGGCTACGACCATTATGAAATTTCTAATTTTGCCAAACCGGGGGCTTACGCCAGACATAATTCTAGCTACTGGCTCGGTGCACACTACCTTGGCATTGGCCCTGCAGCTCATACCTTCAATGGGCATAGTCGTCAATGGAATGTAGCGAACAATGCAAAGTACATCAAAGCCATTGCTCAAAATAATATCCCAGCAGAAATAGAGCAACTCACCAAAGCACAGCAGTTTAACGAGTATATCATGACTTCCTTGCGCACGATCTGGGGTACGGATATCAAAAAACTGAATTCCATTGATCCAAACATGACACAAGACTTTTTACAGCATAGCCATTCCTATCAAGAGGAGGGCTTGTTGAAAGAAAAAGAGGGGATTTACACATTAACCACCCAAGGAAAATTATTAGCTGATCGAATTGCTATGGAACTATTTATCGAAGAATAAAATATCACCTTTTTGCGAACTACAATTTGTTTTAAAAAATAGAAACTCATTAGAAAAGCAAACAAACAACTGATTATCATTAACTTATATAAAAAACAAGGTGCGTCCACTAAAAACCTCAACTGTTAATTCATTGTAAAGCAGGAGATTGCCTGCAAATATTTATTAAATTTTTTGTTTTAAAATTTGTTTATTTAAAACTTTTAGTGCATTTTTGAAGGGTATTAAAACTTTTTGGACATGGAATTAGAGGTTTTAGTAAGCAAAAAAGGAACAAAAGTAGTCACAGCAACAAACCTACACTTGGCATTACAATTGCCCAATCACCAATATGCTACTAATATCAAGAAGTGGATTAATGAAGTTTATGAATTTAAGGATGGTATTCGTAAACCCCTTCGACTGAAAGATTTCTCTAAAAGAGTCAACAAGGACAATCCTATTATAGATGATTATTACATCTCTGTAGAATTAGCCAAACTGATCACACTAAATTCTAAGAGTAAAGTCAAACAGAAATACGCTAAGTATCTTTTCTCCTTAGAAGATAAAGTTGAAAATGCAGAGTTGCTTTCGACAGAACAAATCAAAGCTGTCATTGAACTTACAAAAGCGATGAGCCTGCGCTCTTGCCAAGAAAAAAGTCAAGACCAACACCTCAAATTATATGAACAACGTAATGGTGGATCTGCTGCTAATTGGTGGAAACATCGTTCACAAATTCTAGGTTATTCTGCCGATGCGCTTAGAAATCGCCTCAAAAAACTAGGTAAGAAGTCTAAAGGACTTTCTCAGCATGACATGCTAATGCAAACAGATGAACATGAAGCAATTCGTACTGGTATGATCGATCTTTTCATGGCGATGGGCAAAAGTGATCGTTTCGCTAAAAACTTAGGCGATCTAGCCAAACTGTTTGCAAAAGAATTCGAAATTAAAGTCTACGATGACAAAGCATCCAACAACTTATTTGCCCCGAAAGTAAAACCAGAATTGATAGGAGCATTAAAATCATTTAGAAAAGAAGGAGCATTGAGTATGTGGTCATAGGTATGCCCAGCATTTCAGCTAAAAGGAATGAAAATATTCGAATCATCCCTTCTTGGTGTAAACACCAATAGAAGTAATGCTAGCTTTCAAACTAAACAAGCTCGAAATTGATCAACTTCACGATCTGAAGGCAAGGCAAAGCCTTATTCTTTACACCAAGAGTACCTCCAAAATCTGATGAGCCGCCCATGCAATTTTAGTTCCCGGACCAAATACCCCGGCAACTCCGTACTCATATAATTCAGCATAATCTTGTGGTGGGATTACCCCTCCTACTACAACTAAAATATCTTCTCGTCCTAATGCTGCTAAAGCCGCAATCGTTTGCGGGACTAAAGTTTTGTGCCCTGCTGCCAAAGAAGAAATGCCTAAGATATGAACATCGTTTTCAGCAGCTTGACGAGCAGCCTCTTTTGGAGTTTGGAACAAAGGTCCAATATCTACATCAAAACCTAAATCAGCAAAGCTAGTTGCAATTACTTTCGCGCCGCGATCATGACCATCCTGCCCTAATTTGGCCACCATAATTCTTGGTCTTCGGCCTTCTTGTTTTGCAAAACGATCAGTTAGGCCTGTTGCCTTCTTAAAATCTTCATCCATAACTACTTCACTTGAATATACGCCAGAAACCGTACGAGTAGTTGCTTTAAAACGATTGAAAGAACGTTCCATAGCATCAGAAATTTCACCCAAAGTTGCTCTTAAGCGTGCTGCTTTTACCGCAAAATCTAATAGGTTACCGTCTCCTCCGATGGCACATTGATGTAAATCTTCTAATGCATTTTGAACAGCAGCTTCATCTCTGCTACCCTTTACTTCTTTTAAGCGCTTTAATTGTGCTTCTCTTACTGCCGTATTATCTACTTCTAAAATATCAATAGGCGCTTCTTCCTCTAATTGGAAGATGTTTACGCCGACAATTTTATCTAACCCACTATCAATACGCGCTTGCTTTCTAGCTGCCGCTTCCTCAATTCGTAACTTTGGCAAACCCTCTTCAATGGCCTTGGCCATTCCCCCTAATTCCTCTACTTCCTCGATTAATGCCCAAGCACGCTTAGCGATCTGGTCCGTTAAATACTCTATATAATAAGATCCAGCCCAAGGATCAACTGCCTTAGTGATATCTGTTTCTTTTTGAAGATAAATCTGAGTATCTCTAGCAATCTTGGCAGAAAAATCCGTTGGTAATGCAATGGCCTCATCCAATGAATTGGTATGCAAAGATTGAGTACCTCCGAAAGCGGCCGCTAATGCTTCTATGCAAGTACGCCCTACATTGTTAAAAGGATCTTGTTCGGTAAGACTCCATCCTGAAGTTTGACAATGTGTACGCAAAGCCATCGACTTCGGATTAGTAGGATTGAACTGCTTTACGATTTTTGCCCAAAGCATACGAGCAGCACGCATTTTTGCAATTTCCATAAAATGATTCATTCCAATTCCCCAGAAAAAAGAAAGTCTTGGCGCAAAATCATCAATCTTTAAACCTGCTTTTAACCCAGAACGGATATACTCTAATCCATCCGCCAAGGTGTACGCTAATTCTATATCAGCTGTTGCTCCTGCCTCCTGCATGTGATAACCACTGATACTAATGGAATTAAACTTAGGCATATGCTGGGCGGTATATTCAAAAATATCAGCAATGATGCGCATGGAGGGTGCGGGTGGATAGATGTAAGTATTTCGCACCATAAACTCTTTCAATATGTCATTCTGGATCGTCCCACTTAATTTTTCAGCAGCTACACCTTGCTCTTCCGCTGCCACAATATAAAAGGCCATCACTGGAATCACCGCTCCATTCATCGTCATAGAAACAGACATCTTATCCAGAGGAATCTGATCAAATAAGATTTTCATATCCTCGACACTATCAATTGCTACCCCTGCTTTTCCGACATCTCCGACTACCCTTTCGTGATCTGAATCATATCCCCTATGTGTTGCCAAATCAAAGGCAACCGATAATCCTTTTTGGCCCTGAGCCAAGTTTCTCCTATAAAAAGCATTACTCTCTTCAGCTGTTGAAAAGCCTGCATACTGACGGATCGTCCAAGGACGTACGGCATACATAGAACTATATGGCCCCCTTAAAAAAGGAGGTAGACCTGCAGCAAAATCAAGATGATGAATACCTTTGAGATCATTTTCATCATAATGAGCATGCACTTTTATTTGCTCTGCCGTATCCCACTCTTCACTTGCACTAGTCGTTTTTTTCCTCCCTAGATTAGGGTCGAATGCTATCTTTTTAAAATCAGGAGTTGCCATAAAGATCAATTTTGATAGGAAGCAATAGTAAATTTCTACTTCCTAATTCGCTATCTGCAAGGTAAAAAATTATATACAATCCATATCATTCTCCTATCTTTGCCTATTCATAAAATGACAAAGATTTGAATACATTCCAGATGACCGCTAAAACACTCTTTGGATTAGAAGAAGTATTAGCGGAAGAATTAAAAAATATAGGTGCTCAGGATATTGAACTGCTACGCAGGGCTGTTAGTTTTCGTGGCGATCAAGAAATGATGTACAAAGCCAATTATATGCTGCGTACTGCAGTAAAAGTATTGAAGCCTATTGCTACATTTCGCGTTCGAAACGAAATTCAGCTTTATAAAAGTATTCAAGATATACTTTGGACAGATTATCTGACTATTGACCATACTTTTGCCGTTGAAGCAACCACTAATAGTGAGTATTTCACGCACTCTAAATATGCTGCCCTAAAGGTAAAAGATGCTATCGTCGATCAATTTAGAGACATCTATGGCAAACGACCTGATATTGATACTCGTCATCCTGATTTACGCATTAATATTCATATTAGTGATCGCCAATGTACCGTTTCTTTAGATAGTTCAGGCACACCACTTGGCAAACGTGGTTACCGCAAAAGACAAACCTTTGCTCCATTAAGCGAAGTACTTGCCGCAGGGATGATCTTACTTTCAAAGTGGGATCAAAAGAGTAATTTTTTAGATCCCATGTGTGGTTCAGGGACCATTCCCATTGAAGCTGCGCTTATTGCAAAAAATATTCCGCCCGGATTTATGCGCGACTTTGGATTTGAGAAATGGAATGATTTTGATGAAGCACTTTGGGATAAAGTTCGAAAAGAAGCGGATAGTCAGGAAAAGGCATTTGAAGGAAAAATCCAAGGTTTTGATATCGAAAGAAGTGCTGTGAATATTGCCAAGGGCAATGCCCGAATTGCAGGTGTCGATGATCTTATTTTCTTTAGAAATACAGATTTCATGGATGCTACAACAGAGATAGAGCCAGGTACAATCGTAATGAACCCTCCTTATGGCGAACGCCTAAAGGAAGAAGATGAGATTATTCCATTCTATCAAGACATTGGCTCACATCTAAAGCATCATTATCAAGGATGGGATGCCTGGATCTTAAGCGGAAATATTCGCGCAATCAAATTTGTCGGATTAAAACCTTCTAGAAGAATCCACTTATTTAATGGCCCAATGGAGTGTAAATTCCACAAATTTGAAATGTATCGCGGCAGTAAAAAAGCGGTAAAAAATCCCGATATGACTAGTCCAAAGGACAAATCATAAACGAATACTGATACTTCTGTACGGGTAGGGTATACTCATCATGAACTAACCTACCCCATGAAGTATCTCCTCCTACTCCCATCTGCTTGTAATCAATATTCCAAGTCATTAGATTCTTTGGGTATAAATCTGCACCGTGTTTAGAAGTTACGGGTACCAAGCCAGATGCAGATTCCGCACCTTTTTTACCTGCCACAAAGTCTAAATCTTCCATTTCCAATTGCCATACAGACATAGAAAGGGGTTCGGAGATCGCTTTCGCTAAAATACCGCTTCCGTTTTCATCCTTTAAGGACATCCAACGAACCCCTGTTTTATTAGCGGTCTCCTGCGGCCTAGAATATCGATGTAATTGTTCCCAAACACTTCCTTTCCAAATTCCTATTTCGCCAGCAGTTTGTCGATCCCAGTAGGTTTCGCGTGGGCCTCGGCCATACCATTCTACAAATTGGAAATCATCAGAAAGTTGTACTTGTAAACCAATCCTTGGAATTTTGGGTAAATCTGTTTTGGTAGGTAAAAATGAATAATCTACTTGAATTGCTCCATTTGCATAGATGGTATAGTCTACCACTACCTTAGCAGCAATATGGTCACTCAATTCGTAGCTGATTTGAAACTGCACCTTGCTACTATCTTTTTTCGGATTGGACATTTGAATCTTTGCATCTTCCAATGCATTTTTCCAGACAGCAGCCCATTTGTGCATGCCATTACCTAGATCATTATCTGTTGGCGGTCGCCAAAAATTAGGCTGAGGTAATGAAGTAAGATGAGTTATACCTTTGTATTTATAATTCATATCTAGCTTGGTGGGATTAAGCTTTAAGACAAAATCATTTCCCCTAATCGTGTATTCTTTATCGCCTTTTTCAATCTCTATAGAATTTGATGAATCCACTTTTTCATTTCCCGAAAGGGAAAAAGCAGAAATGGGGAACTGATCCCAAGCCACCATATGTCCCATTGGAATTAAGGGCAATTCCCTATTGGTTTTTGCGGCTATTTTCAAGAAATATTCTTTGCCCTCCTTTAAATCTTCATTTAAATCAATGGTAAAATTTACCCACTCCTGTGGAGAAACATCGATCTTCCCAATATCTTGCGTTTTGATAATCGTACCATCTTCTCGTAGTTCCCAATAAAAATGATAATCTTCTAAGCCCTTAAAAAACTGTTTATTTAGGACTTTAAAGGTTCGTTTTTGATCATTGACCATTTCTATATGAATAGGCTCATACACCTTCTTGACTTCAAATAAATGTGGATGTGGATTTCTAAAAGGATCCACTAATCCATTATTCAAAAAATTACCATCCGTCGGTAAATCAGGGTGATAATCGTGTCCATAAGCCAAGTATTTGATGCCTTTATCATTCGTATATTCCAAGGATTGATCTACCCAGTCCCAGATAAATCCACCTTGTAGGCTAGGATAAGTCTCGATAGCATCCCAATAATCTTGTAAATTTCCAACACTATTGCCCATAGCATGGCAATACTCAATCATAATGGAAGGCCTTTCCGGATTGGTCTTCGCATAATTGACTAATTTCTCGATTGGTGGATACATTGGACAGAAAACATCAGTGTACGCCTCTTTTCCTGCTGGTTCGTATTGCACTGGTCTTGTGCCATCATTTTCCTTAAGCCATTGGTAAGTTTTTTCAAATATTTTGCCATGTCCCGCCTCATTCCCTAATGACCAAATAATAATGGAAGGATGATTTTTATCTCTGTGAAACATTCGCTGTGTTCTTTCCATATGGGCTGGAAGCCAGCTCATTTCATTGCCAATTTGCGTTTCTTCAGAATTGGCCAGCGGGTGGCTTTCTATATTTGCTTCATCCACTACATACAAACCATATTGATCGCATAAGCTATACCAATCTGGATGATTTGGATAGTGAGCGGAGCGAACGGCATTGATGTTATTTTGCTTCATCAGTTGTATATCCTTCATCATATCCGCTTTGGTAATGACATGCCCAGTGAGCGGATGCGTCTCATGGCGATCTACACCTTTGATGTAAATCGGCTGATCATTAACCAACAATTGTCCATTTTTGATTTCGACAATTCGGAAACCAATTTTCTTGCTCATGACTTCTATCACATCATCATTGTCATCGTAATGGGTCAATAATAGCGTGTATAAATGCGGCCTTTCGGCAGACCATTTTTTAATCTTATGTTGAGAAAGCAAATTACTAAATCCAAACTTGATTTGGTTTTGGCTATTTCCAGGAATAATGTTTGCATTTGCCTCCATTACTATTTCCTGATTTTCATCAAAAATTTGGCATTTTACTAGATGCTTTTCATTGGTAGATGAGTCATATTTTTGAATGCTTACCTCAACATTACCTTGCCAATCATTCGGCGCATCTTTCATGCGTTCTGTTTTCACAAATACATCTCGGATCGTCACTTTTGGTAGGGCATACCAATAAACTTCTCGCTCAATTCCAGATAGGCGAAGCATATCTTGGCTTTCAATATAACTGGCATCACTCCATCTAAAAATCTGGATAGCTAAGGTATTTTTTCCCTTTCTAAGGTATTTGGTTATATTGAACTCAGCGGGTGTTTTTGAGCCCTGCGAAAAACCCACAAAAGTTCCATTGAGATACACATACAAGGCAGACTTTACAGCTCCAAAATGAAGAAAAATTTCTCGTCCATCCCAATCTTCTGGCAACTCTAAAGTTTTTCTGTAAGTACCTACTGGATTGTAATCTGCTGGCGTTTTAGGGTAAGTGGTATTGAATGGATATTTTTCATCTAGATAGATCGGATAATCCAGTCCGTGCACCTCCCAATTTGCTGGAACAGGAAAATAATTCCATTCAGAATCATCAAAATCTTCTTCAAAAAAGTTACTTGGTCGATCATTTGGATTACGCACCCAATGAAATTTCCACCATCCATTTAACGATTGATAAAAGGGTGCGTTTTCCTTTTCATCTAAAAAAGCAGCCTGCGTATTTCCGTAAGGAAATAAAAGAGGGTGAGGCGCTTCTTTATTTATGGCAAATACCTCGTGATTCTGGTGGTAATCTTGTCCAAAAGCATAGGCTGTCCAAAAACAGCAAAAAAGAAGGCTAATTCCTATTTTATAATTCATGGCTTATTCGGTTAATAACATCATTAAATGAGCAGCAGACCAGCTGAAATGCTTCGATTCCATACCTTCTCCTGTATGGGGATGGTAATTTTCTCGGATAGGGCCATCCGCATTTTTTAATCCTTCCAATCGATCAAATAGATTTTTTGAAAACTGTAAAGCCTCATCATCATATCCATAATTTCGAAGAGCAGTAATCGCAAAATAGGCTTGATCCAACCAAACGGGACCCCGCCAGTACCCTCTATTCGGTTTGAACTTTGGATGATCTGCAGCAAGAGTAGGAAAAGGAATATAGGTAGCAAATTTTGTAGTATCGAGCATTGTTTGAGCAACGGCTGCTGCTTGTTCTGGCTTTGCCAAATTGGTCCACAGTGGAATCCATCCTTCTGCGCCATAGATTTGTAATGGTTCTTTTGTTTCGAGACTCAAATCACAGAACCAACCCATTTCTTCGTTCCAAAAGGTAGTTTGAATATCCTCTTTTAATCTATTGTATTCCTCTTGATATTGATCTGATTTTGCCGAAAGGCTAAGCTCCTTTGTAATCAAAGCTAAATAACGCTTCTCCTCGCATAAATAAGCATTCAAATCTACACTCTCTCGATTCATCGAACTCCCTTTTTTTCCATTTTCAATCATCTTCACTTCATCAAATCGAACAGCATTATCCATACCACTCTCCCATTTCGCAGCAATTAAGCTACCATCTGTCGAACCGTATTCACACCAACCATTCTGATCAAGGTCTCGGTATTCGTACCACCATTGATGGTATTTTTCGAGTTTAGGAAGGATTTCTTTCAAGAATTCTTTATCCTGGCTTTGTTGATATACTTCCCAAATAGACCATCCTGAAAGAGGTGGTTTGGTATCTCGCCAGTTATGATTTTCAATGATGGTATCTCTATACACACAATCTGCGATCATACCCATTTCATCCTGAAAATCATACATTGCTCGAATTTGATTCTTCGCTAAAGTTTCATCATATTTTGCAATAGCAACCGCATGTTTCCAGCTATCCCATGACCAAAATCCATTAAACCATTCATAATTATAAGAAGGAAACAAGCCATCATGCTCCAAAAATCCTGCTGCACTACGCCAATTGTTATTCAAGGTTTGTAAACATTTGATGACCATTCTTTGGTGAGCCTCATCTTGGAATTCAGGTCGTAGATAGTCTATTAACTTTTGAATTTTTTCTCCATGAATAAGACGATTTACCTGAAATACATCTTCTGGGAATCTCAACACTTTATCAACTATCAATCCTTCTTTGTAATCTTCATCCTTAGTAAAGGAAAATGATTGAGATAGATAAGATACTAGCTTTCCTCCAGATTTTAGCGTACGTTCACTTTGAGTTATATGATACCCATCAGAAAGTATTTCATAAACCGTATTTTGTTCATCATTTGTCCTTATCCTCGCAATCTTAGAAGTATCTCCAAAGGAAAGTACAATCTTAGGTAGGGATAAATTTTTAAACTTTACATTTTCTAAAAAGCTTTTACCACTCCACCCTATTTGAATTTGCTGAGAAACATTGCTTTTATTCTCTATAATCACTTTATTTAAAGCAGTCCGATTACTAACAAAGATTAACTCGGACTGAACTTGCAGCTTTAAACCTTGCAATTCAAAAACTTGCTTTAATTGATTGGGATAACTACTGTTCTCAATTAATTGAGCATTCTCAAAAGAAATTGATTTCAATTTTTCTCCACTAGCAATAGACAATTTAGCCAAACAATCACTCATCCAAACACCATTGTCTTGCATCATATTAAAAGGTCCAATGAAACTCCCATAATAATCTTTTGCATTATCATCAGGCAAAGCATAACCATGCCAAGCACCTAGGTCAGAAAACATAAAAACGGATCGGTCTGTAGCAGAATCAGGGATGCCCTTATAATCTAAAACATTAGGGAAGGTAGTAGGAAGTTTCTGTGCTTGATCCATTTTATACAAGATTTCATCAGTATCACAGCCTGAATAGAATACAAAGACGGCTAAGAAGAAATAATTTTTATAAAAAGCCTGCATTGGAGGTTGGTTTTATTTATCAAAGTCAAATACAGATATGTTCGCTTTATTCGATTATCCAAGTAAAATTAATTTATTGAAAAAAAATCAATTGTTAAAATAGGTTTATAATACCTCGACAAAATTAGACAGAGAGCTAAGTTGATAAACTTAGATTATAGAATGAAGAGAAAAAGAAGAAAATTCACATCAGTATTCAAGATAAAAGTAGCTCTTGAAGGCCTCAAAGAACGATCTACTCTAGCAGAGCTAGCAGTTAAACTAGATCATCATTAAATAGTAATGTAGCCTGCTATGTATAACCAGAAGCACCTCCAACTTCAAGGCTAAAGGAAAAAGTCTACACAATGAGTATATCGAATAGTCTATTGAGTATTTTAGGAATACTTTGAATATTTCACTCTAGGGTATTAAGCGCCTAGACAAAATTGCTTGCATCATGCAATTGTTCACTCGAAAACTATAAGCAACTGACAACAACAAAGTTACGCATGATTTTTGAGCGAACGAAACCTGTCAGCCTGTGACTGAAATTTCATTGTACCAATTCCAGTCTGCCGGCAGGCACGGTTTCGGGCAAACTATTTAATACTTCTAAAAGTATTAAAATACAGTTATAAACAATTGATGATAATCAATTGAAATAAGGAGGAAATTTCCTGCATAAAGAAGCCCTAATTTTTAACTTAGTCGAAAATTAGGGCTAACTCATATTTATTGAGTACCTATTTCTAGGGCTAAACAATAGAAAAGTCGATTGTAATTATCGCTTATTTCTGACTGCTTCTTTGTAGGTTTCTTGTATTTTCCTAATGATGTCTAAACGATAATTCTCATCTGTAAAGAGTTTATTCATTATCATTCCTGACTTCTGATTAGGTACTTTACTCATATATAGGGTTTTAAGAGACAAAATAGCATTATTAACAGCTTCTACGTCTAGGTCCATAGGTACGCCATTATAATCTGCTATCACATTTTCCTGAGGCTCAGCAAAGACCAAAGGCTCAGCTATTGGTGGCTCTGTCGGGCTTTCATTATTTTCTAATTTTTCTATTCGTTTAGCTAAGGCAAGAAAGCCTTGCTCTAATTCTTGAATTTTTTCGTTTTGTTGCTGAACTAGCTTAGCCACATCATTGCTGTTGAGTCCAATAGATAAGTTGACTATTCCAATTCTGTTCTCTTTCGGATTGGCACTCCATGCAATTCCAATAATTTTGCTATACTGGTCGGCCTGTATGTTTTTAGGTGAAACAGCAATACCTGTTCCATCATTCAATTCTGAAGGTAATATGTAATCCCCTATATTTACTGCTCCTCGTACTTTTACAGGAATTTGCCCCATAAAGGCAATTTTTTCATACAAGGCTTCTTTTCCCTCCTCGGGCATATTACCTAATATAGCTGGGTTAGTTGATACCACTAAATATTGGTTAGCATTGCTAGTACTCTTAGAAACCTTTCCACCATAGATACCAACGATGTCTCCAGCCGAAATTCTTTCAGAAGGATCCAATCTCATCAACCATTCTGCATAATCTGCGGATCCAGATTGGTAAGTCACCCCTAATTGGCTATATTTAAAAAAATCATAAGATGCCAGATTTGCAAGAGCCAATACTTCTTCTGCGATAGCAATAGCCACTACTGAGGGTTCGGGAGGACAAGCTACTGCCCCAACTCCACCACATGCATTTGGAAGGGCTGAAAAACCAATATTCGCAGCTTTTGTTGCCACATCCGCTAGCAGGATGCCTTCTTCAAAAAGGTGTTCATCATTTGAGTTTAAGTCAAATTCAGTTTCTCCTTCAATAGTTCCTCTAGCATTGTTGTTACTATCAAAGAAGGTGATGAAATTATTATTATTACTGGGTAGGCCAGCATTCACCTTGATAGCAACACCTTGATTACTTCCTCGAATAATCAATGGATATGCACTAAGACTTCCTTGGCTCCCACTTAGTGTAGCATCGATAACAACTTGTCCATTCAAATTAGCTGTACCATTAAATGTTGCACTTCCATCAACATTAAGGTTTGTATTTAGATCTGTACTACCGTCTACAGTGAGTGAACTGTTTAGATCTGTAGCACCATCTACCTCTAGGACATTATTGAGATCAGTTCTTCCATCGACATTTAATGTTCCTGACAGATTGGTGGGGGAACTATTATTAACACTAAGAGCACTATTTAAGTCTGTCGTGCCATCTACCTCTAGGACATTATTGAGATCAGTTCTTCCATCGACATTTAATGTTCCTGACAGATTGGTGGGGGAACTATTATTAACACTAAGAGCACTATTTAAGTCTGTCGTGCCATCTACCTCTAGGACATTATTGAGATCAGTTCTTC
>JAKVCU010000027.1:25182-37789 GCA_022448955.1 Saprospiraceae bacterium
TCTGTCGTGCCATCTACTTCTAGGACATTATTGAGATCAGTTCTTCCATCGACATTTAATGTTCCTGACAGATCAGTGGGTGAGCCGTTATTTACTTTTAAATAGCCATTGAGGTCTGTGTTACCATCCACATTTAAGTTATTATCAATATCCGTATTCCTTCCTACATTCAGATCTCTACCAATATTGGCATCGAGGCCTACGTCCAAGTTTTCACCAATTTCTAGGGATTTGTCGATTTCAATATCACCACTTGATTGAATTGTCAGACGATTTTGGTTGGCTGTTCTAAAATTTAAATCTTTAGCATCAACATTGCCAATGAAATGAAACTGAGGTAAGCTTGCATTATTGCCAGTTGTTTTCCAAAATGGGCCTGTAAAAGAGGTTTGATCGTTGGTGGTGATTTTACCTGCAGAGCCAGAGTGCATAGCATAAGGTACAGATAGTAGCTGGCTGTTACTTAGAATACTCCAATTATCGTTAGAGCCTGTTTTTCTAATGGACAATTCCAACCATACATTTTCATTTGCCCAAGGTACACTGCTAAAAGAAGCATCATTTGCTGCACGACCTTGTCCAATAACTAAATTGAACAATCCTAGCTTATTAGTCTTGATTTTGTGATATTCTTCATACAATAGAATTCCTTCAGCACCATTACTGAGTAAATTGATGCGAATATCCATTTCCATGTCTGCTATTGGATGACCGCCTAAATCTCTCGCTACTCCTTGAAATGGAATGCCTTGAGGTATATTTTGGCTAAAGCCCGATATGCACACTAAAAGAAATAATCCTAAAAATAGTAGTTTTTTCATCTCTGTTCTTAGTTTTTGATTTTTATAACTGGATAATTGTAAATAAAATCCTTACACTCTAGACTGAGTATGTAATTTCCTGATGAGAAATTGCCCATGTATTGAACGAATTGTTCCGTTCCTAGCAATTTTCGATTTACTAATAAGTTGCCATTCGATCCATACAAACGAATATGCACTACCTCATCTATCATTTTATTTGAAAGACGAATAATAAGTTCATTACCTACCGGGTTCGGAAAGAGGACTGCCCATGCCTCTGAGTCTTTCGAGGAGACATGTTTTAAAACAGAAGGATGGGGTTGTTGATATCCAATTGTATAGATGTTTGTTTGGGTTTCACTGTAAAACTGAATTGGTTCGCCAATAGTCCAGCTGACTTCCATATCTGTATTTAGAGCAATACCCCCAGAGCTTGAAAACGTTCTTTGAGCACTTAGCGAATGGACACAAGCAATCACTAGAAACATGCTCATCATGATATTTTTCATAATTATAAATTAAAAGTGAAAAAATATTGAAAGATTAAGCAGCGATTTAATCAAGTGGCGTGTTACGGTTAAGCTAAAATGTTGATAAACAATTTTATTATTTAAGCCATAAGATTGGATGTAATAGTATGAGCTATTTCAAAATAGCAATAAAGGATAAGAGTAAATACGATATTAAAATAATAAATTCAGATGTAAAAATCAAGAATTTATCTTCTAAATGCAGTAAGCGTAGCTGCACAAAAAATGAAGAATGAAGAATGAAGATTAACAAACTAAACATTATCAATACTTGCATATAAGGATGCATAATAGTCGAGACTTGATCTCCTTTGTACAATTCCAAATTTTCACTCACAAGTAATCAATATTTTTTATGGTAGTCGGTAAAAAAGTTAAGAGGCAATTTTTCCCTAAAGCTTGAACCGATCATAGATAGATTCAATTTTACAAGCGTTCAAGTTAAAATCGAACATAGAGATAATTTGATTAAATAAAAATTCATTTATCAAAATACCTTTGATATCAGTCATCGAAAATGCTTGTCCTTGTCTTTTATTAAGCTATAAATGATGGACAACTTTGGATAATAAAATACAGGTAGGAGTTGTATTGAGATGAAGAATTAAGTTGCGTTACAGCTTGCCATTTTTCGGTAATTTGTTTCCTAAGTGGCTTGATGCTTATTGGCCTAAATGAGCTTAAAGGTGTCGGTACTTTCAAACTATTATTTTTTGCCATTTCTACCGAGGATCAAAATCCTCGACGGATGATTAAATTTCGAATACAGTCCATTTTACCATAGCTACAAAAAGAAAAGGGCCTTCCCCGAATGAAGAAGACACCTTTTCCGTGTCGTCGAAAAACTACCAGCTAATAATTTACATTACAGGCACCTATGGAAGTTGTCTAAAAAGTATTTTGCGAATCAGCTCAAAAACAATGTTGGCATTTATTGCTACTGGGACTTTATCTAAGGGATTTATTTGCCGAAAGGCAGGAGATAAAAGCTGATTATTTGGCTTTTGTTAATACGCTGAGATAAGGTAGCTCCCTATTTTACCCATCGCTTATCACACAGCAAAATAGAGAGCATACCATGATACATCACAATCGCTTCATAGCTTTACTGTAGATTAAACTTAATAGGTAGTGTCATCTTAACATTTACGGGTATTCCTCTTTGTTTACCAGCTTGCCAATCTGCCATTGCTTTAACAGCTCTCATCGCTTCTCTTCCACAGCCACCACCAATATCCTTAAGGAGTTCTATATCTGTCATTTTTCCTTGCTTGTTGATGATGAACTGTACGACTACTGTGCCTGAAATATTGCTTTCCCTAGCTAATGGAGGATAGTTGATGGCTTTCGCCAAATACATCAATAATTGACGGTTAGAACAAGCCGTTTTTTCCTTTTTTGGCAAGTCATTGCAGTCTCCATAAATAGGCATCTGTTCGGCAATCATTACAAAGGGTAGTTCTTCAGGCGCTTCTTTGGGTTGGACTCTTGCAGGTGGAGAGCCAGGGACTGGCTTCTCCACATTCAAAGGTTCATCTGTTTCGACTACTTTTACATCAGCTGGCAAATCTGGTATTTCAGTAGGTTCTGGTTCTGTTGTAAATTCAGGAAGGTCGGGTGTTTCTAATATTGTTGGTTTTACAGCTGAAGGCGGCGGCGCTACTTTTTTCTTTTCTACCGTTCTTGGAATAACGGTTAGCTCTTCTATGTCTAAGCCTGCTGTCACATAATCTTGATTATCCTTCTGTGGTTGGATATACAAATTCATCAAACTAACAGCCAATACTAATGCAATCACTAACCCAATTTTGAAATTAGTTCTTTGCATTTTATCCATTTTAGTGATTTCAGATATTCTCATTTGAACTTTGTTTTTGGGCAATGCTCTGCCATGTATTGCCAAAGGCAATACGCACAAAACATTTAACCTATTTACAAAAATGGAGTCTCCAGAAAAGCTTGTAATTATGAAGATGAAGAAAGTTATTTTTTTGGTGTATCCGTAGTTGAGAATTTAGGAAAAAGGATAATTTTGTGTGTTTAGTAATATTATAAATAATAACTTCTCGATTTATGGCTGGCCCTTTTGTAGTAATACTACCTTAAAAAGCCCTGCCTTTGCCGGCAGGCAGGCTCGCCGATGCTAGGCATCGCCTACGTTTTTTGGCTTATCTTACTACAAAATTCCCTTGGCCAATATGCGTAACTTATTATTTAGCCATTACTAAACTTTTTTACGACTCACACGTATTTAAGTATTTGGAATCAGATAAGGAGTAGCATGATCAATTTTTCAAGGTTTACACTAGACAACGGTCTTCGAGTAATTGTGCATGAGGATGATAGTACACCAACCGTAGCGTTAAATATATTATACAATGTAGGCGCAAAGGATGAATCACCTAATAAGACAGGTTTTGCACATCTTTTTGAGCACCTCATGTTTAGCGGATCTGCTAATGTGCCAAACTTTGACGATCCCATCCAATTGGCTGGTGGTGAAAACAATGCCTTCACCAACAATGATATCACAAATTTCTACGATACCTTGCCTGCTGAAAACTTAGAAACTGCTTTTTGGTTAGAATCTGACCGAATGCTGAGTTTGAATATTGATCAAAAGTCATTGGATATTCAAAAGAAAGTCGTGGTAGAAGAGTTTAAGGAAACTTGTTTAAACCAGCCTTATGGAGATGTTTGGCATCACTTGACAGATATGGCTTTTCAAGTGCATCCTTACCGCTGGCCGACGATAGGTAAAGTGCCGCAGCATGTTGAAAATGCTACGCTAGAAGACGTAAAAGACTTTTACAATAAATATTACAGTCCTAATAACGCGATTTTAGTTGTTGCTGGGAATGTAACTAAGGATATGGTTAAAGAGCTTTGCGATAAGTGGTTTGCAGATATCCCTGCTGGCGAGCCAAATCAAAGAAAAATTGAGGCAGAACCTCCCCAACAAAAACTTCAGCAACGCACCAATCATGCGAGTGTACCGACAGATGCCATTTATTTAGCTTTCCATATTCCAGAAAGAAAAAGCTTCGACTTTTATGTCGTAGACCTCCTTTCTGATGTACTTTGTAATGGCAAATCTTCTCGTCTTTATAAAAAGCTTTTCAAAGAAAAAGAGCTCTTCTCTTATATTGATTGCTACGTTACGGGTAGCGTTGATCCAGGCTTATTGATTATCGAAGGCCGTCCAACAGACGGTATCTCTTTAGATCAAGCAAAAGCAGCTATCTGGAAAGAGTTAGAACTTCTAAAAACAGATGGTATCAATGATCACGAACTGAGAAAGTGGAAAAACAAGGTAGAAAGTACTCTCGCCTTTTCTGAGCTTAGCGTATTAAATAAAGCGATCAATCTGGCCTTTTTCGAAATGCTAGGGGATGCAGATATTATCAATAAGGAGATTGGTTGGTACCAAGCTATCACAGAGTCTGATATGAACCGCATGGCTAACGCTATTTTCACACCAAAAAATTGTAGTGAATTATACTATTTAGCGAAAGCATCTGACCACATAGAAACGGAAAATTAAAAGGCTTGTGCCATTCTACTAAACACAAGCCTTTTTATCTTAGAAAAGTTTATTTAAAAATTTCTTCTAGTTTTTTTTCTAGCTGATAGCCTCGTAGATTTCGTGCCAAAATACGCCCCTCTTTATCTAATAGAATGGTATGTGGAATAGAGCTCACCCCATACTGCTGTGCTACTGCATTGGACCATCCTTTCAAATCACTTACTTGTGGCCAAGTCAAACCATCTTTTTCGATAGCTTTTACCCAGCGATCTTTTGTTTTATCCAGACTCACACCTAAGACTTCAAAGCCCTTGGCTTTGTACTTCTCATACATTCTTACCACATTTGGATTTTCTCTGCGGCACGGCCCACACCAACTTGCCCAGAAATCTACTAAAACAACTTTCCCTCTTAAATCACTTAAGCTTAAATCTTCGCCTTCTGGTGTTTGCTGGGTAAAATCAGGCGCTTCGCCTCCAATCATAAAGCTTTGTGCCGCTGAAATTTCTTTTGCTAGATTCTGAGCGGCGAAAGGATCACTTTCTTTGAAGGATTCAACAAAGATTTGTGCAAAGTGCGCAAAATTAGGGCTTTGCTTACGCTTAAATGCGCCTATTGCTCCAGAAAGTGCCATTTTATGCGCTGGACTACCAGTGGGGATCTTTGCCAATTGTTTCTCGACATACTGCTTTTGTACCTCATTAGAAAGACCTACACTTGTCAATGTTTGTGTATAAGTTTTAAAATTTTCGTATACCCAAGGAAGACGATTATAAGTTTCATCTTGGAAATCAACGAAACGGAAAAACTCATTTGCAAAATATTCCATCTCTGTCTTATACTGGCCTGCCTCATTATTATTTTGGTAACTTAAGTAAGTATTGATCGCTACAACTCTTCCGAAGAAAGGATGCTCTTTTTTTGCGCTTTCCATGTAAGCCACTCTTTCATCATCTAAGGCTTTCATTCTATTGATCACCTCTTTCAATTCTGCCGGCTTTGTTTGACGCAAGCGGTATTCTTGAATTAGGGCAGACATACGCTTTGTAAACTGATTCAAATCTGTACGAATCTCTCTATAACGCTTATTAAATGGCGATCCATCAACATTGGTTGAACGCATATCCCGGCAGCTACCTTTTATACTCAATTCTTCTTCTGTACCCAAAATGATTGGAAATACATTTTTAGTTTGCTGGCCGATATAATAAAAACGAGGTTCTCCTTTGGGTACATTAAAGCTATATTTACCCTCTTTCCCTAAGATTACATTAATTGGTTTGAAGGCCACTCCATCAAATTGATATAAATTCAAACGATCAGGGCATCCTGCAAACTCTGCATTAATGGTAACCTGCTCTTCAACATTAGTTGCACTAGAAAAGACAAAAAAGCAAAGTAGCACTAATGTGGATATTTTAACAACATTCATTTCTATCTAATTTTTGACTAAAAATACTTCCTTCAAAATGGAATTCCAATTGAGTAAAATAAATTATACCCAAAGGGTCAAATAATTAACCAATATTAACACACATTTCCTTTGTTATGCTGTTAATAGTGGTATAAGTGTTAGCACTTTCACACTATTTTAAGTGGGAAATAAAAAATACCACACCACCCAATTTCAATAATAAATGCTGATAGGATATATTTTACTTCTTCGTCCCTAATATTAAACATGCACAACATACTCCTGTAAAGCTACTAAAAAACAGCGCTGATCGAGATTCATACATTTACTCGTCTAAGTTCTTTTTTTGTATTTCGACAATTGCTTAACTTAACAGCAGTTTTTGATCACTCAAGCGGCTAGTAAAATTGCCTACATGATAAATTCGCTAGCTCAAAAATTGTAAGAAACTGACAAATGGAAGGTTACAAACGATTTTTGGACTAGTTTAAAAAATTTATTATCCCAATTTCTAGCCTAACTACTAAATTATGACACAATACCGCAAAGATTTTAAACTGGGTGGAAATCCAATCAATTATATAGTAGGACTCGTCCTTGCATTTCTGGTTCTATATGGCTTGTTCCGCTTAGCAGGCTTTGTATTTAATATGATTTTATACATTTCGCCCCTACTAATTATTGCTACATTAATCATTGATTACAAAGTTGTTACTGGCTATCTATCTTGGGTGGTGGACCTTTTCAAAAAGAATGTCTGGTATGGCCTTGGTGCCTCTGCCATTACTTTTTTTGCGTTTCCTATTGTTTCTATCTTCTTATTAAGTAGAGCTTTAATGAAAAGGCAGGTCAAAAAAGCACAAGAAGGCAAGCCTGGGTATCCATCTCGTAGAGATGAATACATCCAATATGAAGAATTGGAGAGTCGTGTAATTGAAGAGCCCAAAGAACAACCTCAAAGAAGAGAAGCACCAAAGCAAGAGGCGCCAAAAAAGGAGATGCCTAAAAGAGAAGCGCCAAAGGATGAAAGTAGCGATTACGATCAATTCTTTGATTAATGTTTATTGCTAATATCGTTGGACTATTTTCAATAGTTCTTTCTATTATCTATATTTTTATTATTCGGTTTTACCTAAATGCATGGTCTCAGCTTGAAAGTTGGGAAATCCCTGTGGGTTTTCAAGCGGAGACTTCCATCACTATTATCATTCCCGCTAGAAACGAAGCAGCCAATATTGTTGCTTGTTTGGATAGTATTTTCCAACAATCCTACCCTGCTCACTTACGTGAAATCATAGTCGTTGACGATCATTCTACGGATCCAACCGCTTTGATTGCTAGAGAAAAAGGCGCCACTGTTTTATCGCTGGCGGATTATGCTTTCGCAAAATCAACTGCATCATTCAAAAAGAAAGCTATTGAGTATGCGTTACAGCACGCTTCTGGACAGCTAATCGTCACAACGGATGCCGATTGTATAGTACCTCATCAATGGTTAGCGTACCTCAGCTCTTTGTATGAGCACAAAAAGGCAAAATTCATTGCAGCGCCTGTCAACTTTCATCAAGAAACCAATGCATTAAGTTATTTTCAATCCTTAGATTTTATGGGTATGATGCTCATTACAGGTGCGGGGATTAGCAGTCGTTTTATGCGTATGTGTAATGGTGCTAACCTGGCATATCCCAAAGAGGTTTTTGAACAAGTTAATGGATTCGAAGGCAATGAGCATCTCGCTTCTGGAGATGATATGTTTTTATTACAAAAAGTAGCTAAAGCCTTCCCTAATGACATTTATTTCCTAAAAAATGTTTCTGCCACGGTACTTACTACAGCTAAATCAAGCTGGTCCTCTTTTTTACAGCAACGCATTCGTTGGGGTACCAAATCTTCGAGTTATCAAGAAAAGCAAGTGACTATGGTTTTAGCCCTGGTATTTTTCTTTTGCTGGAGTTTACTATTCAGTTTCCTCTTTGCTTTGATATTTGGAGGCCCTTATTGGTTCTTTTTTGCTTTTCCTTTTTTGACGAAAGTCATAGCAGACTACCTCTTCCTAGGAACAGCAGCAAGATTTTTCAAACGCCCCCAATTAATGAATCATTTTTTCATTTCACAGTTTTACCATATTGCCTATATCATTCTTGTAGGCACTTTAAGCAACCTCATTAAAACTTATACGTGGAAAGGACGACAAGTAAAATGAGGCTGTTTTTTCTTACTATTGCTTCAAGACTTTCACTCGATAAATACGATTAGAGGCATTCGTCACTTTGATCATATACATACCATTAGCATAGTCGCTTAAATCGCATTCTAAAGTTTCGCTCCCCGACCTAGTGCGCCCCTCTTCCATCAACTGCCCCGACAAGTTATAAATCGAATAAGTATACACTTCATCACTTGGTAGTGGGATAGTAAATTGCGCATTTGTTGGAACAGGGAATGCTTTTAAAGTTTTTATTTGATCTACTTCTTGAATAGATACGGGATCATAATAACAAGCTTTCACCTCAAATTCTGCGGCTGATGCCCAAGCATTGCCATTTACCTCCGATAAAGCGACTAACCTAAGATATCGACCAACGAGAGGCGATTGGAAAGTTACCTTTTGTGGTGCAGAAGTGTTTTCAAAAACACCTGTCGCATCGACTTCCCCCCAATTTTCTGGATCATCAGAAAAATACAATTCATAATCTCTTATTCGCCCATTCTGGCCATCGGTTCTGGTGTAATAAGTGAACTCATAAATATTAAAGTTGGCACCTAAATCTATCTGAATTTCGTGTGGATAAGGGTCTGATCCCGTAGACCAGCGAGTATGCCAAATTGTTCCAGGATCATTATCAAACGACATCGTTGCTAAGCCAGGGAAATTTACCTCTTCACTATCTACATATAATAAGGCCCAATTTTCTCTTGGAATACTTCCGGGGTTATCGCAATTTTCTATAGAAGGACATTCTATAGTACTGATCATATTGGCAATGGTCTTCGTATAGGTCTCACCATTCTTCGTGATGCTCATAGTAACATCATAACTACCTGGATTTCCTAAAACGACCTTAGGGTTTCTTTTAGAAGCATCATCAATATAAAGGGGTGCCGGTTGGATATCCCATCCCCAAGTACAGCCTTCATGATTAATAATGGAATGATCTTCCAAATAGATGGTATCTAACATACAATCAAAGAATGGCTTTTCCACCCATGCTTGAAGAATGGGCTCAAAGTTTGTCTCCGCTAATTCATTCTCCCAAATACCACCATTTCCAGCTATTCTAATTTTACTATCTCTGAAGAAAGGCAAGGCATGATTCGGCGCCATCCCTGCGGGGTAAGCATCTGCATAAGCCGTCCAATCAGTTGCATCATGCGCTCTAGTATAGCATTGCCCAGCTGCACCATTTTTATTAGTTGTAAATAAATAGAGTAAATCTTCTCCTGAGGCATCTGGCTGTATAGCAAGTGTTTTAGTAAATACACTGAGGCTTCCTGTCCAATCTTCCCAACTCAGGCCTCCATCGGTTGACTTAAATATTTTCCCAATATTAGCGGACCAAGTGCCATTTTGAAGACAAGCATATATGACATCAGCGTCATTAGGAGAAATAACGAAATGTAATTTCCCTTCCCAATATCCGTTACCAAATGCCCCATTGGTCAGGCTTGGTCTTGGCGTCCAGCTCAATCCTCCATCTTGACTAAGATGCAATCCTTCATTTACAATGTCCGCATAAATAATATTAGGATTATCATAAGCTATTTGACAAAAACGAATGCGATTCCCAAAATCATGAAGTAGTTCAAAGGATGTTCCAAAGTCTTCACTTCTCCAAAACCCATTCCCTTCTCCTAAATAAAGGACGCCATAATAATTAGGATGTGCGAAGAGATTTCCTCTTCGCCCACCATATTCATCCATATTGGGATGTTTGGTAAACAGAAATCTTCCCTGAGGTTGAGCTTCTGGCGTTTCAGGTAAAATCCATCCCGGGCCTAAATCATCAAAAGCAACATGCCGGCTTCTACCATTCAGCACCCAGCCTGTTGGAGATTCTGCTCCACCCATTCGAAGGGCCTTCTGTTGGTAAAAATCTGCTATGGCTGTGTTTCCATTATGATAGCGTCCACCAACAATAATATCCTCATTCCAGCCCTGATCAAAGCCCCACATATCGGAGCCAATCAAGTTTTTATTTCTAGCTACTGCATTGGTTGTTGAAACAAAATTATCTGATGAAAAAGTAAGCCCACCATCAGTTGCCACCCAGCTCGTTCCATTTTCTAATATTTTCATAGATTGAATATCCGGATGAATGGGGAATGCACCACCATAGCCACCAACAGTAGAAAAATTTGTACCTCCATTAGTAGATTTAAATAAAGTAGTGGTGCCTGCGAATATTATATCTGCATCAATGGGTGAAACTTCTAAGACCAAATCAAAAAATCCTTGCCCATTATTCAATGGCAAAGCATCTGTTTGACCTGTCGCTAAAAGCGACCAATTCGCATTCACCATATCTCCTTTGTAAATCAATGGTGTATTAGCTGCGCTTAGGAATATTCCAAACAATTCATCTGGACGATCAGGGCTTACAGCGAGCAAACCACCTGCTGCATCCTCTACCCCAGTTGGAAAACTATTATCAATGGCAAATGAGGAGCCACCATCTGATGAAACAGCCACTTGGAAATAACCACTTTGATTAGAAACCACATATATAACATTTGAGTCATTCGGTTTTAAATGCACATCATAAGATGGCCTAGACCAAACATTTGACCAATTAGTACCTCCATTCTCCGAACGGAACACTCCGGATGACCCCGCCGCAAATATTTTATCAGGATCGTTTGGATCAATTGCTACATTATCTGCATAAAAAAGGTTGGAAGAGGGTAATTGAGGCGTCCATGTTATACCACCATCCATGGTCTTATGAATTTGCATTCCAGCTGCCACATAAACAATATCATCATCCGTTGGGTGAATAGCTACCGCTGTTACTCCGCCCCCAAAATTGTACCCAAGACCAAGTAATTCCCAATTGAAGCCATTATCAATTGACTTATTGACATAGCCGGTTTCGGTACCGCCATATAAAATAGTAGGATTACTTTTTGAGACATCAAAAGAATAAACATTCACCTGCCAAGGACAAGCATTGGGTGCTTCGGAACTACCAGATTCATTTAGCCAAAATGTTTCTTTAGGCCCATAGAATGTCCACTGCCCGTCTGTTCTTCCTGAAGAACTAATTACTTCAGCTGTTTGTTGATGCCTTAATAATCGATCATAAAACAACTGTTTATTGGTCAAATCTAAAGTGCCATCAGCTAACACAAAGGGGAGGATATTCTGCTTCCAAAGTTGGAAATACTTTTGAATTGGTCGAAAGGCATCTTTATGATGCCGTACCCATTTTTCGTACTTAGCGTCTACCTCATCATAATTAACATTTTCTTGGTACAGCATTTTTGCCCATGCTGGATAATCGTGCTGAAATGCCGGTTTATAACTTGGCAAATTACCAGGAACAAAATCGTGAGAAACAAATTTTTGTTGGCTAGAAAGTAAGAGAGGTAGTAAGAATAGAAATAATGTTTGGACCAACTTCATCATAAGATCTTTTGTTTGTCTGCTTCCTAAAATGGAAGACCTCGATTAAAAAAGATACTCAATATACAATTTGTTAGGATCAAACATTATTCCTACTCAGACTTTCTATTTAAGTGTTCTTGATATTAATGCCCTTAATTAAAAACCAAATTATAAATAGCACTTCCCCCAGCGTCAACATTTCAGCCATCATACGAAGATCTTCTAATTCGGGTACTATAAAATACATGAAAGAGCTTATTAAATAGCCAATACCCCCGATGTAAAGTAACCATCCAACCAACTTAGGAAAGAAGCCTGAATCAATCGCTAGTTTTCCTAGAGGGAATAACCATAACCCCCAAAAGATTGAAACTAAAACAAATTTTAGTTCCCTTTAGTTCCCGGAAAGCAGTAATTTGTCCTCAAAGTTTGTGAAAATTGAGGAAAAAATCAAAAAACCCTCCCGAGACTTGAACCTGCATTGTGTTTGATAATCCTGCTTTGGTACCATGCCTTAGCCAATTGCACCACGGGGAATTTAGATGATGAAGCAGATCATTTTTAATAGTCAACATTATTACTAAGAAAGTCACTTATGGGGCTCGATCAGACTGTTGGGGTCTTCTATGCTCAGCCTCCACTGTGCCCTGGTGCAAAAATGGTGAATTTAGAACAAAAGTGAAGTTCAATGGGTGCTATTAAATTGTTATAAGGATTAATTTGATGAAA
>JAKVCU010000028.1 GCA_022448955.1 Saprospiraceae bacterium
ATTTTATTATACAAGCAATTTTGACTAGCCGCTTAGAATTTAAATCTAATGATTATTCTTTCCAAGAGCCTTTCTAGATGTACTCTACAAACAACTCAAAGTTTATGGTTTTTAGGTTTGGATTTTTGCGATGTGGAGGTTTGATAATAAGACAAAATAGCATCACTAATGGTAAAGTAAATAGAAGATTTGGATGAGACATAGGATTAATTTTGCGGCATCAATTACCCATGTGGTCATTGAAAAAAGTAAAATTAATGATGAGATCAATGTCTTCTAACTGGAACGCTACAAGTCTTTCGGTTGCGACTATTTTTATGGTTCTTAGTTTATTATTTGGAAGTTGGTTAGCTAGACTTCCAGCAATACAACTTAGTTTAGGACTAGGTGAATCAGCGCTTGGTTTCGCTTTATTAGGATTGCCTATTGGTGCATTTATGGGCACTCAGCTTTCGAACTGGTTGATATCAAAAATTGGAACGGGAGTTTCTACCTTTTATGCTTCTTTATTATTCTCTTGTTCTATGTTATTACCAGCTTTTGTAACAGATGGTATCAGTCTTTTTATAGCTCTTACTATAATTGGTAGTCTGAATGGTTGGATGAATGTATCCATGAATACTGCTGCTGCGAATCTGGAGAAAAACTGGAACATTTCAATAATGTCAACTTGTCATGGGATGTTTAGCCTTGGTGCAATGATTGGGTCCGCTATTTCAGGCTTTTTAGCAACTAGAGGGGTCGGCTTTGTGGAACAACAATACTTTTTAGTATGTGTCATGATTTTAGTCTTATTGATGGTACTTTCATCTTTAAGAAAGGTCCCAAATGGAACTTCAGAAAAACAAAAAATGCAATGGCCTGATAAAGCAGTTTGGATCTATGTAACTATAGGTTTCTTTGTAATGATGGGCGAGGGGGCTATTGCAGACTGGAGTGCCATCATGTTAAAAGCGGAGTTGAATGCGAACTTATTTTTGGGCAGCATGGGTTTTGCTGGCTTTTCCTTAGCCATGGCTATCGGTCGTTTTTCAGGCGACCATTTGCGCACGCAGTTTTCAGGTTTAAAGATGGTAGTTATCGGTTGTTTTATTGGATGCTTTGGATTACTTTTAGCCGCCTCTAATTGGACGATCTATGTAAGTATACTAGGCTTTTTTATTGCAGGAGTGGGCTTATCTATTGTAGTACCATTATTATTTGTATTAGCTGCACAACAGTCTAGGCAAGCAGAGGTTGGGATATCAGCTGTAGCTACTTCCGGAATCATTGGCTATTTGATCTCTCCACCAATAATAGGGCTCGTCGGTGAGCATGTTGGCCTTCCGTTGTCTTTCATCGGAATTGCAGTTTTAATTGGAATGGTAGGACTCCTTGGTTGGATTTCACAAAAAGCTTATACCTTTACTTTTTTGGTAAAGAAAAAAATTTGATCATCCCTTCAATCATACGGACTAAATCGTCAAAGTCAATAGGCTTGTCAAGATAGGCATTGATGCCGCTTTCATAAGCTTGTTTGATGACGGTATCATCAGAAAGCCCCGTGAGCATGGCAATGGTACATCTCTCCAAAATGGGATAGTTTTTTATTTTTTCAAGAATTTCTAGGCCAGTCATTTCTGGGGTGTACATATCTAGGACAATAATCTTTGGATAAGGATTATTGTCCTTTTGCCATGATTCCAACTGTTTTACAACCAATTTGTAATTGTGTGCAACGTGCAACTGGCAAGCTATCGTCGTCTCTTCAATAGCAGATTCAAATAAAGTAGCTTCGACAAGATTGTCTTCCAGAAGTATGATTTCAACCATAACTTGCCTTCCTTTAGATTTAAAATCAATAATTTTAATAGGTGATCAACGTGTGTGTAGAATTTCCAATAGAAATTTTTAATCCTCTAGCTTTTGTACCTTAATGTTTGATATCAAAACAATAAAACATACACCCCGTACACCAAAATTGCTTCTGGATAAGTGCTTGATACTTCATAGGTAGGGAATTTTAACGGGGCACACCAAAATTAATAAGATTAAACTAGCATTCAAAGAAACCATGAAAATAAAAGGGTAAAAATCATCATTGACTTTTACCCTTTCTTTTTGACAGCTAACTGATACTATATGATCATTCCTGCACCTACAGTTTCATTCGTATGCTCATCCACAAAGATAATGCTACCTGTAATCCTATTTTTTCGATAACCATCATAAAATAAGGGCTGAGTCGTTCTAAGTACTACTCTTGCAATATCATTCATATTGATCTCCTTATCTTCTTGGTCTCTATGTAGAGTGTTGATATTTAGTTTGTACCTAATTTCTTTCACCACAGATCGTACCTCTTTTGTCGTATGTAAAATAGTGTATTTTCCACTAGGACGCAACGGATTTTCGTGGAACCAACAAACCATTACTTCTAAATCTTGACTCACGGTAGGTTGATTGTTAACCCGAGCTATCATATCACCTCTACTTAGGTCGAAGTCTTCCTCTAGAAGCATCGTCACAGACATTGGGGGATAGGCTTCTTCCAGCTCACCATCATAGGTGTCTATCTTTGTAATGGTTGTGGTAAATCCAGAAGGTAAAAGAATAACTTTATCTCCTTTTTTGAAAATACCTCCTGCTATTCTTCCAGAATAACCTCTGTAATCATGAAAATCATCCGTATTGGGACGAGTTACAAACTGAATGGGTAAACGGCAATCAATAAAATTATGATCACTACCAATGTGTACATTCTCTAGATAATACAATAGGGTTGGACCTTCATACCAATCCATATTTTGAGATTTATCGACTACATTGTCCCCAAGCAAGGCAGAAATTGGAATAAATTGAACATCATTTACATCTAGTTTAAATGAAAATGCTGAAAATTCTTCTTTAATTCTTTCATAAACTTCTTCGTTATAATCCACCAAATCCATTTTATTGATACAAATGATCAGGTGTGGGATTTGTAAAAGCGAAGCAATGAAAGCATGCCTTCTGGTTTGTTCAACGATGCCATTGCGCGCATCTATCAAAATTAGTGCAGCATTGGCGGTGGAGGCACCAGTCACCATATTCCTAGTGTACTGAATATGACCAGGTGTATCTGCAATAATAAATTTTCTTTTTGGAGTAGAAAAATAACGATAGGCTACATCAATAGTAATACCTTGCTCTCTTTCTGCTTTTAGGCCATCCGTCAGCAAAGCGAGGTTAACCCCTTCTTCGCCCCTTTTCTCAGTAGTGGCCTTAACCTGTTCTAATTGATCTTCGAAGATGGACTTACTATCATATAATAGACGACCGATTAAGGTACTTTTTCCATCATCAACACTACCTGCTGTGGTGAAGCGAAGTAGTTCCATATTTTGATATTCCATAGGAATTGCTTGAAGTTTTCTTTAGTTTTGAAATAAAAGGACTAGAAGTACCCTTTTTTCTTACGGTCTTCCATGGCTGTTTCGGAACGTTTGTCATCTGCTCTTCCGCCACGTTCTGTTATTCGTGTGGATGCTACTTCATCAATGATATCTTCTATCGTTTCGGCTTCTGATGGCCACACTCCTGTACAGGTCATATCCCCGATGGTACGGCAACGAACCTTAAGATCAAGGACGTCCTCATGTGGACGTTTCATGATGTAGTCCGTATCAGCTAAGTAGATACCATCTCTATTGAATACTTTCCGCGTATGGGCAAAATACAAATTCGGGAGTTCAACGTTCTCCATAGCCAAATACTGCCAAACGTCTAGTTCAGTCCAATTACTGATAGGAAAAACACGGAAATGCTCTCCATATTGTTTTTTACCATTAAATAAATTCCATAATTCTGGCCTTTGATTTTTTGGATCCCACTGACCGAATTCATCCCTGTGAGAGAAGAAACGTTCTTTAGCGCGTGCTTTTTCTTCATCTCTTCTTGCACCTCCTAAGGCTGCATCAAACTTCCCTTTTTCTAGTTCATCTAAGAGAACAGCAGTTTGAAGACCATTTCGACTAGCATTAAAACCTTTTTCTTCTCTAAGCATTCCCTTATCGATCGCTGCCTGCACAGAACCAACGATTAGTCGGGCACCAATTTTTTTAATTAAATCATCTCTGAATTTGATGGTTTCTGGGAAGTTGTGACCAGTGTCGATGTGCAACAATGGAAAAGGCAGCTTAGCTGGATAAAATGCTTTTACTGCCAAGTAGGTCATGAGAATAGAGTCTTTCCCGCCTGAAAACATCAGAACAGGATTCTCAAATTGAGCTGCTACTTCTCGAATAACGAATATAGATTCTGACTCTAGCTCTTTTAAGTGATTGAGATGATATCTCATTGATTGGTAATTTAAGATGTTGTATTTAACATAATCAACGGCTTTATAGCCGAATAAATCTCTTCAACTGCTTGTTCAATGCTTAATTGATCTGTTTTTATTTCTATAAAAGGATGGGTGGGCGCTTCATAGGGGGAGTCAATACCTGTAAATCCTTTTATAATACCATCTCTTGCTTTTTGGTAAAGTCCTTTTACATCGCGGGCTTCACATATTTCAAGAGGAGCATTGATATAGATTTCTATAAAATCTTCTTTACCAATGATGTCTTTCGCCATTTTCCGAATGCTAATGGTAGGGCTGATAAACGAATTGATGGTAATGATACCACTACGCAAAAATAGTTTGGATATTTCTGCGATCCTGCGTACATTTTCTTGCCTATCTTCGACGCTAAAACCTAAGTTGTTGTTGATACCTGATCGAATATTATCACCATCTAACACCTGAGCAAAGAAGCCTTTATTGTACATCTTTCGCTCCAAATGCTGGGCAATGGTACTTTTTCCTGAACCAGACAAACCCGTCAACCACAGCACTTTTGATTGCTGTTGTAGAAATTGCTCTCGGTCTGTGCGTTGAATTAATCGATCAAATATAGGATGTATATGTTCCGCCACCTTTTATGGAAGTTATAATTTATAATTGTGCAGCGATTGGGTGACACAAATTTGGTAATTATTACATTTTAATCCAAATAAAAAGGAAATATATATTGATCCTTTATTGAAGTTGGACTATTTTTAATAAAAAAATCCCACTCAAACTGAGCAGGATCCAATCCCATTATTATCCATTTATCTAGTCTTTTACAGAGATAATATACTACATTATGAGCATATCTTTTTGTAGTATATTTTAATCATTTAGGACTATATTATATATATCATAAACAAGTTCATTTAGACTACTATAGTTTCATATTTTTATTATTGGAAATAGCTGATTTATGGGACTAGCATTTTTTCTGCTTAGTTACAGCCTAATTCGGTTTGACTTTGGGCATCATTATTGGGAAAACAATTGCCTGAAAGCACGCGTTCTGGAACGTAACGCATCAAATTAGGGTCTCTTAGTCCGTTTTCTAAAAATGCCAATAAATCGTCTTTCTCTTTCTGTGTAAGCTGGAGTGGATGAAAAAAGGGTGAAATTTGACTATCGGGAACGTTTGGATTTTCTTTTACTCCTAAGTCAAAATATTCAACCAAGTCACTTAAAGAGCGTTTGCTACTTCCATGGAAATAGAATGGAGAATCACCCATATTATAAATGGTAGGTACTTTAAACTTGTACATATCTGTAGCTAAGTTGGTAAATCCTCCTCGACCGAGGTTGCGCTTATCGTTTTCGTCAGTTTGGTAAGCTTCTCCGGTTTGGTAAAGATCATTTACCCCTAAGGCATGAAATTCAACTGAACTCATAGAAGGACCTTTATGACAGCGGTAGCAACCTGCTTTATCATAGAAAATATTAGCTCCTCTCTTTTCTGCATCCGTCATTGCTTCTTTATCCCCCTGCAACCACTTCTGAAATGGTGCTTGATTGGGTAATAAGGTTCGGATATATGCTGATATAGCGAAGCTAGTTGTGATTTTACCGTATCGTTCTTCTACTGGGATTTCAGCAAATGCCGCATTGTAATAAGGCCGATAACCCAAGGTGTCTAAAACATATTCATCAATAATCATCCGGTGAAGGTCTAAGCCTTCCATATTCTGTGTCTCCAAACCATCTAATCCTAGGCGATTTACTTCTGTAGATTCATCATCAATACCCCATACTGCTTCTGTACCTATATTAGCATGATTAGCCCCAAATTTACCATTCCAAGTGGTATTTGTAACGTAGGCTACATTCAGTAGACTTAATGCCCTGGCTCCTTGTACATCGAGTGTTCCTTCTACATATTGATCACTAATATCCCTACCTTCTCCATTTAATCCGAATCCTGCTCCTCCATCAGCGATGCCTTGCACTCTACCTGGCATAAAACCAGCAGTAGGAACATGACAAGTAGCACAAGAGTAGGTGCCAGATCCACTATCATCTATGGCTTCTCTTGCTATTCCAGTTTCGAAGAATAATAGCTTTCCTAATTCTACCTTTTCATAACTAAGAGGATTACTTTTTCCTTGAGGAATCGCATCATAATCTTGTTCATCTGGTAACATGAAATATTCCGAGGAGCCAGTAGGCGATAATCGTACTAATCTTCTTTCTAATTGAATATCAAAAGGATTACCAAGTCGTTCTTGGGTACATGACCATAAAATGATCATCAATAGTGTTGCAGTAGTCAGCAATTTTGGTGAAAAAGTTCTCATTTATTTACTACTCCAAAAAGTCCTTCTTTTTGAAGATTGTTTGTTAGAGTATGTTTCAGTATTATTCAAACTGAAACATAGTCTTAAGTGTTATGGGATAAAATTAAGCTATCCAAAAGTATGGATTAATAGGGTTAACGATACATTTTATGGCCTAGTATAATATTTATTCTTTGAGCCGAAACGATAATAATTTGCTTATTATCAAACATTCCTCAGCGTTAGACTTATCAGCAAACTGAAAATTATATGCTTATCTGTTTCCAAAAGCTGTAATTGTTTCTTCAAAAAAATGTAAGCAAACTACTGGATAACATAAGCTGTTTAATAAAATCCTGAATGCCCTAACTTTTTACGTAAGTTTATTTGAAAGGTTACTTATTATCTTGAAATAAATATTTATTATTTGTAAACCTTGATTAAACAATGTTCTGAATGGAGAGTTTTAATCATAATTCATGCCGAAAAGTATTCAATAAAGTCGGATACAATTTTTTTTTGGTCATTCATTCCCCCTACAAGACATTTGAGCATGGAATTCCCTAACTTTGTAAAGCCTTTCCAATCACACAAATTATCCAAAACCTAAAACACCCTTAGTAATCATTATATTCTTACAAGGAAAAAAGAACTTTGTCTATGTTGCAACAGTCTATTCAAACGGTATTAAAAGATCGAATTTTGGTTATTGATGGTGCCATGGGTACCATGATACAAGCCTATCAACTAGAAGAAAAGGATTATCGTGGAGAAAGATTTGCCGATTTTCCCAAGGAAATAAAAGGAAACAATGATTTACTCTCCCTAACTCAGCCTCATATTATCGAAGCCATTCATAAGGCTTATCTCGATGCAGGTGCCGATATCATTGAAACCAATACTTTTAATGCTAATAAATTTTCTATGGCTGATTATGACATGGAAGATTTATGCTACGAAATAAATTTGGCTTCCGCCCAAATTGCTAAAAAGGCTGCGCTAGCATATACCAAAACAAATCCTAATAAGCCGAGATTTGTCGCAGGTGCATTAGGCCCAACAACACGTACTGCATCTATTTCGCCTGATGTAAATGACCCAGGCTTTAGGGCCGTAAATTTTGATGGTTTGGTAGAGGCCTATTATGAGCAAGCACAAGGACTCTTGGATGGTGGCGCAGATCTCTTATTGGTTGAAACCATTTTTGATACCCTAAATGCAAAGGCTGCATTATTTGCGATCGATCAATTATTAGACGAGAGAGGAGAAAATATACCAATTATGGTATCTGGCACTATTACAGACGCTAGTGGTCGTACCTTATCCGGTCAAACCGTCGAAGCCTTCTGGATCTCAGTAAGCCATATGAACCTACTCAGTGTGGGGCTGAATTGTGCTTTAGGGGCAACTGAAATGCGCCCTCACATAGAAGCGCTTTCCAAAATTGCTGATTGTAACGTGAGTGCTTATCCCAATGCAGGTCTTCCCAACGAATTCGGAGAATATGACCAAGACCCAGCGGAAATGCAACGCTATATTCGTGATTTTGCCTCCAGTGGGTTTGTGAATATTATAGGAGGGTGCTGTGGTACGACACCCGATCATATTGCAGCCATGTCCAAAGCAGTGGAAACACTTCAGCCGCGCACTATTCCTAGCGGAATTGCTTACACTATGTTGAGTGGCCTAGAACCACTAGTCATTCGACCAGAAACTAATTTTGTCAATGTTGGTGAAAGAACCAATGTAACAGGATCCAGAAAATTTGCTCGTTTGATCAAATCAGGTGATTATCAAGAAGCTTTGTCTGTTGCACAGCATCAGGTGGAGGGAGGTGCTCAGATCATCGATGTAAATATGGACGAAGGTCTACTTGACTCCAAACAGGCTATGGAGGATTTCTTGAATCTAGTAATGGCAGAACCAGATATTGCTAAGCTACCTATCATGATTGATTCTTCCAAGTTTGAAGTTATAGAGGCAGGCCTGAAATGTGTACAAGGTAAATGCATCGTGAATTCTATTTCCCTGAAAGAAGGAGAGGCAGAGTTTATTCGCCAAGCTAAATTGGTCCACCGATATGGAGCAGCAGCTGTTGTAATGGCTTTCGATGAAAAAGGACAAGCAGATACAACAGAACGTAAGGTTGAGATCTGCCAAAGGGCTTATCGAGTACTTACTCAAAAGGTAGGCTTTAAACCTCAAGATATTATCTTTGACCCCAATATATTTGCTGTGGCTACAGGGATCGAAGAACACAACGAATATGCCATCCATTTTATAGAGGCTACCCGACAGATCAAAGAAGTTTGCCCAGGCGCTAAAATAAGTGGTGGAGTCAGTAATATCTCTTTCTCATTCAGAGGAAATAATGTAGTGCGAGAAGCCATGCATGCAGCTTTTCTTTATCATGCTGTTCAAGCAGGGATGGATATGGGGATTGTGAATGCAGGGATGATCGAGGTATACGAAGAAATACCAAAGGAATTACTTGAAAGAGTAGAGGATGTGCTCTTCAATAGAAGAGCAGATGCCACTGAAAGGTTAACAGATTTTGCGGAAACGCTCAAAGGAAGTGGTGGGCGTACCATTCAAAAAGACCTCACTTGGCGGGAAAATGATGTGAAAAAACGACTAGAACATGCCTTAGTAAAGGGGATTACTGAATTTATTGAAGAAGATGTTGAAGAGGCTCGTCAACAACAAGCCTCCCCATTAGCCGTTATTGAAGGGCCATTAATGGATGGGATGAATGTAGTAGGTGATTTGTTTGGGGCTGGTAAAATGTTCTTGCCCCAAGTAGTAAAAAGTGCAAGGGTAATGAAAAAGGCCGTGGCCTATCTTACCCCTTATATAGAAGAAGAAAAATCCGCATCAGGTGGAAATGCCAAAGGGAAAATCCTGATGGCAACCGTAAAGGGAGATGTGCACGATATTGGTAAAAATATTGTAGGTGTTGTGCTCGGCTGTAATAATTATGAAATTATTGATATCGGCGTGATGGTACCTGCTGCACAAATCTTGAAAGTGGCACGAGAGCAAAATGTGGATATTATTGGCCTTAGTGGTCTAATTACTCCCTCCTTGGATGAAATGGTTTACGTAGCCAAAGAAATGGAACGCCAAAAATTTAAAATTCCATTGCTCATCGGTGGGGCAACAACTTCAAAGACGCATACAGCTGTAAAAATTGAACCACAGTACTCCGGGCCCGTTGTCCATGTTCTGGATGCTTCCAGAGCCGTTGCAGTCGCCAGTTCTTTATTATCCAAAGATGAAAATACCAGTAGTAACTACATCTTAGATATTCGTAAAGATTATGATCGTATTCGCACTTTACGTGGCAACCGGCAATCCAATAAAAAATACATCAGCTTAAAAAAAGCTCGGGAAAATAAGATCAGCATCGATTGGAATGATTTTCAAGCAGTGGTGCCCAAAGCCTTAGGTACACAAGTTTTTGACGATTATTCTTTAGAAGAATTGAGCGATTTTATTGACTGGACACCTTTCTTCAGTAGTTGGCAGCTCGCAGGAAAGTTCCCCGCTATCTTAGAGGACGAAATCGTAGGTGTAGAAGCAAAAAAGCTATACAATGAAGCGCGCAGCATGCTGCGTAGAATGATCGACGAAAAATGGTTACAGGCAAAGGCAATCATTGGTCTTTTTCCAGCTAATGCCATATCAGATGATGATATCGCTGTATTCAAAAATGAAGAAAGAGCAGAGCCTGTCGTTATTTTGCATAACCTTCGCCAACAAAGACAAAAAGCACCTGGACAAGCAAATAACTCTCTAACTGATTTCATCGCACCAAGTGGTCAATCGGATTACATCGGTGCTTTTGCTGTAACAACAGGCATTGGAATAGAAAAGTGGATCAAACACTTTGAAGATCAACAAGATGACTACAATGCCATCATGGTCAAAGCATTGGCCGATCGTTTAGCGGAAGCTTTCGCAGAACGAATGCACCAACGTGTTCGCACAGAATTCTGGGCTTATGCTTCAGAGGAGATACTTGACAATAATGCCTTAATTGCGGAAAAATACCAAGGTATTCGTCCGGCACCAGGATATCCTGCTTGTCCAGAGCATACCGAAAAAGGAACGCTTTGGCAGTTATTAGATGTGGAAACCCATATCGGCATCAAATTAACAGAAAGCTTTGCTATGTATCCTGCTGCATCCGTTAGCGGCTGGTATTATGCTCATCCGCAATCTAAATATTTTGGCTTAGGCCAAATTTCAAAAGATCAAGTAGAGGATTATGCAGATCGTAAAGGAATGTCTATTGAAGAGGCAGAACGTTGGCTAGCGCCAGTATTAAATTACGATGTCTAAAACACCCACAAAAAAATAGGAGTATTTTGAAAAAAGTACTCCTTTTTTTATGGAATTTGTGATTTGAGGTGTCTATAAGGTGAAATAATCTTTTTCCTCAAATTAAGTGCCTAGACAAAATTTTATTGTACTAATTTTTCTGGGCCAACTACTTATTAGACAAATGAAAACTAAACGACCTTGCATGGCAGCAAGTCCTTTCTTGTTGTGCCTCATTTTTGCTTTTTTTTCCTTTTCTTTATCCGCAACCTCTTTTCGTTCCGTCCAGTCTGGTCTTTGGCAAGACTTATCCATCTGGGAAGTTTGGAATGGCTCTTGGCAGTCCGCTAGTGGTTTACCTGGTTCAGCCGATGATGTTTTGATTCAGGCTGGACATACCGTAAGTATTATTGCAACGGACGCTCTTGTCGGGCGTTTGCATGTTCCACCAGCCGCCTTATTGCGATTACAAGGTGCAAGTTATTCTCTGAGCATTGATAATGGAAACCCCAGTGGTTCAGATTTTCTTTTAGAAGGAACCTTTGAAGATTTTGGTAATAGCGCTAGTGGAAATGGTATTTTTTTTATCAATGGTGCTACTTGGCAGATGGGCGCAAATGCGACTTTAGTAAAGTCTGGAAATTCTAGTGCTGCTCGATATCGCGATCATTATGAAGGAGGAATGCAAACGATTCCTCCTTCAGCTCATTGGATTGTGCGGTACACGGGCAGTGGGCATCCCTCTTTTTCTACCAACGATACCTATTATCCAAATCTTACTTTCGAAAGTATGGCTGGCCATTGGAGCCCGGCTATTGGCGCAAGCCGCTTTCAAGGAAGTGCTGGATTTGCTACTGTCTTAGGAAATCTAAATGTTGGAGGATCAGGAAGTGGTTCCGTAACGATATTCAATCAAAATACCAATACTAATGGCTTAGTTGTGAAAGGCAATACCGTCATACAGTCTGGTTCTACTTTAACGAATCAAGGCAATGTAGTGGGGACTGGTTTCCAATTTGGTGGATCATTACTGGTCCATGGCAGCTTAGATGCCAGCTTGGGTACCACCACCTTTGATGGTCTTGCCGCTCAGCCAATACATGGAGCTGGAAGTATGCTACTTTCAGATGTAGAACTGAATAATTCCTCAGGTATAGATCTGTATCGATACCTAGAAATCAATGGAAACCTTAGCCTTTGGCAAGGCCACTTTCGCTTAAATGCTTTTGACTTAAAAGTAGTAGGTGACATTTTAGGCGCTTCTTCTTGGACTTACGTCAAAACGAACGGTATGGGCTATTTAAATCGCCCTTTAGTAGGCAGCCAAAGTTTTCCAATTGGGAATGATACTTATAATATGGCTATTCTAGAAGGAGGTTTTAGCAGTGAGGTAGGTATGAGAGTTGAAGATAGAGTCCTCGAAGAAGCCTCTTGGGGTCATCAAATTGTAGATCATGTAGTCAACAGAACATGGTGGTTAGAAGGGAATATCTCGAACTATAGCCTTACTGTAGAGTGGGCTTCCACGAATGAACTGCCTTCCTTTAATCGGAATAATTGTTATTTTTCATACCATAGCGGATCGGGATGGGAGCAGCAAACTACTCAGACCGCCATAGGAGCTAATCCCTATTTGCTTACGCAAAGTGAACTGCCTGGACCTGGCGCATTTGCCATTGCTAGCAATGGCATCTTACCGCTCCAGCTCATTGAATTTCACCTAAGGCAGAATTCGAAAGATATCTTTCTGAGATGGATGACAGAAGATGAGTTCAACTTTGATTACTTTGATGTACAAAAAAGTACAAACGGGTATGATTTTGAGTCCATCGCTCAGATCCAAGGTAAAGGAGGTTTGGGCAACCAACAGCATTATCAATTTCAGGACAAAGAGTCTCGAAACGGAACTTTTTATTACCGTTTGAAAATGCTGGACCTAGATGGTCGTTACCAATTTTCAGATATCATTGTTGTACATATCCAACATTCACAAGAACAAATCACTTTTTTAGTGAAAGATCAGTTGTGCTTAACAGAAATGCTGGGCGCACAAGTATATCAACTCATTAATCAACTGGGCCAATGTTTATCCATACTGCATACGAATAGTTACCACTTGGCAATTAGCCATTTACCTAAAGGAAGGTACTGGATACTTACTGATAATAAAGTTCGGCTTTCCTTTGTAAAGCATTAAGACTAATTTAGCTTTAAGAGAATTTTAATGGGATGGACTGCCTTTGTTTTTGAATTATTTCCGTTTTTTGAGGATAATTTGTTTAAAGAGATTCAAAAACAAAGGCATGTTTGATCAAATCATAGCTTTTATTAGAAAGCAATACCAACAAAAAGAAGGCCGGATTTTTTTGCATGAACCTAGGTTTATTGGAAATGAAAAGGAATATTTAATGGAGTGTATTGACTCAACTTTTGTTTCTTCAGTTGGAAAATTTGTCGATCAATTTGAAGAAAAAATGGCGGAGTACACGGGCTGTAAGAAAGCCATCGCAGTGAGTAATGGTACTTCAGCATTACATATAGGATTATTACTTGCAGGGGTGGAAAGAGGAGATTTAGTCATTACTCAGCCCCTCTCATTTATTGCTACATGTAATGCTATTTCTTATACAGGTGCTGATCCTATATTTGTTGATGTAGATGAGAATACTCTTAGCCTTTCGGCAATTGAATTGGCGAAATTTCTGGAAAATGAAGTGACGATAAAAGAGGGAAAGGCTATTCACCGTACCACTCAACGAGCTATCCGTGCATGTGTACCTATGCATACCTTTGGACATCCAGGAGAAATTGATCTAATCGTCGAATTATGTGAGAAATATCATATTCCTGTTGTAGAAGATGCTGCTGAAGGAATGGGAAGTTTTTATAAGGAGAAACACTTAGGTACTTTTGGCAAAATAGGGACCTTAAGTTTTAATGGTAATAAAATTATCACCACAGGTGGTGGTGGGATGATCTTAACAGATGACGAAGAGCTGGGCAAAAAAGCGAAGCACTTAACCACCCAAGCCAAGATACCCCATCGTTGGGAGTTTAGGCATGATCATATTGGGTATAATTATAGATTACCAAATATCAATTCTGCATTGGGGTGTGCTCAATTAGAAGTCTTACCCACCTATCTCGAAAGAAAACGAAAGTTGGCAAAAGCCTATGAAAACTTCTTCACAGACCATCCTATTCAATTTGTAAAAGAACCTGCCAATTCTACTGCTAATTATTGGCTTAATGCAGTCATGCTAAAAGATCGTGCAGAGCGAGATGAATTCCTAGCTCACATGAATGATCATGGGATTATGGTTCGACCTGTTTGGGATTTATTGAATGATTTAAATTTGTTTGATGGTATCGAGTTTGGCGATTTGGCTACAGCCAAGAATATTGCAGATAGATTGGTTAATTTACCAAGTAGCGTTACACTAAATGAATAAAGAACCTATTATATTAATTGGGGGCGGAGGGCACTGTCGATCCGTCATTGATGTCATTGAAGCACAAGGGCAATATGAAATCTTTGGGGTTTTAGATATGCCCGATAAAGTGGGCACAAAGGTATTAGGATATCCAATCATTGGCTCTGATACTGAAAAAGAACTGAAAGAATTTAAAGAGCAATGTCCAAATTTTTTGGTAACTGTTGGGCAAGTGAAATCTGCTCAACTTAGAAAAAGGATTTTTCACCGTATCAAAGTGGTCGGCGGTCAATTACCAATTATTATTTCTCCAAAGGCTCAGGTTTCAATACATGCAAGCGTGGAAGAAGGAACAGTCATTCATCATTTTGTTATGCTTAATGCCAGCGCAAAAGTTGGCGCCAATTGTATCATCAATTCCGGAGCATTAATAGAACATGATGGAGTGATTGGAGATCACTGCCATATCTCTACGAATAGCGTTATTAACGGGGCTGCAAGAGTAGGAGAGGGGACTATGGTAGGAAGCAATGCCTGTATGCTACCTCTATCTTCTTTACCAGAAAATAGTATGCTAGCAGCTTCTAGTATTTTGACGCAAGCAGTAGTGGAACCAGGAATCTATTTAGGTCATCCTGCTAAATTGTACAAAAATGAATAAAACCTTAATCATAGCTGAAGCAGGTGTAAACCACAATGGTAATATCAAAACTGCAAAGCAGTTGATTGATGTCGCAGCTGAAGCAGGTGTAGACTTTGTGAAATTTCAAACATTTAAAGCAGAAACGCTAGTGAGTGGAAAAGCTAAGAAAGCGGCTTACCAAGAGGACACTACTGGTGGAGGCGGTCAGTTTGAAATGCTTAAAAAGCTGGAATTGTCAGATAAAGATCACCTTGAATTAATGGCTTATTGCAAACAACAAGGTATTGAGTTTTTGAGTAGTGCTTTTGATGTAGCTAGTTTGCATTATCTCCATCATTTGGGGATGAGTTATTTTAAAATACCTAGTGGAGAAATTACTAACCTGCCCTATTTAAAAACAATTGCCAGTTTTGGAAAACCTGTTATCCTTTCTACCGGGATGGCCACTTTAAGCGAGATTGAAGCTGCTCTAAATATTTTGACTTCCGATAAAGTTGAAAAAGATCAGATTACAATACTACATTGCAATACTGAATATCCAACGCCTATGAAAGATGTAAATCTAATGGCTATGCTAACTATAAAGGAAGCATTCAAGGTGAATATTGGCTATTCAGATCATACACTGGGAATTGAAGTTCCAATTGCTGCAGTTGCTTTAGGGGCCGTTGTCATTGAAAAACATTTTACATTAGATCGCAATTTACCAGGGCCTGATCATCGTGCTTCTTTAGAGCCTAATGATTTAAAAGCTATGGTATCTGCCATTCGGAATATAGAATTAGCTACTAGTGGCAATGGCATGAAAGTACCCAGCAAAAGTGAGCTTCAAAACAAACCTATTGTTAGAAAAAGTATCCACTTAAGGCATGATATGACCGAAGGCCAACGAATAGAAGATAAAGACCTCATTGCCCTACGCCCAGGAACAGGTATATCCACCATGGATTGGGAAAGCATACTTGGAAAGACGATAAAAAATAATTTGCCAAAAGGACATTTATTAGCATGGAGCGATCTACTATAAAAATTGGGATACTTACCAGCTCTCGGGCTGATTTTGGGATCTATCAACCCTTGATTAAAGCCCTGAAAAAAGATGCTCGTTTTGAGGTGGAATTGATCGTATTTGGTACCCATCTTTCGCCTTATCATGGATTAACGCTTCAATTAGTGGAGAAGGAAGGTTTGCCTATTCATAAGGTATATGGTATGTCTTTATCGGATGCTCCTCAAGCCATAGCTAATGCTTATGGCCTTACAGTAAGTAACTTTAGTCAGTTTTGGGCGAACCATTCTTTTGATTGGGTCTTTGCCCTTGGAGATCGCTTTGAAATGGCGGCAGCCGTTCAGGCAGGTATCCCGCAGCGGGTACGTTTTGCACATTTTCATGGCGGAGAAACAACGCTAGGAGCAATAGATAATATTTATCGGCACCAAATTTCCTTGGCATCAGATTTACATTTTGTAGCGACGCCTGCTTTTGCGCAAAGGGTAGAAGCATTGGTTGAAACTAAACAAAATATCCATTGGGTGGGAGCATTAAGTCTTTCAACGATCGATAATTTACAACTCCCTGATTGGCAAAAAGTACAAAAGCAGTTTCATTTAACGACGGATGACTTTATCCTAGTGACCTTTCATCCAGAAACGATTGCTTTTGAAAAAAATGAAGGATATAGCAAAGTGGCAGCAAATACCTTGCTGCGCTTGAGTAAAGACTACGATGTCATCATCACAATGCCCAATGCGGATACTGCAGGTTCCTTGTTTCGACACCAATTCCAGAAAATAGCAGTACAACAGCCAGAACGTATATTCTTGATAGAAAACTTCGGGCGATTAAATTATTTCGCTGCCGCAAAACAGTCCAAATTCCTACTCGGAAATACCTCTAGTGGAATTATAGAGGCAGCTTCTTTCGGAAAATATGTGATTAATGTAGGCGATCGCCAAAAAGGTAGGCCACAAAGCGATAATACCTTTAGTACTCCCTTTCAAGAACAGGAAATTCTTCATACCATTACAAACTTACCCCGAGATTTAGCATTTAAGGGAACAAATATTTACTTTAAATCCAATTGTTTGGAAACAATAATTGATCAACTCATTCATGCAAAATATAAATAGACACTTAATTACAGCAGATCAACATATCCGGGCAGCGCTTTCTCGACTAAATGAACTCGCTTCGGACGCGATCCTTTTTTTAGTAGATAAAGAAAGGCATCTCATTGGTAGCCTCACAGATGGGGATATTCGAAGAGGTATTATAAAAGGTTTAGAAACTTCCAGCCCCATAACTGAATTTGCTCAATTAAAGCCCACTTTCTTTCGTAAGAATCAATACACAATAGAAGAGGTTATTGCTGCCAGAAAGTTAAATTTAAAAATCATTCCTATCGTTGATGAGCATGATCGTTTAATTAGTATTGTGAATTTTCGACATACTAGGTCCTATTTGCCATTAGATGCTATCATTATGGCGGGAGGACGGGGATCAAGGCTTCGACCACTCACCGATACTACACCTAAACCTTTGTTAAAAGTAGGTGACAAGCCAATTATAGAGCACAATCTGGATTGGTTACGGCATTTTGGAATTGATGACTTTTGGATTTCTGTACGCTATTTAGGAGAACAATTGGAAGCATTTTTTGGCGATGGTTCACAAAAAAATGTATCCATACAATATCTATGGGAAGATGAACCACTGGGTACCATCGGTGCAGTGAGTAAAATTGAGCAGTTTAAGCATGACTATGTGCTAGTGACCAACTCTGATATTTTGACTAATCTTGATTTTGAAGATTTTTTCCTATTCTTTTTGGAGAAAGAAGCAGATTTAGCCATTGCGACCATCCCTTACAATGTGAATATTCCCTATGCCGTTTTGGAAACAAATAATGAAGATCACATTCTTTCCTTTCGGGAAAAGCCTACCTATACCTACTACTCTAATGGCGGAATCTATCTGATGAAAAGGGAAGTCTTAGAACGTATTCCAAAAAATGCTTTCTTTGATACCACAGATTTGATGCAAGAACTAATAAGTGGAGGTAGTAAGGTGGTATCCTATCCAGTAAGACAATATTGGTTAGATATCGGAAAACCAGAGGACTTTGAAAAAGCGCAAGCTGATATTAAACATTTGGATTTAAATTTATGAGTATACTAATTACGATTTGTGCAAGAGGTGGATCAAAAGGAGTTCCAGGTAAAAATATTAAAAACTTGTCCGGTAAACCACTGATTGCTTATACCATTGCACATGCACAGGCTTTCGCCAAAAAGTATTCCGCAGATATTGCTCTAAGCACAGATAGTGAAGAAATAAAGCAAGTAGCCGCTAATTTTGGCTTGATCACGCCTTATCAACGACCCGCTGCTTTGGCTACGGACAAAGCCGGTAAAATTGGGGTGATCGAGGATGTTTGGAAGTTTATGGAAAAGTATCATGCCAAGAAATACGATTTTGTGATGGATCTAGATGTTACGGCACCCTTGCGCAACCTCCAAGACCTAGAGGAGGCATGGCAGCAACTTACATCTGTAGAAGAAGCCTTGAATATCTTTTCTGTAAGCCCTGCTAATCGCAATCCATATTTTAATATGGTGGAGCAAAAGGAAGGAGAATTTGTTAATGTCATTAAAAGTCTGGGAGATATCAAATCTAGACATGAGGCACCGAAGGTGTATGATATGAATGCTTCTTTTTATATATTCAGACGCTCTTATTTTGAATCGGATTGGCAAATTAGTACTACAGATCGATCTTTAGCTTATGTGATGCCGCATCTATGCTTTGATATTGATGAACCTATCGACTTTGAGATCATGAACTTTTTAATTTCCAATAATAAATTAGACTTTGAATTTTGAGAGTATTAATCGTTGGTTTAGGATCTATCGCACGAAAACACATTGCCGCTTTACGCGAAATGTATGATAAAGATGTAGAAATTCTAGCCTTAAGGTCTAGTAAGCCTTCTAAAACAGAGGAAGATATCCAGAATATTTATAGTTGGAAAGATGTACAAGAAAAGCCTGATTTTGTGCTTATCTCTAATCCTACTGTTCATCATGCTGTGGCTATTCAAGAGGCATTAGCTTTAAAAGTTCCACTGTTTATTGAAAAACCAGCTCTGTCTGATTTAGCGAAAGCGGAAGAATTAGAAGAGCTTATTGCTGCTGCAAACATTCCTACCTATGTAGCTTGTAATTTACGGTTTCATGCACCCCTCATGCACTTAAAACAATACTTAGATAGTGGTGAATATGGCAAGATCAATGAAGTGAATGTTTATTGTGGATCTGACTTGTCTGCCTGGCGTCCAGATGTAGACTTTCGTCAAACTTATAGTGCTTCTGCGAAAATGGGTGGAGGAGTACATTTGGACTTAATTCATGAGATTGATTATATCTATTGGTTTTTTGGAAAACCAGCATTGGTGAATAGTATTCGTAGGTCAAGCTCGCACCTTGAAATGGATGCTGTGGATTATGCGAACTATCAATTAGTTTATAAAGACTATGTGGTAAGTATCATTTTAAATTATTTCCGTAAGGATTACAAACGTCAAGTGGAAGTAGTTACTTCACTAGGTACCTTTTTGTGTGACTTAAAGCAGAATACTATACACTTTAATAATGAACTAGTATTTGAAAATCAGCATATTGGGTTTATAGATACCTACAAGAAACAGTTGACTTATTTTATTAAAATTATTCAGGCAGGAGGAAAAATAGAGAATGATTTCAAAGAAGGGATCGAAGTTTTAAAAATTGCATTAAGCGGCTAGTCAAAATTGCTTGTATAATAAATTCGTCAGCTCAAAAGTAGTAAGTAACTGACGATAGGAAAGTTACGCACGATTTTTGAGCTGACTAAAAGAATTTATTATACCAATTTTCTAGCCTAACTACTTAAGCGGCTAGTCAAAATTGCTTGTATAATAAATTCCTGCCTACGAAAATCGTATGTAACTGACAATAGAAAAGTTACATACGATTTTTGAACGAACGTAAAGACCTGTCTGCCTATGGCTAAATTTTATTGTACCAATTCCAGCCTGTCGGCAGGCAAGATTTCGGGCAAACTACTTAACTATTTATCATGAGCAAATTAAACAATAAGGTAATAATCGTAACAGGTGGAAGTGGTTTATTAGGTCGGGCCTTCATGGCAAAAATAGAGGCAGAAGGAGGTATAGCACTCAACTTTGATGTCCAAGTAGAAGAAAAAGAAACCCATTTCCAAACAGATATTACAAGCACAGAAAGTATAGATCAATCCCTCGTACAAGTTTTAGAAAAATTTGGCCGCATTGATGGCCTAGTAAATAATGCCTATCCAAGAACAAAAGATTGGGGAACACCTTTTGAAGATATTCCATTAACTTCTTGGCAGCAGAATTTAGATATGCAGCTGAATAGTTATTTCTATATCTCCCAGCAAGTGCTGAAGGTAATGAAAGCACAAGTAGCAGGAAGCATTGTGAACATCGCTTCTATTTATGGTGTCGTTGGCAATGACTTTGGCATTTATGAAGGCACTTCAATTAATCCACCAGCAGCTTACAGTGCTATCAAAGGAGGCTTAGTGAATTTTACACGTTATTTAGCATCACTTTATGGACCAGATCAAGTAAGAGTAAACTGTGTTTCACCAGGAGGTGTTTTTGACCATCAACCAGCAGCTTTTGTCAAAAATTACAACAAAAAAACACCATTAGGCCGAATGGCATTACCAGATGATATCGCTCCTGCTGTTACATTTTTACTTTCTGATGAAGCCAGTTATATCACAGGCCAAAATTTAGTTGTGGATGGAGGTTGGACAGCTATATAAAAAAGTGAAGTGTAAAATATTGTAAATGAATATCTTTTAAAGATAACGATATGGGATGCTTGTTTTAGAAAGCTGTCTTGATAGAGTAGTTTGGATAAATAAATTTGAGTGTTTTATCTAAAAAGTGTTAATTTATCCTGTCACAAAAAAAATAAGTAATCACTTTTAATTTAGAATTTATTCTTATCATTGCATCAGTAAGTAGTACTCTTATTGAGTAATATTTTTATTCTTATCTAACCCTGCTTACCCATTAGCTGTCATCAAAAATTATTTTAGAATATTTTATTTATGAGGTAATACTTCATAAATAGACCATTAATTGGGTGTTTTTCTTGTTTTACTTGAAAATAAGCATCAGTTCAATTTTAAATTAAAAGAAATTACTTGATTATATTTATTAATTGAGTAATTTTACTACTCAAATGATAGAAACATTAATTTCATCAAAAACGCGGGTCAAGCTATTATTAAAGTTTTTTCTGAATAGCAAGACCACCGCTTATCTTCGCAGCCTTGAAAGCGAATTTGGCGAATCAACCAATGCTATTCGCGTAGAGCTAAACCGCTTAGAAGATGCAGGAATGTTGAAATCTAATGTTGAAGGAAAAAAGAAGATTTTCCAAGCAAATACAGCACATCCACTTTTTAAAGAGATTCACAATATTCTACTAAAACAAGTTGGGATTGATAAAATCATCGAAAACGTCATTGTACGATTAGGTGATATAGAAAAAGTTTTTTTAGTAGGCACCTTTGCAAAAGGGATTGATAGTCAAATTATTGATCTGATTTTTATTGGAGAGATAGACAAAAGTTATCTATTGAATCTGGTAGATAAAGTGGAAGAGTTGATTCATCGAAAAATCAGATATTTAATTTATACACAAGAAGAATTCGAAGCAATTGATTGGCGCAAGCTCGGTACAGATCCACTATTGCTTTGGAGCAAAGAAAAATAGAACGGCACAATGAATATTCAAATGGTCGACCTAAAAGGTCAATACAAAAAAATACAAGAGGAAGTAGATCAAGCAGTTTTGGAGGTGATTCGTTCAGCGGCATTCATTAATGGCCCTACTGTAAAGTCATTCCAAGCGAATTTGGAGCAGTACTTGGGCGCAAAGCATGTCATTCCCTGCGCAAATGGAACCGATGCACTGCAGATCGCCTTTATGGCACTAGGCCTGAAACCAGGAGATGAGGTGATTGTACCTGCATTTACCTATGTAGCAACAGCAGAGGTCATTGCCTTATTGCGCTTGAAACCGATTATGGTGGACGTGGATCCAGATACCTTCAATATCACAGCAGATATTATTGAAGCAGCAGTTACGCCAAATACCAAGGCTGTCGTTCCGGTTAACCTATTTGGCCAAAGCTGTGATATGGAGCCCATTATGGAAGTAGCGAAGCAACATAATCTTTATGTGGTAGAAGATAATGCTCAGGCAATAGGAGCAGATTATACTTTCTCTGACGGACATTCCCAAAAAACAGGCACCATAGGCCACATCGGTTGCACCTCTTTTTACCCTTCAAAAAACTTAGGGGCATATGGTGATGGCGGTGCCATTTATACCAATGACGATGATCTAGCCAGCATGCTTCGTATGATGGCTAATCACGGCCAAAATAAGCGTTATTATCATGCACATGTAGGAGTGAATTCTCGTTTGGATTCCATTCAAGCAGCCATCCTAGATATCAAACTAAGACATCTAGATGCTTATGCCGAGACTAGACGCGCAGCAGCCGCTCATTATGATCAGGCTTTTGCCAATATGGAGCAGCTAGTAGTGCCCGTTCGCCAGCACAATTCAACACACGTATTCCATCAATATACCTTGAAGGTAAAGGATGGACGTAGAGATGAATTACAGGCCTACCTAAAAGAAAAAGGTTTGCCTTCTATGATTTATTACCCAGTTCCTTTATACGAACAAGAAGCTTACAAGGGACTCAGTGATAGACAGGTCGATTCGCTTCCAGTAACCGATCAACTATGTAAGGACGTCATCTCATTGGCTATGCACTCTGAATTAAATCAAGAACAATTAGAACATATCACAGAAACCGTAAAAAGTTTCTGGAAATAATACATAAAACTAGGCTAGAACAACCAAAACTGAAAACGAAAACAATGTTAAAAGAGCTAGAGCAGAAACAAAAGAAAATCTCTGTTATTGGTTTAGGCTATGTGGGCTTACCATTGGCCTTGGCTTTCGCCAAAAAATTTAGCGTCATTGGTTTTGATATCAATGAGCCAAGAATAGAGCTGATGAAAAAGGGCATTGATCCCTCTAAAGAATTAGATGCTTCTGCTTTTGAAGATACTGACATTTTGTTTACTGCTACTCCTAAAGACCTACAACAAGCCCACTTCCATATTGTAGCTGTTCCAACGCCGATTGATGAGCATAATAATCCAAATCTTCGTCCCCTTCTTGGTGCCTCTCGCTCTGTAGGTGGTCAATTAAAAAAAGGAGATTATGTCATCTTTGAATCTACCGTTTATCCAGGTTGTACAGAAGAAGACTGTGTACCCATTTTGGAAGAGTTGTCTGGCTTAAAAATGGGGCAAGATTTTAAAGTGGGATACTCGCCAGAAAGAATTAATCCGGGAGATAAAGAACATACCGTAGAGAAAATTCTCAAAGTAGTAGCAGGTTGCGATGAAGAATCAGGCAATGTGATTAATGATGTATATGCTGCTGTAATTACAGCGGGAACCTACAAAGCAGCGTCTATTAAAGTAGCCGAGGCTGCTAAGGTGATCGAGAATACACAGAGAGATTTGAATATCGCGTTCATGAATGAGTTAGCTGTAATTTTCGATCAAATGGGAATTGATACCCAAGAGGTACTAGAAGCTGCCGGCACAAAGTGGAATTTCCTAAAATTTTATCCTGGCTTGGTTGGTGGACATTGTATAGGTGTGGATCCATACTATCTTTTACATAAATCGAAGAAACTAGGTTTAAATCCTCAAGTAATCACGAGTGGCCGTCGAATTAATGACGATATGCCAGGCTTTATCGCAAAGAAGCTGGTACAGAAGTTGATTAAAAAAGGTAAAAATCCTAGTGATTCAAAGGTTTTAGTAATGGGCATTACTTTCAAAGAAGATGTGGCGGACATCCGTAATTCAAAGGTGGCAGATTTGGTGAAAGAGTTAATGCAGTTTTCTGTGAATGTACATCTAACTGATCCACATGCATCCCCCAATGAAGTAGCACATGAATATGGCCTAAGTATGGTCGATCAAGTTTCTACCAATTATGATGCAGTTATTGTGGCCGTGAAACATGAAGAATATAAAAATCTAGATCTAGCTTATTTCAAATCTGTAATGAATGGGGCACCCATTTTATATGATTTAAAAGGCTTGCTTTCAGAAATGCCTAAAGAAGAAAATTTAGATTACTGGCGATTATAATCATAACCATTATGAGTATTAAAACACTTTCAAAAGCCATCAATCATTTAGACGAGCAGGAAGCTCGTTGGTTTGCGGTATACACTCGCTACAAGCGAGAAAAGTGGGTTGCTCAAAGACTAGCTGATAAAGGAATAGAATGTTATGTGCCTTTACAAAAAGTAACCAGGCGATATACTAGGAAAGTAAAACATTTAGAAATTCCGCTCATCAGTTGCTATATATTCGTGAAGATTAGGAAGTCGTCTTATATACCTGTTTTAGAAGAGCAAGAGGTCGTCACTTTCGTGAAAATAGCCAANGATTTAATTGCTATACCAGAAAGAGAAATCAATTTGATGAAACGAATTACTGGTGAGCAGTATACAGTTGAGGCACAGGCACGGACACTAGAGGTGGGCAATCGCGTTAGAATTGCCACAGGTAATTTGACTGGAATGGAAGGTATCCTAGTACAAAAAGAAAACAAAAAGCAGTTTGTAGTGGAATTAGATCAGCTTGGCTATCAATTATTACTACAAATTCCAGAGGAACAGCTAGAGTCAATGTAAAGTTCTCTATCAACTTTGCGGAAAAAACTCTACTTACTCTGCGTCCAATACAAAATTAAAGACGATTTATCGTCTAAGCATATTTATATATTATCATTTCCACTGTAAAGGCTCTGCGACCTTTCAGTGGCGAAGCCGTAAAATGACAGAAGAAAAAAAATATTTCCAACACGAATCTGCTTATGTAGATGAAGGGGCAATAATAGGTGCTAACTCAAAAATTTGGCACTTTTGCCATATCATGAAAAATAGTGAGATTGGAGAAGACTGTAGCTTAGGGCAAAATGTATTTGTTGCGCCAAAAGTGAAGTTAGGCAATAATGTACGCGTACAAAATAATGTGTCCATATATGAAGGTGTGATTTGTGAGGATGATGTATTCTTAGGGCCTTCCATGGTGTTTACAAATGTTTATAATCCACGCTCTGCAGTGAGTCGAAAAGAAGAATACCGAAAAACGATCGTGAAACAAGGCGCATCCATTGGTGCCAATGCTACCATCGTTTGTGGCAATGATATTGGTAAATATGCCTTTATTGGTGCAGGTGCGGTAGTCAATAAAGAAGTACCCGATTATGCCTTAATGGTGGGGGTACCTGCCAAACAAATCGGCTGGATGAGTGAGCATGGAGAGCGATTAGAGTTTGATTTCCAGAACTTGGCTACTTGTAAAGGAACGGGGGATACTTATCGATTAGAAGGACAAAAAGTAATCAAAACAACTAATAGCTAATGAAGAATTTCGCCTTAATTGGTGCCGCTGGTTATGTCGCTCCACGACATATGCAAGCAATCAAAGAAACAGGTAACGAATTAGTTGCAGCCTTAGATAAAAGTGATTCGGTAGGTGTTATTGATAGTTATTTCCCACAGGCAGATTTTTTTGTAGAATTTGAACGATTCGATCGGCATCTTGAAAAATT
>JAKVCU010000029.1 GCA_022448955.1 Saprospiraceae bacterium
GAGGCTGACAGGTTCTAGCCTAACTACTTAAGTAATAGATCAAAAATAATGATAAGCAATGATTGATATATTATTAGTAAATCAAGGCTCCAAAAGCTGAGCTATGCCCTAGTATAGTGATAATTTCGGAAACGAAGACTTTCGGAAAAAGACACTATCCTTTCTTATTGATTATTTTGAGCTGTTACCTATAACCAAACTTATACATAATTCCCTCTGAGGGTGAAATATTTCTACTAAATGCGACTAAAAATCTATAATAAGGGTGTATTAATCGTGATTTTATTGTTGATGCTTTCTTTTTTTGTTTATTGCCTGATAGAAGGGAGTGAATTATTAATACGGCCAATCATTAAGGATCCCTATTTGCCATTTGGTACTTTTATTGGGTGGTTTGTACTTGTAGTGATTCCATTTCTAATATTGAGCTTAATGGAGTGGCTGGGAGCAAAAAAGCAGCTACTTAGTTTTTATACAATAGGTAAAATAGGGCTCTGGATGGGCCTACTCTGGGGCCTCGTATCCTTTGGGTTGTCGGGTAATTTTTCTTTTTCGTTCAGGGGGGGGGATTTATCCACAAATTTGGAGGGTATATACTATTTTGGTCGTTGTTTTGCCATTGATTGGTCTACTTCTTTTTGGCTTGGCGGAACTTTTTAGATGGATAATGTGCTTCTTCAATCAAGAAAAACCATAAAAATGCAAAACAAAACGACAACGGATAGTACGAAAGAAAAAATCGTTCTTATAGGGAGTATTTTTATAGCAGGTCTTTGCTCCATTATTTATGAATTACTTATCAGTACTACTTCTAGTTATTTTCTTGGTGATAGTATCAAGCAATTTTCAATTACAATTGGTGTTTATATGGCTTCAATGGGCTTAGGCTCCTTTTTTTCAAGGATTTTTCAAAAGGATTTGATCTTACGATTTATTGAAGTAGAAATTATTTTGGGGTTGATTGGTGGTGCTTCTGTGCCTATTTTATATTTCGTTTTCTCTGACTTTAATTACTGGGCTTTTCAGATTGTGATGATTGGGTTGATTGTAGTGATTGGCATATTAACTGGGTTAGAAATTCCATTGTTAGCGCGCATTATGAAGGAATATTATCCTTTGAAGATTAATCTTTCGAATGTATTATCGATGGATTATTTTGGCGCATTAGTAGCTACTCTACTCTTTCCATTTATTTTACTTCCTTGGGTGGGTGTATTTTTGTCCTCTCTTATTTTTGGGGTAGTGAATATTGGAATTGGCTTTTTAAACCTTTGGTTTTTTAAAGATTTTATAGTACCGCGAAAACGTATTCACTATTTGCTAGGTGCAGCGTCTGTTACCTTATTTTTTGTTTTACTGGCTATTTTCTCTAATCGTCTTTTGTATGAGTGGCATGATCGTTTGTATCGCGATCGGATTGTTTTCACAAAGACAACCCCCTATCAGACTTTAGTATTAACAAAAGCAAATGATGATCTGCGTTTATTTATTAATCGGGTAATACAATTTTCTTCTACGGACGAATACCGTTATCATGAGTCTTTAGTTCATCTGCCAATGTCAAAAGCACCATATAAAAAGAATATTCTTATCTTAGGAGGAGGGGAAGCTTTAACCGCACGAGAAGTATTAAAGCACAATGATGTTGAAGCATTAACCATCGTGGATATTGACCCAGAGATGTTCAAATTAGCGAAAGAACATCCAGAGTTGAGTCAATTAAATAATTATAGTCTGGATGATCCACGAGTAATTACAGTACCTAATGATGCCTTTATTTTCTTGCAACAGCATCCTCAGGTATTTGATGTAATCATTGCAGACTTGCCTGATCCGACTAACGAAAGTTTAGCGAGACTTTATAGTCGAGAGTTTTTCAAACTAGTGAAAAAACGTTTAGCACCTAATGGCATTTTTGTTACACAGGCAGGTAGCCCTTTTCATACCACAAAAGCTTATTGGTGCATTAATGAGAATATTAAAGCTGCTGGATTTCAATTTACTTATCCTTACCATGCTTATGTCCCTTCTTTTGGAGATTGGGGATTCATAATGGCTAATGCTAGGGGCCTAGATACTGCTCAATTTGACTTAGGCGTTAAAACTTCTTTCCTTTCTGAAAAGACGATGCAGCAACTTTTTCATTTTGAAAAAGACTTGCAAGTAGATGGAGTAAAGGTATCGACACTTGATCAGCCTGTACTATTGGATTATTATTTGGAAGGGTGGAGAAGATGGGCTAGGTTGAACATCGAAAGACAGTAGATTTGGGTTTTGGCACAGTCTTTGTTCTCTATCTTTTAAGGAAAATAATATAATTAGCATTTTAATGAAACTCAAGCAACTGTTTTCCGTACAACACCTTGTTACAGATCAAGCAATCTGATAGGGGATACAGAAAACAAGACCAATTTAGAATGTAAAGTAGAGGTTTCTTTTTTATTCTAGTTTTTTTGAATAAATTTGTGAACGCTCTTAAAAGTCTAAGGATGGTGCCTTTTGATTTATGGAAAGGTAAAATTTTTAGCAACAAAATTGGAGATAATTGTTAAAACGTGTATCCACCCCATTTGGCGAAAGCCTAAATTGCGTTTTGAGCAATGCTTGTTTCGTTGTATCTTTATCGGAAACAAATCTCACGCATAAAGATTCCCTTACTTATTGAAGAGGTACAACCTTTTACCTCTACCTAATTATGTGTTCTTAATTTATGGAAAAGAATGTATGAAAAATACATTGCTTCCTGAGTTATGGTACACGATCCCTTCAATGATAAATTGTGAAACACTATTATTCGAGTTTTCCTGATGAAAATGCAAAACATGTTTGTTGGGATACTAATAGGGGTATATTGCTCTGCTCGAATAATTTACTTTGATCATATTATCAGGTCGTATTTATAAAATAATTATAATTCCAAGAAAGGAGCTAAACCGTGGTTTTTATGAAACATATTACATCTACACTATTTCTGGCGGTTTTTTTACAACTTATTATCCCTAGGGCAATTTCCGCTCAAAATATTTGGCCAGGAGATATCAATAACAATGGCGTTGTTAATGGCATTGATTTACTATATTTAGGTGTAGCCTTCGATGAAGAAGGACCTCTTCGCCCCGATGCTGGTACAAGCTGGCAAGCCCATCCAATGGGAGATTCTTGGGGTCAAAATTTTCCAAATGGCATGAATTATGCCTTTGCTGATGCTGATGGAAATGGTATAGTAAATGAAGCCGACCTTCAATCTGCAATCATCTCTAATTTTGGCAACGAACATGGTACTATCCTTACGGATGAATATAGTCAATATCAAGGAGTAGGTACGCCTACATTATTGCTTGTACCTGAGGCAAAGCATGTAGCAGCAGGAACGATGATTGAGGTGGATATTATCCTTGGATCTAATAACGTACCCGCTCAAAATGTGCATGGGGTTGCATTTAGGTTAAACTATGATGCCAACTTAGTGATTAATGGAACTTTTGAAGGAGCTATTAATGATGGCACTAATAATGGGCAAGTAGGTGTCAATCAGCCTCTTCAAACTTTAATTGTAAGTGATGAAACGGAAGGTACTGCAGCATTTGCGCTGACTAGAACAGATGGGCTTGGCTCTTTTGGACGTACCGTTTTGGCCAACTTTTCATTTTTCATAGAAAATAATATTGAAAGCGATACAATGTATTTGTCTTTAGATCAGATTCAAATGGTGGATCCTGATCTAAATATACTCTCGATTGCTCACGAACCGGTACCTATATATATAAGTGGTAATCCTACAGCCTCTCCTTGTCCTGATGTGATTAGTCCAGTATGTGGATCTAATGGCATAACTTATCTAAATAGTTGTTTTGCAGAAGAGGCAGGTATCATGGACTATAGCCCAGGTACTTGTTTTGGTGATTGTATCGATCCAGACCATATCGATCCAGATGCGGTATGCCCAACAGTATATGAGCCAGTATGTGGTTGTAACGGCATTACTTATTTGAATGATTGTGTGGCAGATGCAGCAGGAGTTTCGACATACACAGTGGGACCTTGTAATTTGGACAACTGCTTCGATCCTAGTTTGATTAATGTTAGTTCAGGAACATCTGTAGATGGAAGCACAGGGGTGATTACGTTGGATTGTTCGGATGATTATGAACCAGTATGTGGTTGTAATGGTATAACTTACATCAATTCTTGTGTGGCAGAGGCAGATGGGATTACATTCTACACAACAGGAAGTTGTTCTGATACTTGTGTTGATCCAGATTTGATGGATCCTGATGCAAGCTGTGTAAATGTATACGAGCCAGTATGTGGTTGTAATGGGGTGACTTATACCAACTCATGTTATGCAGATGCAGCAGGAGTTGCTTCTTATACTAATGGGAGCTGTGGACCTTCATCTGCATGGTGTGCAGAGGCAGAGCCAATTCAGTGTGGTGATTTCCTAGCACTAGAAACGAGTGTAGGGGCAGGTAATGAATTAAATGTTTATCCGAACTGTAGCAACGGGACATTTGCGGGGCAGGATAAGGTCTACGTATTTAATAAAACAACAGCAGGTGATATCCAGATCGGTTTAGAGATTATCACTCCAGGATTGGATTTGGATTTGTTTTTATTAGCGGGAGATTGCAGTCAGGTACACTGTTTGCGTTCGTCTACTACTAATAATGTCTTAACGAATAATGAAGGTATTGTATTAGAGGATGCGCCTATTGGTACCTACTATATTGTGGTTGATGGTCAATTCTCTAATTCAAATGGTCAATTCAATTTAGAGCTGAGTTGTGGTTACTTGGATTGTACAGAGGCTCAATCATTAACATGTGGAGAAGCCTTTTCTTACAATAATATGTATGGAAATGATGATGTTTCTTTATATGGATGCGATGGCAATATTTATAATGTTGAAAATAATGGCCCAGAGGTGGTTCACCATTTTACCAATACAGAAGCAGGGATTGTAACAATCATTTTAGAAGATTTAGACGAAAATTTGGAATTATTCCTTTTGAGAGATTGTGATAGAGGAGAATGTATGGAATATAGCCAAAATTCTGGCACTTCCGATGAAATTATTACTGCTTTCCTAGAGCCTGGTACCTATTATGTAGTTGTAGATGGCTATAACGGAGCGGTTTCAGATTATACCCTAACGGTTGATTGTACCTCGGATTGCGATCTACAACTTGAACTATCTGCAACTGATGCGGCTTGTGGTGCTAATAATGGCTCGATTACCTTAGTATCAAGTGGTGGGACAGCAGCTTATCTAGTGGCTTATGCTGGCCCTGTATCAGGCAGTTTCACTACATTCAATAATAGCGCTACTATAGGCAACCTTCCTGGCGGTGTTTACACCCTGACTATAACAGATAGTAACGGTTGCTCTGCTACAGAAACGATTACCATCAATTCTTCTGGAGACTTATCTGTTTCAACCAATACGAATGATGCAATTTGTGGAGAACCAGGTACGATTTATGTGAATATTGCTAATGGTGATCCGTTCTATACCGTATATGTTTCCGGACCTGTAAGTGGAACGACTACGGTATTTGGAAATAGCTTTGAATTAAATGGCTTGCCAGCAGGGGTTTATACTCTTTATGTCGTAGACTCCAACGGTTGTTCTGATACAGAAACCGTAACGATTAACTCCGCACCAAGTGCCTTTACTTTCGAGGCTACGCCGAATGATGCGCTTTGTGGTGATTTAGGCTCTATAGCTGTTGTCACTTCAAATGGTGTTCCTGCATACACCATTTTCTTACAAGGCCCTGTTAATGGTTCGGCAGTGGTAAATGCTTCTTCGTTCAATTTAATCAATTTGCCAGGTGGTACTTATACTTTGACAATCGAAGATGCGAATTTGTGTTCGCATGTAGAAATAATAACTATCGAGGATGAAGACTTAGATATCAGCGCATTACCACTAAATGGTATTTGTGGGACAGATGGAGAAGTATTGGTGGCTATTCCTAATGGTACTCCGGGATATATGGTTTCTTGGACAGGACCAGAAAATGGCTCAGCAAATACGAATAATAATTCTTATACTATTCAAAATTTACAATCAGGTACTTACACTATTTTTGTAGAAGATGCAGATGGCTGTTCTGATATTTCTGTGGTTACGCTTGACAATACTGGAGGAACACTACAGACTAGTATTGCAACCACGGATGCAAGTTGTGATCAAGATGGTTCAATTTGGATTGATATTGATAATGGCAGTTGGCCGTATACAATAGCATGGGATGGCCCTACTGATGGCAGTTTTATTACAGGCAATATGGGAGAAACTATTCCTAACCTTCCATGCGGTGTTTATACAGTAAGCATAACTGATGATAATGGTTGTAATAGTGTGGCAACTGTAAATATTGGTTGTGGGAGTGATTTATCCCTTGATTTGGATCCTGTATTCTCTGGTTGTGGCCCAAGTAATCAAATTAGTGTTAATATTTCAGGAGGTAACCCTGGTTATGTAATAAATTGGGATGGCCCTACCAATGGGACAGGTGGGACAAACAGCGACCAATTCTTGATTGAAAACCTTGCACAAGGTTTATATACCGTCTCCGTAACAGATGCAGATGGTTGTTCCGAATCCTCTAACTTTTATCTGAATTTATCTAACTCAAGTGATCTAGAAATTGCCGCAAATGGCCTACAAGCTATTTGTAGCCAGCCTGGCGCTATATGGCTGAGTATATTCGGTGGGTCACCAAGCTATATGGTCACATGGGATGGACCAGTGAGTGGTTCTATTGTAACAGCCTTCACAGGCCTTGCCATTCCTAACCTACCATCGGGTGATTATGAATTGACGGTAGTGGATGAAAATGGTTGTGTAGCGACGGATTATGTTATTATTGATAATGTAGATGGAAACTTTGATGTCTTGGTGACTCCAATAAATGGTGCATGTACAAGTTTAGGAGATATCTTCATTGATATCAACTTTGGCGAAGCTCCATATGATATTATTTGGGAGGGTCCGGAAAGTGGTGCGACAACTACCGATGCTAATGGGTACTTTATTAACGATTTACCTAGCGGTGCTTACACGATTACTGTAGTGGATGATAATGGGTGTGAGGACATTGAAAATGCTTTCATCTTCAATGGGATGAGTATGGTAGATTTAACTGTAACACCGACGAATGGGATTTGTGGCTCATTAGGAAGTTTATTGTTAAATATTTCAGGTGGTACGCCCACTTATACGATTACATGGAGTGGTCTTGGAGGTACAGTAACGGGTGCTGAAGACTTAAATGTAAACAGTTTCAATATTTCAAACTTACCAAGTGGGACTTATACAATCACAGTGGAAGATGAAAATGGGTGTACGGATTTTGTAATTACTCACATTGATAACCTAGATAGTGATCTTGATATTTCTGTTAACATAACAGAAGTAACTTGTTCATCATTAGGCGAGATTTTTATCGATATCTCAGGAGGTACTGGACCATATACGATCAATTGGTCAGGAGGGCTAGTTGGTGAAGTAGTAATGGATGATGATGGCTACACCATTGCAAATGCTCCAAGCGGTGCTTATACTATTAATGTAGAGGATGCCAATGGCTGTATAGTATCAGAGGTAGTATCTATTAGTTCTCCTGAAAGTGACTTGAATATAGAAGGTTCAGTATTAAATGGAGAATGTGGTGCAAATGGTATCATTGTATTAGATATCTCTGATGGAACACCTGATTATCTAGTTAATTGGACTGGCCCAGTAACAGGTGCTGCTTCAACATCAAATACTACTTTCCAAATTCCAAATTTACCTTCAGGTACTTACACCATTACAGTGGTAGATCAAACTGCTTGTAGCCAAACTATTCAGATAAATGTGAATAATGAAGGTTCTAATATTGATCTTTACACCGTCCCAATTCCAGGTGATTGTGATCAAAATGGCTCTATTTGGTTGGATATCTTCGGTGATGGTACATTCTATTCCATTGCATGGACAGGTCCTGTATCTGGTTCAATTGGCACAACAAATGATGGATACAATATCCCTAACCTTCCAGATGGTACCTACTTAATCACAGTGACCGATCAAAATGGCTGTACAGGAGTTATTACCGAAACATTAGTTAATAATGGAAATACGCTTGATGCAATCGTAGTAGCTAATAATGGTACTTGTGAAAGCGGGTTTATTCATGTAGGTATTACTGGTGGTACAGCAGCTTACACCATTAGTTGGGATGGCCCAGTAAGTGGTTCGACAACAGTATCTAGCAATTTTTATAATATTACAAATATTCCTAGTGGAACTTATACCGTTACGGTAAGTGGTGCGAATGCTTGTACCGATACCGAAACGGTAACACTGGTAAATGGTGATGGTGATCTAGAGATTCATGCTTCATTGATTATTAATGATTGTGGTGTTTACAATACCATATGGGTAGATATCTTCGGCGGATCAGGTCCTTATGTGATCATGTGGACAGGTACTGTGAACGGTACGATTACAGATGATGATGGTGCTTTTGAAATCGAAGATTTACCCCCTGGTACGTACACGATTAAAGTGACAGATACAAATGGATGTATGACGACAGTGGAAATCACAGTCTATGAATCTACTGTCAACTTATTGGATGTATCGGGTACAAATGGTCTTTGTGGTGATTTGGGGAGTGCAGTAGCAACAATTGTAGCAGGTACCCCACCTTACACTTTGACTTGGACAGGACCATTCTCTGGTTCTACGCCATTGGGAGGAGGAAGCTTTACTTTGGACAACTTGCCGAGTGGTACCTATGAGTTTATCTTGACAGATGCAATGGGTTGTGTCGATCAAGAAAGTGTGCTCATCAATAACGCACAAGATATTCTAGTCAATTTGACTCAAGATAATGGAGATTGTGGCTTAATGGGGTCCATTGGACTTACCCTAGGGGGAGGCTCTGGCACCTATTCCGTAAGTTGGACTGGTCCGATGAGTGGCTCTATTGTAACTACCAATTCTAATTTTGTAATTGATAACTTAGTTAGTGGTAGCTATACCGTCACAGTAGTAGATGAAAATGGTTGTTTAGAAATATCAACTGTAGAAATTAATAACCTTCCAAATAATCTGGAAGTTATTCTAACACCAATTGATGGCACTTGTGATCAAAACGGCTCTATTTGGTTAGATATTTATAATGGCGTAGCACCTTACACTGTTTTGTGGACAGGTCCAGTATCTGGATCTACTACACTGAATGTAGATGGTACAAATATTCCAAACTTGCCAGCAGGCGAATACACAGTGACTATTATTGATGCTAATGGCTGTTCTGTTTCTGATACAACAACTGTAGTCGTTGCAGGTAGTGATCTTACAGTTGCCCTTACAGGAAATAGTGGGACATGCGGTCTTATGGGCTCTATCGATGTACTCATTGATGGTACATCTGCACCATATACAGTATCATGGACGGGTCCAGTATCTGGTGCTTCTACTACGAATGGTGGGTTATTTTCAGTGAATGATTTGCCGACAGGCACCTATACGGTGACGGTAGTAGATGTTAATGGATGTATAACAACAGAACCTGCATTTATTAATAATATTCCAGATGATTTTGATGTATTTGCGGTTCCAACAGATGCCATCTGTGATCAGAATGGTATGATCCATCTAGGCTTTACAGGTGGCACACCAAACTATCTGATTACTTGGACAGGTCCAGTTTCTGGAAGTACAACAGTAAGTGGGGTGAGCTACAACATTCTTAATATTCCATCAGGTGTCTATACAATCACAGTGACAGATGCCAATGGCTGCACGGAAACAGTAACAGTTACCGTCGGGAACACTTCAAATGACCTAGATGTACATGCTTCATTAATTGTAAATGATTGTGGGGTATACAACTGGATTTGGCTTGATATTTTTGGTGGTACAGGGCCTTATATTATTACTTGGACAGGTACGGTAAATGGCACAGCTACAGATGACGATGGTGCTTTTGAAATTGAAGATTTACCTCCGGGTACATATACCATCAAAGTAACCGATGCTAATGGATGTATGGTGACGATTACGATCACTGTATTTGAATCACAGGCTAACTTATTAGATGTAACAGGTACAGATGGCGAATGTGGAGACTCCGGTTCAGCAACAGTCGTTGTAGTTGGGGGGACAGCTCCTTATAATTTGACTTGGACTGGCCCGATTAATGGCTCTACAGCGATGCCGGGTAATGGCTTCTTATTATCTGATTTACCAAGTGGCACCTACCAATTTATTTTAACGGATGCGATCGGTTGTGTAGACGAAGAAACAATTGTGATTGCCAATACTGCAAGTGATCTTGACTTACAATTGGCTTCTGTGAATGGAATTTGTGGTCAAGCTGGTTCTATATTTTCCACTTGGACAGGTGGCAATGCTCCTTATTCTATTACTTGGACTGGCCCTACGAACGGTAGCTCATCCACGAATTCAAATGGTTTTAATATTCCTGGTTTAACAGGTGGAACTTATACAATCACTGTGGAAGATGCCAATGGTTGTTCTGTCAATGAATCGGCGACTGTAATAGTCGCGCCAGATGATCTGAGTGTCGTTTTGATGATATTTAATGGGGACTGTGGAGAACTTGGATCAATCATGGTGATGATTAATGGTGGTTCTAGCAACTATACTGTAAGTTGGTCTGGTCCAGCAGAAGGATCTTCAACAACAACTAATACTATATTTGATATCGATAATTTGCCAAGTGGAACTTATTCGGTGGTTATTTCTGATACAAACGGCTGTAGTGAAATACAGACATTAACCATTACCAATGGCTCAAGTGACTTAGCATTAATTGCAACACCGATAGATGGATCGTGTGGAGACCCTGCCTCTATTCAGTTAGATATTAATGGCGGTCTCAGTCCATTTAGCATCAATTGGAATGGACCCGTGTCTGGATCAGAAGTAACAAATGATTCCTTCTACGATATCACAAATTTGCCAGCAGGTAACTACGAAATTACAATCACAGATGCAAATGCATGTGTTGATACAGAAATGGTCAATGTAGTAAGTTCCAATAGTAATCTAGGATTGACCTTAGTTCCTGAAAATGGAGCTTGTGGATCATTAGGGTCCATGACAGTTCAAGTATCAGGAGGAGAGGCAGATTATATTATTTCTTGGAATGGTAATACCAGCGGTTCAGTAACTATTTCTGATGGAACTTATATAATTACGGATTTACCAAATGGGAATTATGCTGTGATGGTAACTGATGCCAATGGCTGTTCTGAAACAGAATCAATGGTCATCTTTAATGATAATGACGATCTCGACGTTGCTCTAAGCGCGGTAAGTGAAGATTGTACCAACCTCGGTTCGATCTTAATGAATATTACAGGAGCTTCTATGCCTTACGATATTAGTTGGTTTGGGCCAGTATCTGGTGCAACATCTGTATCTGATAATAATTTTGCAATAGCTGATTTATCAAGTGGATTTTATACAATCACGGTTGAAGGGGCTAATGGCTGTTTATTTATGCAGTCCGTCTTTGTAGGACTAATGACGCAGGCACCAATTGCCGGTTTTGGTTTCTCTATTGATGGTGCTACAGTAAGTTTCACTAATCAAAGTGTGAATGGTACTACCTTCAATTGGGACTTTGGAGATGGTAATGAAATATCAGAGGAAAACCCTGTTCATACTTTTTCTGAAATGGGTTCTTTCCAAGTTTGTTTAGAAGCAATTAACTCTTGTGGAGCGGATGAAATTTGCCTTACAATTGCAGTTTCGCCCATTCCTGGTGCAGTTATATTAGATGTAGATGAGCGTATGGGAATGGAAGCTTCAAGTATCCAAGTTCCCGTATTTGTAGAAAATTGTGATAGTATGGTATCATTGTCTGGTTCGATTGAAATGGGGGATCCAAGTGTGGCTAGTGTAACAGGTATCACGAGCGCTGCAATTGCTCCTACGTTTAATGCAGGCACTATGAGTTTTAACTTTTATGATGCCATGGGATCAGGGATTGCATTAAATGACGGAGATATATTATTCTATATCAATGTTGATATACTAGGGGTAGCCGGAGAAACGACGACACTTTCAATTGTAGATACTCCTACAACGATTGAAGTCGGAGGAATGGATAATGGGGTGCCTACTGTTCTTCCTCATACAAGCCTAAATGGTAGCGTAACTGTTACTTCCACTAATCAGATAGAAGGAAATGTAGAAACATACTGGGGAGTAGGTATTTCAGATGTTGAAATCGGAATTGATAACCCTGATTATGATGTAGCTAGTGTAACAAACGAAGATGGAATTTACTTATTCTCCGATTTGCCGACAGGCGAAGAATACACAGTAACTGCCACAAAGAATACGGATCCAGCAAATGGATTGTCAACTTTTGCACTATTTATCGGTCAGCGTTTCTTACTGGGTATGGAGCCCCCACAAATCAGCTCCCCCTACCAAGTGATCGCTGCAGATGCAAATTGTAGCGGCTCATTCACAACGCTTGACTTGTTTATGATTCAGCAAAATATTATCGGTGTGACAGAAGGTTTTGGCAATTGCCCTTCATGGGTATTTGTAGCGCAGAGCGGCATGGAGTTGATGCCAGAAGAGTTTAATGCCTATAATGTTTTTCCATACGAGACACAAGAAACGATGATGGTGATGCAAGATACTTTTGCAAACTTCATTGGCGTGAAGGTAGGCGACCTGCTTGGTCATGCAAATCCTACACTTCTTCACACAGAAGATGTAGATGATCGTAACTTAAATACGATGTACTTGCGTACCCCACAGCAAGCAGTGAAAGCAGGTGAAACAGTTACTTTAGCCTTTACGGCGAATGAGTTTACTGATATTGCAGCTTACCAAATGGACCTACGGTTTGATGCTGATCAATTGACTTATGAAGGCCTTGAAACAAGTCTAGAAGTAATGGATCATTTACAGGCAGGTACAACAAAAGTAGCTGATGGTAGCTTGCGTATCAGCTGGTTTGATTTACAAGCTAGTGGTTTGACATTAGATGATGAGACTAATGTATTTACGATTCGCTTTACAGCAAATCACAATATTACTCAATTATCAGACTTATTTAGCTTAAGCTCTGAAGAGATGCTTACGGAAGCACATCAGTCAGATGGCGATCCTGTGAAAATTGAATTATCATTTGTAGAAACAACAACTGCAAATGTACCATTCCAATTGTTCCAAAATCGTCCAAATCCATTCCAAGGGCAGACCCTAATTGGGTTTGAATTACCAGAAGAAATGGATGCCGAATTGATTATACACGATCATCTAGGCCGTGTAGTGACAAGAATACAGGACCGTTTTGCGAAGGGGTACAATAATATTACATTTGAAAATGATCAGCTTTCAGCTGGTATATATTACTACACTTTAAAAGCAAAAGAATTTACGGAAACTAAAAATATGATTATTTTGGATTAAGCGGCTAGACAAAATTGCTTGTATAATAAAATTGTTCATTCGAAAATCATGATTAACTGGCGAGAGGAAAGTTACGCACGATTTTAGAAGGGACTAAAAGAATTTATTATACCAATTCCTGCCTGCCGGCAGGTTCTAGCCTAACTACTTAATTTAACGTCTTTTATATAGATTGAAATTCGTTCAATAGACTCATAAAGGGCTGTCACCTAAAAGTGGCAGCCCTTCCCAAATTTCGTTAAAAGATGATGAACAAGTGCATAATAACTACCATTTTTTCTTTCCTAATTTGGTCTGCTCCTTCCCTTGGGCAGAATATTGTTTTTAACTTTCCAGATACTATTGTAGGACCTAATCAACCAATTAGCCTAGCTTTGTCAACAAAGGGCTTCGTCAATATTGGCTCTGCTCAATTTTCTATTCATTGGGATGTCAGTATTATGGAGTATGTGGATTTTGAAGAGCTGCTCATTGAAAATGTAGGTATAGGTGATATACAAGCAAATGAAGGTATTCTTCGATTCTCTTGGTTCTCTAATACTGCTGAAGCTGTTAGCTTTCCAGATGAATCTACATTGATCAATTTAAACTTTCAAATAATAGGAGCAGCCGGGGATTCTACCAATATTAATATCACTAACGAACCACTCGTGATTCAAGTGAGCCAAGAGCAGGGTGATCCTGGAAATTATGTTCTTATTGATCTAGTTCAAGAAAAAGGAAAAGTTAAGATTACCTCCACTAGCGATATCACCCTTACCAGTCGAGATATTAGCTGTGCGGGTAATGCAGATGGAAGTATTGATATTAATGCTCCTGATCTACCAATAGATGCTATCTTTAATTGGGCAGGCCCAAATATGTTTATGTCCAACGAAGAAGATATAGATAATCTAAGTGCAGGGACATATACTCTTATCATACAAGATGCAGAAGGGAATACTTTATGGACAAATACAATCATTATTGATGAACCGGATACATTGGCCATTAACGAAATTGCTATTGATGTGGCGGACTGTGAAGAGGGGACTGGAACGGTAACGGCCACAGTGCAAGGAGGTAACGAGCCATACATTTACCAACTCAATGGTGAAAGTAATGAGAGTGGCCAATTTGAAGGTCTAAGTTCTGGTACCTACACTATGATCGTTACAGATGCTAATGATTGTATGACAAGTGATACCTTTAGCCTCAGCGGAGGAGAAGCACCCGAATTACTGATTCAAGGTGATTTTGATATCTGCCCAGGTGAAATTGCAGTCTTAGATGCAGGTATCCATCAGTCTTATATATGGTCGACAGGAGAAGATACGCCCACTATATTTGTATTCGAACCAGGTACTTATTCGGTTACCGTAGATGATGGTTTGCCTTGTACTGCTTCCGCAGAAGTTGAGGTCGTTCCAGGCGGTGATTTGCAGATTACAGTAATGCCTGACTTTGCAGAGCTGTGCCCAGGAGAGGAAATACAGCTAGTCGCCACAGGTGGCGATATGATAGAGTGGATTGACACTTCTAGTACCCTAAGTGCCACAGATATTTTTAACCCGCTGGCTACAGCATTTACAGAAACAACCTATACCATTATCGCTTCTAATGCCTGTGCCAGTGATACCTTAGCCTATACCTTATTTGTATTAGAAAGCGAGGCGACTGCTGGCCCTGACACTTGTATTCTTGCAGGTAAAGAACTACAGTTAAATGCTTCTGGCGGTTTGGTCTATCAATGGGAAGAAACAGCATTTCTTGTTTCTGACCCAATTGCACCCAATCCAATGACTAGTCCTTTAGATAGCACTTTCTATATCGTCAATATCACAGATGAAAATAATTGTATCATTCGAGATACCGTATTTGTGGCTGTAGTTACAGAACCTGCAGAAATCAGAACCTACAACCTGCTTTCGCCAAACGGTGATGGTAAAAATGATATCTTAGAGTTTGATGGCTTAGGTAAGTTTACCGAAAATACCTTGCGTATCTATAATCGTTGGGGTAACTTAGTATACGATAAAGTCAATTATCAAGATGATAATGAGCGATTCGATGGTACTTACAAGGGAAAAGAACTTCCAGCAGGAACTTACTTTTACGTTTTAAGATTGCGATCAGGAGAAATAAGAGAAGCTTTTACCATAGTCCGAGAGTAAGTATTTTATTTTTCCCTTCATACTATGTATTTTTGTAGAAGACCGATAGAAAGAAGTATAATATAATACTCCGTCAAGCTAGTTAATGCTTAATAGTAAACGGTATGATTTTTTATAAAACGATCAACCCTTATACCATTAATTAATCACTATTGACGAGGTAAATAATCCCATAACTGACTTAACTATGCGACTAATTTTACTAACAGTTCTCGCATTGCTACCGCTAATTGGCTTTGGCCAACAACTCTCTAGTGGTACGCCTTTTCAAAACTACCGTTTTATTTGGAATCCAGCGATGACCGCACCCAACGAACATTGGGAAACAGGCCTTTCCTTTCGTCAAGAATGGCTAGGCTTTGAAGGAGCACCTCAAACAGCTACTATCCACGGCCAATATCCATTCCTTAGAGAAAATATGAGTTTGGGCGGTTTCTTTATGTATGATGATGTAGGCCCCATCCGTTTTTCAACGCTTGCCGTTACCTATGCCTATAAATTTGAACCTCGATTTATCAGAGGAGATCAATTGTCCATTGGTGTAATGGCCATGATGAATCAATTTTTTGTGGATGGACTTGATGTGAAAGTTAAAGATGAAGACGATGCATTATTGCTAGTGAACGAAAGTTCTCAATTTAAACCGAATGCAGGAATTGGCGTTTTTTATACGACCTACGCCAGAAGTACTTATCGTAAGACCTATTACTACGCTGGAATAGCCGCCAATCAATTATTACCATCAGATGTTACTTTTGAAAATGTAGGCAGTGACGGAAATCTCAAAAGGGTTATTCATGCCAATGCCCTACTGGGGGCGCGTTTTATTAATGATGAGTTTTTTGTGGAACCATCCCTTTGGTTTAATTACTCCGCTCCTAATCTTGTGAATGCCATGCTCTCTGTTCGTATCGAACAGTATAAAGCATTCTGGGCAGGCCTTTCTTTTTCAACAGATCAGACCATGGGCATTCAGGTAGGATATATCGTTCCTGATCTTTGGATTCGAGATGGCGATCTTCGTATTGGGGCACTTGGTTCTTACAATATTGGCGATTTTAGCAGAGCAAGAGGCATGGGCTTCGAAATTTACTGCGGATATTGGTACGAATTATGATTTTTTGACATTCCATAAGCTTTCATACGATACAGGCTCCGCCGCCTTAATTTTTTCCAAAGTTTTTAACCTATGCTTTTCTACATCTTTATTGAGGTGGACGGAAACTCCAAAGTAGTACAATAACTGGTTAGAGTAAATCAGCCACTGCATCAGGAAAAGTAACAACAGCTTTAGAATAAGCGCCAAATTGGAAAAAATCAAACTTACTGCTTTTCCAAAATTAGGATCTTGAAAACCTGAATTAGAAGAGTGATCCAAGAAAGGAAATAAAGGCTGAATAATTACATACAAAATGAGTAAGTAAAATATTCGCTGTGGAATATTCAGGTACTTTGAGTTTAACTTAGAGAAGAAAGCACTTAATGCCAAACCGCCTAGAATACCAGAGATGAGACCAAAAATTTGCTGTGCATCAGGAGTGTAGGCTTTCGCCAAATACAAAACGAGTTCGCTACCACTTAACAAAACAAGTAGGAAGAAGTACTTTCCTAATTTGATGTTAGATCCAATAATTTCTTCTGCATCAAAGGCTTCGTCCATACCAGGAAGTACGACCTTGATTCTCTCTTCTTTTGATGTTACTTCACGATTGCTCTTGGTACGAATAGTATCCTTTTGAATAATATCGTAACAAATGAAAATCGTAACAGTAGAAAGGTTATTAAACAAATGAATCAAAATATCCATCAAAGCATCTGTGGAGGGATACAAGCCATGAGATTTCCAATAGTAAGTAATACTTAATGAAAGGTATAAGAATAACCAAAATAACCAGATTCTACGCCACCAATTCCAAAACTGACCCAGCGCTAAGGAGGCTCTATTGGCTACGAAATAATATTTCGGCTTCGGTGCAATAAAGTATAACCAGCACACCACAATACTAATAATGCCCACTTGTACGGAAAATGAATTGATCCAACTGAACCAATTGCCACTATCAACCACCTGCTCACCAAACCACTGAAAAATACCATTGAAAAAAAGCAAAGCACCCAAACTAAAACTACTTACAATCACAGGAGTCGTTCCCATCTCAAAACCACCCTTCAAGCTTTGCATACTTCGCCATAACCAACGCTCAAATTGTTCTTGGATTTTGGGATAATAGATAGGGATAGGGTATTTAGGGGTAACATTAATTGCATCTGCCTGTAGCTCTGCAGCTACTGCCTCAGCAATAGCATTTTTTCTACTGAATTGATGCCCACTTTTAAAAAATAAAGCAAAATTGACTTCTTCTTGAAGTTCAGCATCTACTTCCAGCAATGCCTTGAATGTCGCCTCTTCTTCAGCATTCAGCTCATGCTTTAAGTATTTTGAAAGTAAAGTTGCTTTATCCATTGAGGAATAATTGTAGTTGTTTTTTGAATCGTTCTTTACACCTTTTGAGTTGCATTTTGATAGCTCCCTCAGATTTCTTTTTCCAGTGAGCAATTTCGAGTATATCTAAGCCTTCCAAATAGCGTAAGGATAGTAAGTCATAACAATGAAGGTCTGTTTTACTGTTCTCTGCAATACTTTCAATAGCCTTCATAAACGCTTTAATATGCTGTTGATCACTCGATTGCTCAGAAGCTATTTCTTTTTGGCAATATTGATGAAATTGCTGCGCTGCTTCTTGCTTTCGCAAATCTCTTGTCTTTGCTTTTAACCCTTCTTTGATTAGATTATTGGCAATGCCAATTAAAAATGCTTCTATATTTTTTTGTAAGCGAAAATCTTTTTGTTCTAATTTTTCAATGCATATCCGGAGGGCATCATTTGCTGCTTCCTCCACCTTATGGTACGGCAAATGCGCTTTTAAATGCTGGATCACTCTTCTTGTGTATCGCTGCAAAACAGCCTCTTGCCCTCTCCATCGAGCAGACAATTTCTCTGATTGCAACAATTGAATGATCTCCTTTTCAGAAAGTATATTCGCCAATCCGTTACTTTTTTTGAAAGTAGGTTCACTAGGATGAGTGAGGGTGCACATTTACTCAATAGTGAACAAATAATCTTAAAAGTAATGAATATGAAGAAGAAGTTGGCAGTTCTATTAATGACATTCCTTTTTTGGGCAACAAATATGTTTGCCCAAACTGCAATAGACTCCTTAATCAACGCCAAAGTAAGCCCATTAGCAGATATGGTTGAGCAAACGGTTCAGTACCCTATCTACATGCAATTTTTTGGCATGGAAGAAGCCGTTGCTTTTCCAATAGTCTTGTTGATCCTCATACTTGGTGGATTGGGCTTTAGCCTCTATTTCCTTTTTCCAAATATTAGGTGGTTCGGTACGGCAGTAAGTGTAGTAAGAGGAAAATATGATTATGTCAATGAAGAAAAAGAAGGTCTGCCACCAGTGGAAGGCGAAGTCAGTGCTTTTCAGGCTTTGAGTACAGCACTTTCTGCGACGGTAGGTTTGGGTAACATTGCAGGTATTGCCATAGCCATTAGTGTAGGTGGGCCGGGTGCTACTTTTTGGATGATCGTTGCTGGCTTTTTGGGGATGGCCTCTAAATTCACAGAGTGCACATTAGGGGTACGCTTTCGCGAAATAGATAAAAATGGAAAAGTATATGGAGGGCCTTTATATTATTTACGCAAAGGACTTCGAGAGAAAGGTTTTGCTAAGTTAGGGCTTGGTTTTGCTTGGGTATATGCATGGATTATGATCTTTGCTTCTTTAACCGCAGGAAGCATGTTTCAGATCAATCAAGCAACAGAGCAGGTGGTACCTATCATCTCTAATCTGATGGGTATTCAAAGTAATTCCATTGGTTTCTTTTTTGGCTTGACCATCGCGATAATCGTTGCCATTGTAATTATTGGAGGAATAAAAAGAATAGGGAAAGTTGCAGAGACCGTAGTACCATTAATGGTAGGTATTTATGTGGTAGCAGGTCTTTTTATTCTAATAGCAAATTATGATCAGCTTGTTCCAGCATTTCAGACGATTGCCCAAGAAGCCTTTTCACCAACAGCAGTACAAGGAGGTATTTTAGGTATTATGGTCGTTGGTTTTACCCGAGCAGCCTTTTCCAATGAAGCAGGATTGGGTTCAGCTGCCTTTGCACATAGCGCGGTACGGACGCGTTATGCAGCAAGTGAGGGAATGGTAGCGCTACTAGAGCCATTCATTGATACGATTGTGGTTTGTACGATGACGGCATTGGTCATTATCGTAACAGACACAGAATGCCAAGCTGGTTCGGGCATCCAATGCACCTCTGAGGCTTTTGAATCTGTACTACCTAATTTTTCATTGATTCTTGGTGTGGCGGCTTTACTTTTTGCTTTTTCAACGATGCTTGCATGGTCGTATTATGGTTTACAAGCTTGGAAATATCTGTTTGGAAGGCAATTGCTTACAGAAAATATCTATAAAATGCTATTCTGCATTTTCATCGTATTAGGTGCGGCATCTTCATTGGGTGCGGTGCGCCGATTAGCAGATTCTATGATGTTAGCATTAGTTATTCCCAATATGTTGGGTTTAGTATTCTTAGCACCATTGGTAAAAGAAGAGGTACAAAAATATTTAAAGGCGATTCGACAAGAATCATAGAAATCATCCGACACACTATATATCCTGTAGCGTAATGGTTTCCCTGATAGCTATCGAGGGCAAACCATTTCTGCTTCAGTTTATTTCCCGAAAGGGGGATTGATCATTTAAGCTCTAAATGAAATAACACTTTCTACTTTAGCAGCTTCCTCTGACCTCAAAGTCTTGTTTTTTTGAATTAGATATTCCTGCTTTTTAGAAACTAATTTCCACCATAGAATAGCTGGAACTAAATTGCTGGAATGTTTTTCTAAACGGTAGATCAACTCAATGTTTGGTTCTTCTTTATCATTGATAACCCTACTTAATCGAGAGTAGTGTATTTTAAGTTCTTCTGAAAAACGTTTTTTCGTTCTATTAATTATTCTAACATATTCGGTCAAAAATTTTCCAAAGGTTTTTTCTTCAGAAAAATCTTTTTGTTTGAGATAATCCTCAATTTGAAAACGGAGTCGCATCAAATCTGAGAAAATTCTCTGTTCTATGTTTTTTTCCCTTAGAAGATTAAACCTGAATGCTCTGAGCACTTCATCTGATTCTTTTTTTTCTTCTTTGGTCATCTGCTGTGGAATAAGCATAGATTCCGCAATTTCCTCATCAGAGTATTTTTCTCTTAGTTTCTTATATATTTCATTGTAGTTATCCATTGTCTAGATATTTAGTAACTAGCAATTTTGCGGTTTTATTAAAAACCGCCATTTGATTTCCTACTTTCAATGAATCCAAACTTAATATGATAATATTCAATTAAGTTAGTTTTAGGTGTTAAGGATACAAAGTCTTCGTAGTCTTTTAAAAATACTTTTCTGCATGTAAAAGCTATCAGACAAGCAGGAATATTATCTATCTTTTTATTTTTTCCTTTATGTTTATTTGCGGATTCAATTAAGGAAATTAAACCTAAAATTTCCTCCTGATTAAATAGTTGAATTTTGTAAACTTCATTCTCTTTTTCTGAAGGCCAATTAAAAATAAAGTTTGGGTCATTCTTAACCGTTAAGATTTCTTCTAAACTCATTCTTTGAATAACACCTTGAAGTTCTTCTCCTGTTTCTGTGTTTATCAAATTCATAGCTGAATATTATTTTATTAATAAAATTGATGAAATCAATCAATAGTTTTAATTTTTAAATAAATTTAGACAGGGTTTATAGAGAAAATTGTTTAAGTTTTACTTCTTCTCAAAAGCCAATAATATCCGAGTTGGCGTACCTAAAGTCTTATTAGCAATTTGGTCGAAGAACCACCATAACTGATGCGGAAAGTGTTTAAAAATGATATGTGACCGTAGTTTTATCAACCACTTATTACTAAAGATTCTATAGTTCGCTTTCGCTAAATCTTTCTTTGGGCGGATATCCATTAGAATATGTTCATCAAAAGAGTGTAGATGCGCATTTTCTGGTGTAGGATGATTACAATGGATACAAAGATGATGGACAATTTTTTCTTTATAAGGCGTTGTAATAATTAACTTCCCACCAGGGCGCAGGACCTTCACCAAGCACTGCATGAAAGCTCTTGGATTAGGTACGTGCTCAATGATCTCAGAAGCAATGATACAATCAAAAGCATTTTCCGCAAATGGCAAAGCATAAACATCGGCCACTACGCCATGATGATTGTCAAAAGGGTGTGCCTTAACTGCTTTTTTAGGGTTAACCGTTGAAATATCCATGGAAAATACTTCTTTCCCCTTTGGGCAAAAATGAGCGGCGACCCATGCTTTCCCACAACCCACATCTAAGATGTTTTTTGCATTTTTAGGCACTTCAGAAGAGATTACCTCATGTAAACGGCGATTTTCATGAACAGTAGCACCTCCTAAATTTAGCTGAAAATAGTCAAAGACTTCCGCATCTTTTTGGTAGTGCTCCATATAGTGGAAATCCGTACCTCGGTCTTTATGAATTTTACTCTTGGTAAATGATTCTAACCGTTCTACCGGTAATAATATAGGAACCCCATCCTCAATGGGGTATTGGTGTCCACTTTGATCATTTAATTGCTGTTGACCAGCTTGATATATTAATACTTCCCCAGAATCAGGGCTGATTAGTTGAGCTTTTAAACTTGATTTATACATGCGCTACTGCAGTTCACTCGCAGCGGCTTCATCCAAAAACCAAATTAAACCACCATGCTTGGGTTGGATATGCGCTGCAGGGTATTTTAAATATCCTTCTTCTTGACCAAGAATCGTTTTTACAATGGCAGACTTACTGCTACCAGTGACCAAAAATACAGTTTGCAGTGCATTATTCAGAATTCTGCCTGTTAAAGACACTCTGATCTGTCCAGATTCAGGATGCGTAGCTACCTCACAGATTTTATCCGAACGCAATAAGGCCATCTGGTCAGGAAATATAGATGCAGTATGGCCATCTGATCCCATTCCTAAAATAATTAGATCAAACATCGGCCTTCCCGCAGTGGCGGGCACCGTATTAATAATAATATTACTATAGCGTTCGGCTTCTGCACCCGGATCATTTTCTCCTTGAACTCTGTGGATATTCCCTTCCGGTATGATGATTTTACTTAGTAATAGATCATGGGTTGTTTTATAGTTGCTTTGTTCATCACTTGGAGCAACACATCTCTCGTCTCCCCAATAAAAATGAATTTGCTCCCAACGAATCTCATGCATATATTCTTCTGCTAACAGCTCAAACAACAACTTTGGCGTACTTCCACCAGATAGTGCAATATGTACCACACCTCTTTGTTTCAACCAATCATTTAAATATTTGGCGAAAGCCGCCGCTACCGCGGGATTATCTTTATAAATTCTTAAATCCGATTGCATATTGATTTTTTTTATCCTTTAAAAAGGGTTTTTGATGAAGAGTAAATGATCGTTAATCATCACTGTTCGCTAAAATCAGTAACTAACCACCCGATTACAATTCACAAAAATCGTCAAAACCTGTTAAATTTTTGCAAGGGTTCCGCCATGTAAAGTTCTCTTCCATCATTTCATCAGCTACATTAGGGCCCCAAGTACCCGCAGGATAACCATAGAGCTTGATGGATGGATCATTTTCCCAAGCTTTGATAATAGGGTCAACAAAGGCCCATGCCGCTTCAACACTATCACCACGTGCGTATAAAGTAGCATCGCCTTTAATACCATCTAGCAATAGCCGTTCATAGGCTTCAGGAATATGGGCATCTGTCAGTTCAGAATAATGAAAATCCATTTGAACATCTTTTACCTTAAAACCTGCTCCAGGTACCTTCATCCCAAAACGCATAGCCAAGCCCTCATTTGGCTGTATACGCATAATTAATTGGTTATTCTTATGAACCATACCCGCCTCTCCCGCAAATGGCGAATGAGGAGGAGATTTGAAGTTAATCACCACCTCGGTCACCTTGGTAGGCAAACGCTTACCTGTTCTTACAAAAAACGGTACTCCTGCCCACCGCCAGTTATCAATAAAAAACTTCATAGCTACGTAGGTCTCCGTTTTGGATTCCTCTAGCACACCTTCTGCATCTCTATAGCCCAAAACTTCCTTACCTCTAATGACAGAAGGCGTATATTGACCACGAATCACAAAGTCAGGAACTTCTTCCTCCTTTATCGGACGAATAGATTGAAAGAGCTTCAGCTTTTCGTTTCGAATGGATCGAGCATCCGCACTAATAGGGGGTTCCATAGCGACATGCGCTACAATCTGCAAAAGGTGATTTTGCAACATATCACGCAAAGCACCTGATTTGTCATAATATCCACCCCGACGACCGACTCCTAGCTTTTCAGCAGAAGTGATTTCGATGTGACTAATATAATTGCGATTCCAAAGAGGCTCGAAAATACCATTAGCAAAACGAGTTACTAATAGATTTTGAACGGTCTCTTTTCCTAAATAATGATCAATACGATAAATTTGATCCTCTTCGAAATGCTGTTGTAATTCCGAATTGAGCTTTGCTGCAGATGCACTGTCGTAGCCAAAGGGTTTTTCCACTACTAGGCGTTTCCAACCTTTATGCTCATTACTCAAACCATAAGCAGCTAAATGAGCAGGAATAATACTATACAAAAATGGAGGTGTAGAAAGGTAAAAAAGATAATTCCCTTGTGTCAAACAAGTCTTGTCTAATTCAGCTAAGCGCTCTTTCACTTTAGCATAGTCGCTCTGCTTAGAGGTATCTACTGGCAGGTAGTACAAACTCTGTTTGAATCTTTCCTGATCTTCCTTTGATACCCCTTTATGGTCTAAGTGATCGCTTTCGCTAAAAATAAGCTCCCGAAAAGCCTCATCCGAATAGTCTGTGCGGCTTACACCTAAAACAGCAAAGCAGTCCGGTAGGTAGTTACCTTTATACAATTGATAAATAGCAGGGATCAATTTTCGCTTGGCCAAATCGCCTGAAGCACCAAAAATGACTAATACTAAGGGATCCATATCGATATTTAGATTTTCTATTGATTCTTGTATGATTGAGCTGCCTTTTCAGCCAAATACTGATAGGGTCAAGTCCTTCCAAAAATCTTGTATTACTTTCCTATTGTCAGTTTCTTATGATTTTCGAGCTGACCATTTTATTTACAAGCAATTTTGCCTAGCCGCTTATTTGAAAAATTATTCTTTTAGCCGATTTTGTCATGCATTAGTGAAGTACCTATAACTATCCATAAAGCCAATTAATAAGTTTCAAACAGGTTTATGCTACTGTAGGATGCTCTAAATTAGCTCAATTTGTAATCTTCAGCTTTACAAAGAAAACAGCTAGGCTATCCTAAACGTTAAAAAGAGATATTTCAAATAAGTTCATGTTTGAATTTTCTACTCTCTGAAAACCAAAGCTTTGAGAACTATGGCGTTCGACTGGATCAGTCACTTAGCTCTCTAAGCAGCATGACAAATCCTTAGTCAAAACCCTACCTTTACTAGCAGGTAGGCTCAAATCGTTGATTATCAGGGTAAATAAAATTTGAATATACTCTAATAACAACCTTTACTTCAGTAAAGATGCTACAAACAAAACCATTTTTACGTAAATAGGTACTGTTGTGGGCCATGAAGATTTTAATTTAAAAGAAAAAATTAAAACTTGCTTAATATATGGCAGATAATGAAAGTAAAGGGATTGATACTTATAATTAAGCATCTAAAGATGATTATCTAGATTTGGTAGTACCTTTGGCACAATAATACCTATTAATAAAATTTTTATAACAGACGAACTAATAAAGTGATGGCTGTTGGTGATAGTAAAGGAAAATAGCTATCACAGAAAAAATAAAACAAATGAAATACAACTTCGGAATGATTGGCCTTGGTGTTATGGGCCGCAATTTTTTACTCAATGTTGCCGATAACAACTACAAGGCCTATGGGCTAGATACGGATGCGGAAAAGGTAGCTGCATTGAAAGAAGAAGGGCAAGGTCGAGAGGTCGATGGTACGACGGATATGGCCACTTTCGTGGAAAATCTAGAAACACCACGCAAGATTATGCTCTTGGTACCTGCTGGTAAAGTGGTAGATATCGTCATCCATGATTTGTTGAAATATGTAGAAGAGGGAGATTTAATCATTGATGGCGGCAACTCTCACTATAATGATACCACTCGTAGAGTACAGGAGCTAGAGTCAAAAGGTATTCATTTCATTGGGGTTGGTGTGTCTGGAGGGGCAAAAGGAGCTCGTTTTGGCCCTAGTATTATGCCAGGAGGAAATGCAGAAGCTTACGCAAAAGTAGCGCCTATTTTTGAAGCGGTTTCTGCAAAAGTTGGGGAAGACCCCTGTGTAGCACATATGGGGAAAGGTGCAGCAGGCCATTATGTGAAGATGGTACACAATGGTATCGAGTATGGCCTAATGCAGTTATTGGCAGAAGCCTATGATTTGCTAAAGCAAGTAGGCGGATTGAATAACCAAGAAATCCATGCTGTATTTAGTGAGTGGAATGCTGGTCGTTTGCGCTCTTTTCTTGTGGAAATCACTGCTGCCATTTTTGCTCAAAGAGATGACTTAACAGAGGGAGATTTAATTGATAACATCTTAGATAAAGCCAAGCAAAAAGGAACAGGGAAATGGACTTCGCAAAATGCGATGGACATTGGCATTCCTATTCCAACTATTGATTCAGCCGTGACGATGCGTGGTCTTTCTGCTTTAAAGCAAGAACGCCTAGCTGCAGATGCAATGCATCCTTCTCCATTAGTAGATTATGCAGAGGATAAAGCAGCTTTTATTGCACACTTAGAAGAAGCAACTTACTTTGCTTTTGTGGTAACTTACGCACAAGGCTTAGCCTTACTAGCAGATGCTTCTACAGAAATGAATCTAGATCTAAATCTAGAAACGACTGCCAAAATTTGGAGAGGAGGCTGTATCATCCGTGCAGATTTATTGGAAATTATTCGTCGTGCGTACACCTCTAATCCAGATTTAGCCAACCTTATGCTTGCAGCGGAATTACGTCAAGATCTGGCGAAAGCCCAAAATAGCATGCGCGAAGTACTTAAAGCAGCTATCGATCGTCATATCCCATTATTGACCATGGGCTCTACATTGCATTATTATGATGCTTATCATACTGGTCGCCTCCCATTAAATTTAGTACAAGCGCAACGAGATTACTTCGGCTCGCATACGTATGAAAGAGTGGATCAAGACGGGGTTTTCCATACGGAATGGTAGTTTCTGCTGAAAAGGGATTTTGGTTTTTTGTACCTTTATTTCAAGAGTCCTAGTATTACAAAGAACAACGCATATAATTTTCACACCCAAAAATCATAACAATGAGTTATTTTCAGAAAGAAGTTTTAGAAGAAATTGGTTACAATACCATTGCTTTGCCACGTACAGAAGTGAAGCCTTTAACCTTATTAAGTCGTAAGGGGAGCGTTGTGGAGAGCCTA
>JAKVCU010000003.1:0-79214 GCA_022448955.1 Saprospiraceae bacterium
AATAACTGATCCAATCGGACGCCAAAGTTCTCAAAACTTTGGTTTTCAGGCAGTAGAAAATTTAAACATGCTCTTAGATTCTTTGGGGAATAACTTTCCATAATTATTCCCCAAAGCACTATTTATCTTTTAGGATACCTGCCTTTTGAATCTCTCTTAGAATTCCTTCTGAATTAAGATTTGAAGAGTTGTCTAAAAGTGCGATACAAGTTTTTTCTTTTACGTTGCGACCAAAGAAGGTCCTTGCACCTAGCCAGCTACCATTATGCCAAATCATATTCCCTTGTATGACCCAACCGAAACCATAGTTCGTTTCTTTCCCATCAGGTAAACTAGGAGGAGTAAAAGCTTCATTGATACTTTCTTGGCTGATAATATCATTACCATACCAGAATTTATCCCAAATCAAAAAATCTTCTACACTACAGAACACTGCACCATCTCCTGCTACACCATCAAGCAAAGTAGGTTTTAAGGTCTTTTTTAGCATACCGTCGAAGTCATCGGTCTTGTTGGGGAAGGTTTCATCAGCAGAAAAGAGGTTCCATACTCTCGAATTTTTCATACCCATAGGTTCGAAAAGTTCTGATTGCATAAATGCTTCGAAGGTTTGGCCAGATACTGTTTCAACAATTCCTGCTAATAGAACATAATTGGTATTAGAGTATTGGTAAGTAGTTCCCGCTTTCGCTAAAACTTCCTCTGGGTGTTGACTGACTAATTGCACCATCCCTTGAATACTCAGAGTATCCCCTTTTTTCTCTTTATGTTTCTCGAATAAAGACATATAGTTATCTGGCGTTCCAGAAGTCTGGTTAAGTAGATGTCTAACTTTCACTTCTGGATAAGGATAATCTTTTAAGTAAGTTATTACGGGGGCGTCTAGGTCTAACAATCCTTTTTCTTTTAGAATTAGAATGCCAGTAGCCGTAAATTGCTTAGAAACCGATGCTAGTCGGAAAGAAGACTGTGGGGTGAGTGCTTTTTCTTTTTTCATCCCATGCCAACCATAGCCTTTCATGAGTAAAGGTTGATGGTCTTTAGCAATCAAGATAGCACCATTAAATCGACCTTTTTCTTGTAAATCTTGAAGGTAAGCATCAATCTGTTCGATTTTATTTTCTAGAGATGCATTTTCACTAATTTCTAGTGTAGGAATATTGGTGACGTAAAAATAGGCCCATGTAAAACTGCCTAATGCTAGAGCTACAAGCGCTAAAAAAATGTAAAGAGCAATCCTCATTTTGTTTCGTTTTTCTGCAAAATGGAGATTGCTCTTTATTTATGGAAGAATGATCTACGTTTGAACCCAATTATTCGTCTAATCTATAAGCTCCTATGATGGCTTTTTAGGTCTTAACACGAAACTCAAAAACATCAGGTCTATTATAATGACCAGTAGCATCAAAGTCTAATTTTCCTCGGACCGTATCTTCCACATCAATGTCTGCGAAAAGTATACCTTCCTGATCCCATAATGGGCCTGCAATGATATTTCCTAATGGATCGACAATTACACTACCTCCCTTACTCATGATGTCTGGTTGATCAGTAATCTCTGCTTGAAAAGCTTCTGGATAATCACTTTTTTCAACATACTGATTACATCCCAACACAAAGCAACGACCTTCACAAGCAATATGCTGCATACTTGCTGTCCAAGACTCCCGATGATCAGCAGTAGGGGCGAGGTAGATTTGGATATTTTGTTGGTAAAGGGCAAATCTTGCCAATGGCATATAGTTTTCCCAGCAAATCAAGCCTCCTAATTTCCCGAAAGGGGTATCGAATACGTGCAAATCACTGCCATCGCCTTCTCCCCAGATAATCCGCTCCGAGCCTGTTGGTTTGAGTTTGCGATGCTTGCCCATCAATTTGCCGTCAGGCGAAAAGTAAAGCATCGTGCAATAAAGACTGCTTGTTTGATCTTTTTCAATGATACCGATGATCAAATATACTTGATGTTCTTTTGCTATTTGCGCCAAGCGTTCTGTATCGGTACTGGGTACAACTACACTTTCGCTATTATATTTTAACCAATGTTCTCTTCCTTCAGCTTTGCGGCTACCAACCACTGCCCCAAAACTTAAGCCTCTTGGATAACAAGGGATAAATGCCTCCGGGAAAAGTACTAACTGGGCACCTTCTTGCGCTACCTTTTTTGTCCAGTCTGCAACAATATTTAGCGTTCGATTTTTATCAAAAAGGGCAGGCGTAGCCTGAACGACAGCGACTTTGGTCTTCATGATTTATCACTTTACTCTTGCGTAGGGCAAACGTTCGATTTGTTTGCCTTCAAAATAAGTATCTAATCCAGTACAGGCTAAGGTACCTAATTCTGGAAGTTTAAGATGTCCGCTTTCATCGATTCCATCTTCTGGCAAGATGATTTCTACAATTTTCCCAACAAGGAAGATCATTCCATTTAGTTTCATGTGATGTTCTTCAGCGTATTCGCAACCTATTTTTACACGGCTTTCTTTGACATAAGGTGCTGGATGGCGGTCGGTATATTCTTCTGTCAATCCAGTAGCAGCAAATTCAGATATATTCTCTGGATAATTGGCAGAGCTTTGGTGGGCTTTCGCCAAAATCTCCTCATGAATGTGATTAACGGTAAAGTATTTATTAGCTTTAATATTGTGGTAAGTATGACGAGGCACCGTCAACTGGCGGATCATAAAGCCTAAGTGAGGTGGATTTGCTCCCACGTGGACAAAAGAGTTAAAAAGCCCAAGATTCGTGACTTTTCGATGTCCAATAGTACCAATTAAGTTCAAATTTTTATAACCAACAATGGTATTGATCAAGTGCAAGCGCTGAAAGCGCTCCATATCCAAAATCTCTTCTATTGTAATTGTACGATTCATGTTTGTTTATTTTGAATCACAACAGTAGAAGAGGGGAATGGTTTTTAGTTACCCCAATAACTATTGAGGTAACTAAAAACAACTCTTATCCTCCCGCAACCGCTTGCATCATGTATGCACAAATCAGGGCACCATAAGTACCCAATGCATAACCTAGAACAGCCATAAGCACCCCAACAGGGGCAAGTGCTGGACTAAATGCAGAGGCGACAATCGGTGCAGAAGCGGCGCCACCAACATTGGCTTGGCTACCCACAGCTACGAAGAAGAATGGCGCTTTTATCAAATAAGCTACAAAAAGTAGAATGATAACGTGGATCAACATCCATATAATACCAACTGCGAAAAGACCAAGATTATCTAGTACCTCACCGAGGTTCATTTTCATACCAATGGTAGCTACTAAAATATAGATGAAAACACTTCCCCATCTAGAAGCTCCTACCCCTTCTAAATTTCTTGCTTTGGTGAAAGATAAACCTAAACCAAGCGTAGTCGCAATAACCACTAACCAGAAGAAGCCAGACATTAGAGAGTTTAGTCCTAAATCATTTAAGGTCTCTTTAAAAGAACTCATGGCAGGTGTAATGATATCTGAGCCAAAGTGGGCTACGGCTACGCCACCAAATGCTACGGCAAGTAATACAAAAACTTGAGTGGTATTTGGGATCACCTCGATACCTGCGCGGAAATTTTGGATTCTTTCTTTTAGGTCAGTAATAGCCGTGTTATCCGCTTTTAACCAACCATCCACTTTATTGGAAATACTTGCCCCATAAAGCAAGAAGCCCATCCAAATATTAGCTACGACAACGTCCACGACAATCATGGAAGCAAAGAGATTATCTCGCACCTCAAAGATTTCCTTCATGGCGGTTTGATTAGCGCCACCACCAATCCAACTTCCTGCAACCGTCGAAAGCCCTCTCCAAACCTGATCAGGTTCTGCAGAAATAATATCTGGAGCAATCGTAGAAATGAAAAGTAATGCTACTGGCCCACCTAGGATAATACCAACAGTTGCTGCTAAGAACATAACGATTGGTTTCCAACCCAAGTTCATTAAGCCTTTAAAGTCGATGCCAATACAAAGCAAAACTAAACTAGCTGGTAATAAGTAACGAGATGCCATAAAGTAGAGCTTAGACTTGGTCGCATATGCACCAATAGCATCTTCTGTCAACCCCTGTTCTTTTAATAATTCCTTGATCGTTCCAAGGCTAGCATCATTTGGCAAGTTGGGTAAGATACTTTCTTGCAAGAAACTACGTACTGCATCCATATCTTTATACCAAACTGGTGCAATAATACCTAAAGGCCAATGTAATAATGCAGGTAGGAAATAACACAATAATAATGGTGGAACGTAAGTATAAAACTTCTTCCATCCAGGATTTTTACTACTAGAAGTAACAAAAACAAAGGCTAGTGTAATGATCAATAGCCCCAAAATAGTAGCATCGTTTTGAATAAGTGGATTCATGTTTTGTTGGTTTCAGTCGCTAGTTTTGGTTAATGGTTTCAGGGGGAAAGTTAATGCTTAATAGAATAATGGATATTGGTTTACAGTGAAATAGTACTACCATTAACTATAATACGCTTATACTATTAAACACTATACCGTTACACTATTAACTTTCGCAATATGCTCTGCAATGATAGCAGAATCTCTATTGATGACACCCAAGATACCTCCTGGTGTGTAATTATCATAACCTAAGAAATAAACATTTTCAAAATTATCTTTGCCGATGACCTGTTTAGGAATATCATAATCATCGAGCAAATCTTCGGTATGATCAAAAAAGTCTTGAATACCAGAACGATAGCCTGTAGCTAAAATGATCGCATCAAATGGGTATTCATCCCCATTTTTGAATAAGACTCCAGAAGTAGTAAATCGATCAATGGCCGGTACGACTTTGATATTTCCCTTTTTTATTTGTTCTAATGTTCCAATGTCTATAACTGGGGTCTTGCCTGTGACCCGGAGCTGTTTCATTGGCGGCATTTTAGGCGTTTGGATGCCGTATCTACTGATATCACCGACCGTAAATTTTCTTAATTGTACTGCAATCCAATCACTGAGCCAATTCGGTAATTTTTGCAATTTTTTGGCAGTAAGCTGCGTAGGGCGGCCCATGATATCTCTGGGCACGATGTTGATGGGACTTCTTACAGAGATGAACGATTCTGCACCATTCTCACACAGATCGAGTGCAATTTCTGCTCCAGTATTGCCCATACCAATGACCAGTACTTTTTTCCCTTTGTATGCTAGTGCGTTTTTATAAAAACGACTATGAATGATTTCGCCTTGGAAATCTTCTTCATCTTGAAAGTAAGGATGTACAGGATGCCTGTTTACACCTGAGGCTATAATTAACTGCTTGGTTTCAATGGTTTCACCATTTTCTGTTTCTACCGTCCAACCATTTGAATTTTTGGTCATTTTCTTTGCTGCTGTATTCAATTGTGGCTGAATACCAAAGGTAGTAGCGTATTCGTAGAAATAATCCGTTAGCAGTTGTTTGGAGACATACAGTGGGTAGTGCTCTGGAAATGGTTTGAATGGGAGATGGGATAACTGCTTTACTGTATGTAAGTGTAATCGATCATAATGTTTATGCCATGCATTACCTACTCGATCACTTTTTTCGATGATATGGAAGTCTATATTTCGCTTTCGCAAATGAGCTGCCATGGCTAGTCCTGCAGGTCCAGCCCCTACAATTAATACATCTGTTTGTTTCATTCTTTATGCTTCTTGACGAATGGTTTGGGTACTTTTTGAGCTTTGTTGTAATATCATACTTGATGCTTTTTCTGCAATCATCATAGTTGGTGCATTGGTATTCCCTCGTATGATAATGGGCATAATGGAAGCATCTACTACTCGTAGCTTTCGAACGCCATGAACACGCAGTTGTTCATCTACTACAGCCTGATCATCGCTGCCCATTTTACAGGTGCCGACGGGATGATAAAGCGTTTCGCAATACTGCCGTAAAAAGTAAGCCATTTCATCATCATTTTGAATCTCTTTATTGGGCATAAACGTTTTGCCTCTTACACGATCGAAAGGGGCCTGATCCAAAATCTTTTGTACAATATGGGATCCCTTCAGCATGACTTGTACATCCCTTTCATCGCTAAAATAATTAGGATCAATGGCTATATAATCATGAGGATTTTTGGAAGCTAATCGTACTTCACCTTTACTGAATGGAGCAATTAGGGTTGGTCCAAAGCTATAGCCATTTCCAGTTTTAGGGTTTTGGAATCCATGCTCTACGAAGTAGGCAGCGGCGAACAAAAACTGTAAATCTGGTGCTGGAATAGCCGGATCAGATTTTAAAAATCCCCCTAGCTCTGCAACATTAGAGCTTAGTGGGCCTCCTTTGTTTACAAAATATTGCCAAAGATTTTTGAATACTTGCGGGAATCTTTCTACACCATCCAAGGTCGTTTTATCATGCGTGCTAATGGCCATACCACCGATCAGGTGGTCTTGTAAGTTTTTACCTACTCCAGGCAAGTGATGTTCTACTTTTATGCCATGTTGACGAAGCTCTGCTTCGTGACCGATACCGGAAAGCATTAAAAGATGTGGACTGCCAAAGGCACCTGCACAAAGAATAACTTCCTTTTGTGCGTGAATGGTACGTACAGTGCCATTTTGTTCAAATAGTACTGCTTTGGCTTCGCCATTTTCTACGATGATTTTATGCACTAATGCATTGATCTCCACATTTAAGTTTGAGCGGTGTAATACGGGGCTTAAGAAAGCGGCTGCGCCACTATGGCGTCGGCCTTCTTTTTGAGTAACTTGATAATAGCCAAAACCCTCTTGTGCTGCACCATTAAAATCTTCATTCCAATCGTATCCTGCTGCTTTCGCAGCATCTAAGAGTCTTTTCCCGAAAGGGTGACGCCAAGGCTGATCGGTAACATTGAGTTCTCCTTTCTGGCCATGAAATTCATCCTTCAATCGAGTATTGTGCTCAAATGATTTGAAGTAAGGAAGTACTTCCTCATAAGACCAACCCTTGTTACCTAGTTTTGCCCATTGATCATAGTCGTAGCGGTGCCCACGAATGTAGATCATCGCATTGGTACTGCTACTACCTCCTAATACTTTACCTCTTGGTTGGAACATCTGACGACCATTCATGTATTTCTGAGGAACAGTGCTGTAATTCCAATCCTCTTTTGCCTTAAATAACTTACTAAATGCTGCAGGGATATGAATATTAGGATTTTTATCCCTACCACCTGCTTCTAGGAGGATTACCTGATGCTTTTTATTTGCCGAAAGGCGATTTGCCAAAAGGCAGCCAGCAGAGCCCGCCCCAATAATGATATAATCTACGGTTGCCATTGCCAATTATTATTTCTAATGAATGGAAGACTTTGAAATTTTTTTAAACAACTTCTATAATAACAATTTAGCAAACAATCATTCCATTCCATAAAAAAGGAGAATAAAATTATTTGGAAAGGCATGATGGTATCTCTATTTTTTAAGGACAGACATCTTTTTCTATTTACACTGTTATGGGATAGGAGGTTCTTCCCGGAGCTAGAATTAGGTGTTTCATCATTTGGTAAGTGTAATGATGTAGTTATCCTTTAATTATATCCACCTATTTGTGACTTTAGAAAGCCTGAAAAATACTGTCAATATTGGCTCTAGTTAGGACTTGTGACCATTTTTGAAAAGGAAACAGACAAAAGCATACTCTATTGTTGGTCAACTTATTTACAGGACCTACTGTTGAGTAGTAAAGCAGTTTAAGGTAGTTAGTGTTGAAAAATAAAATGTATATCTTGCGCAGAATTTTTAAGGAAGGATGTTTATTTTATTTCTACTTCATACCTTACCTTTGCGAGACTAAAAAAAGATTAGATGTTTTCAATTAATATTTATTTACGATTTGCCTTGATAGGGGTGTTTTTGGTGGGAGGAATTGTTTTATCGTTTGTTTCAGGTTTTGGATTCTGGTATGCACTTCCATTTATATTAATCGGATTGATCCTTTTAATAGGGTATGTTTTATTGGGTACGGTGCAGTCGGCAGCAGAGTTTATGCAAGTACAAGATTTTGATGCTTGTGAAAAGCGTTTAAATCTCACGCTAAATCCAAAATGGCTATATGTAACTAATCGGGCTTATTATTATATGATTAAAGGTTCAATTGCTTTAGCTAATCGCAATACGGAAGAAGGTGAGAAGTGGTTGAATATGGCAAATGAGATAGAGGTGCCTAGTGATAATGAAAAAGCTATGCTCCAGCTCCAGTTGGGTAATATCGCTGCTTCTAAGAATAAGTGGAAACAGGCGCAAATGCACTATCGGACAGCTAAAGCATGTAATGTATCGGAGCCCATGATTAAAGAACAATTATTGCAGTTTGAAAAAGCATTGGCACAGCGCGGACAAATGAAAGCAGCCAATCGAATGGGAGGAAAAGGAGGCGCTATGACCCGCAGTGGGAAATCTAAGCGCAGAAGACCAAAAATGAAATAAATATTTGGGAGTATCCTCCTAAACTGTCTTAGCCGCTACAACTAGTAAGCACCTTTTCTAGAATTTTCAAGCATGGCTAGCCGTTTTTGAAAAATTGTACTTTAGTATTCCCTAAAGCATTAATCAAAACGACAAGTCATGCGAAGCAAACAACAAGACATGATCGCTAGAGTGGCAGCGATTATCGCAGCAATCATTTTATTGCAAACCTTATATTTCAAGTTTACGGCACATCCTGATAGTGTGTATATCTTTTCTCAACTTGGATTGGAGCCAGTCGGTAGAGTTGGAATTGGTGTAGCAGAATTGATCATTGCAATCCTTTTATTGGTTCCGAAAACAAGGCATCTAGGCGCTATTGGGGGCTTAGGTGTTATTAGCGGTGCTATTTTTTCTCACCTTACACAATTAGGTATAGTTGTCAATAATGATGGAGGGAGCTTATTTGGATTGGCCGTTATTACTTTTGTATGCTGCGCTATGGTAGCATGGGTTTATCGAAAAGATATTCCTTTTATTGGAGGGCTATTCAAAGAATAAAAGAAAACCTTAAGCGATTTGCCGAAGGCAAACCGCTTAAGGTTTTTATATTATGGCCGCTGGCCAATAGAAACGAGATTGGCAAAAATACGATAAGCGCCAGGAACTCCAGCTGGTAATTCTCTAAACCAACTGTATCCTGAATAGATATAATATCCTTTTCCATATTGTGCAACTAGCAAGCCACCATTTCTTGGAGGTTCGCCAGGGTCATTGGCTGAGAGGATAGCTTCATATTGATCGTCCCACTCATTTGGGAAATACAAACCACGTTCTTGTACCCATCCTTCAAAATCTTTTTGTGTGATTTTGTTTGGCCAGTTCAAAACGGCATGATTAGGCTTCAAAAATCTTACCTCTGCCTCTTCAACAGACACCCGATCACGTGACAATTTAATAGGATAAGGCGCTAATTCATTCATGGGTACTTTCAAACGGAAAGAAGTATTATACTGTACCAGCATGGTCCCACCATTTTTGACATAATCCATCAATTTGGATTGTTGAAATTTTAGGCGATCTATCGTGTTGTAAGCACGTACGCCCATTACTACTGCGTCAAAAGTGGCCAAATTTCCAGTTGTTATATCTTTATCCTCCAGGATAGTTACCTCATAACCCATTTGCTCCAAGCTAGAAGGAATATCATCTCCGGCTCCCATGATATAACCAATTCTGTACCCTGCCTTTTTAAGGTCAATATTTACCACTTTTGCAGAAGCGTCTCTTACCACTGTTTGGGTAGGAATATGATCATATTCAATAATAATTAGTTCGTTCGTATAAGACTTACCATCTACTTTTGCGAGTGGTACAATGAAATCCTCGCTTTGCTCTTTAGGTGGATATAAGGTAAAAGTGAATTTTTGTTCTTCCCCTTTTCGTTTTAATTCAAAATCAATGTTGGCTGGTTCTGCTTTCCAGCCTTCGCTATGACACAATTCTAAAGTTCCACTTACATTAGGTTTACCTGATTTAACGAGTACTTCAATTTCTTGTGGTTTTCCATCTGCATAGACATAGATTTTTTCATTCAGATTGGTGAACACAGGAGGTGTAATTTCAAATGGACGATAAACTTCTGCATCAACGGGATCATTGCGTTTGAAAACCACGTCTTTTGTTAGCGTCATATCTTCTCCAAGTATATTTAAGCTAAACACCACCCTGAGCTGGCGCGGAGTTTCAGGAAGCCCCCTTTGAAGTTGATCATCTACCGTATACATACCTAATTCCCACTTTTTATTTAGCCAGTAAGAATTAGTGGTTCCTATATCCTCAGGTAATGTTACTTTTTTATAAAATTTGTAAGATTGATTATCTTCTAAATCTAGACTCAGTGTGGTATCGAAACTTACACCTGGTACCTTAGCTTCCAAGAGTTGAGCAGCGATATTAGAGCGATTAATAAGCTCGAATGCAAGTTCTACTTCCTCTCCAGGTGTTGCGGAATAATCATCTGCTACTACTTCAAGATATAGTGCCATACAATGAGAAATCACCTCTTCCACTTCTTCTTGCTTCACCCTCTTCCAGTAACCCTCAGGTAGTTGTTTAATGAGTTGGTAGGCTTTAACCAATTGAGGTACACTCGCTGCAGGATCAGAGAAATTATACTGCTCTTCTACTGCTTTTAAAATTTTGCCGATCGCTGCTCCCCCTTCTACTCGAGTCCAAGTCGTATTAATACCATCGAATAAATTCTCTTTATCTTCTGGTAGGTCACCATTGATTAATTCAAGGTACTCCGATTGAGAACCTCTTGTCCCTGTAGAACCAAAACCTTGCGATTTGTGCATACTGCGGCTTGCAGCAGCAATTTCTGTATTTGATTGACCAAGTAATGGGTAGTAAACGCCAATATCTACACTCATCAATTTAGACTTATCTGCTTTTGCAAAATTTTCTCTACTTCCGTAAAACCACCAAGAAGTATTAAAAAACTGACGACGTGGTTGCCATTCATCAAGCCATTGAAGTTGTTCAGGATAAACAGAACGATCACCAGCCATATTGAATGCGCGCTCAGAAAGCATTGCAGATGCAGTATGATGGCCATGCGTTCTACCTGGTGTGCGATGGTCGAAGCGATTGACAATAATGTCTGGTTGCCATTTGCGGATTGCCCAGATCACATCAGCCATTACTTCTTTTTCATTCCAAATTTTTAGTGTTTCATCAGGATGTTTGGAATAACCAAAGTCATTGGCACGCGAAAACATTTGAGAACCACCATCTGTATGACGAGCTGCCAGAAGCTCTTGGGTACGAATGACACCCAATAATTCGCGGATTTCAGGCCCAACTAGGTTTTGGCCTCCATCCCCTCGAGTTAGAGAGAGGTAAGCGGTATTGGCTTTCACTTCATTTGCTAAATAAGCAATTAATCTAGTATTTTCGTCATCAGGGTGAGCGGCCACATATAGTGCAGAACCTAAGAAGTTTAATTTTTGAATAGAGTGATAAATTTCGGCGGCATTGGGTTTTTCAGGCTGTTGTGCTACAGCCGTTGTAAGGAATCCCAAACACAAAACCATCCAAAATATCTTGTAACTGATTTTCATAGAGCAAGGTTTTCTTTTCCATTAAAAGCCTAAACAGTAAGCTTAGTTCAAAGTGACTACAAATATATTGAAGTACTTTTGTTTTCCAGTTTTTAATTGGTTAATATCATTTGTTACGGACATCTATCAAAATGAAGTATGACATTCTTGTGTTATAATCGAACTATTTTGAATTAGCCTTCGTTAGCCATGCCACATAACGTCATTGTTCATTATCTTCGCGGAAAATGAGTGCAACTCCTTTCGTGAGTTAAAATAAAGAGATATGAGTGAAAAGAAATATTTAATAACATCAGCACTGCCGTATGCCAATGGGCCATTACACCTGGGGCACCTTTCAGGTGCTTATTTACCCGCTGATATTTATGTGCGCTATCTTCGACTATTAGGTAAAGATGTTGTTTGGGTTTGTGGTTCGGATGAACATGGCGCTGCCATAACGATTAGAGCAAAAAAAGAAGGTATTTCTCCTAAAGAAATTATTGATAAATACCACGAGTTAAACAAAAGTAGCTTTGAACGACTAGGTATTTCTTTTGATCATTATCATCGTACGAGTGCACAATTACACCATGAAACTGCTCAAGAATTTTTCACTAAGCTGTATGAGAAAGGGGATGAGTTTGAAGAGCAAAGTATTGATCAATACTATGATGAAGGCTTTGATCAGTTTTTAGCAGATCGTTATATTGTTGGTACTTGCCCACGTTGTGGTCATGACGAAGCTTATGGTGATCAATGCGAAAATTGTGGTTCTGATTTATCGCCAACCGAATTAATTAATCCTCGTTCTACCCTTAGCGGGAAATCACCTGTTCTTAGAACTACCAAACACTGGTATTTCAAATTAAATAAGCATGAAGATTGGCTGCGCCAATGGATTGATGAAGGTCAATTGGATGGCGTGCAACACCATGATGCTAAAGAATGGAAAAAGCATGTGGTAGGACAGTGTCTTTCCTGGTTGGACAATGGCTTGCAACCAAGAGCGATCACTAGAGACCTAAGCTGGGGGATTCCAGTACCTGTGGAAGGTGGAGCAGGCAAGGTATTATATGTTTGGTTTGATGCACCCATTGGTTATATCTCTTCTACCAAGCAATGGGCATTAGATAATGGCAAAGATTGGGAGGCTTACTGGAAAGGAGATGATGTAGAATTGATTCACTTTATTGGTAAGGATAATATTGTTTTTCACTGTATTGTATTTCCTGCAATGCTAAAGGCTTATGGCGACTTCGCATTACCTAAGAATGTTCCGGCAAATCAGTTTTTAAACTTTGAAGGCCAGAAATTCTCTAAATCTCGTGGTTGGGGAATTGAGCAACATAAGTATTTGGAAGAATTTGCTGATTTTCCTAACAAAGAAGATGCTTTACGTTATACACTTATTCGGAATCTTCCAGAAAATAAGGATAGTGATTTTAGATGGGATGATTTTGAAGACCATCACGATAAAGAGTTAGTAGGAAATTTAGGTAACTTCCTAAATAGGGTAGTCGTATTGACCAATAAATATTACGAAGGAGTCATTCCTTCTCCAACTAACATTCCTACGGATAAGCTAGCCGAAGCTTATCAGATTGCTCAGCGTATAAGCTCAGAAGTGGAGACCTTTGGCTTCAAAGCGGCTATTTTGAGCTTAATGGAATTATCATCTTGGGGGAATACTTACTTACAAGACGTTTCTCCATGGAAAATATGGAAGACCGACCCTGAAAGTGAAAAAATTAAGGAATGCATGTTCGTATGTGCACAGGTCGTAGGGCTGTTAAGTATACTTTCAGAACCGTTCCTTCCATTCACCGCACCAAAAATTCGCAGGATTCTAAATCTTGGTAGTACTGAAAATGGGGATTTAGCAGTGGTTTTAGCGAAAGCGAAAGCAAATGAAGCCATCATAGAAGCGGGACATCAGATGAATAAACCCGAGTTATTATTTGCGCAAATTAATGACCGTAAAGACCATAGTAGAAAGGAAATTGTTGATCGCCAAAGAGCTAAATTGGAAGCTATTTTGGCCCAAGAAAAAGCAAATGAACGCGAACCCATTAAGGATACGATCCAGTTTGACGATTTTACAAAATTGGATCTACGTACGGGTACTATCACAGCTGCCGAGAAAATTCCTAAGGCGAAAAAACTGCTGAAACTAACCGTTGATTTGGGTATAGAAGAACGCACGGTGGTTTCTGGTATTGCAGCCTTTTTTAAAGCAGAAGAAGTAGTTGGAACCCAAGTAGTACTGGTTGCCAATCTTGCTCCAAGAAAGCTGAGAGGGGTAGAATCACAAGGAATGATCTTAATGGCAGAGAATGAAAAAGGAGAGCTGGGTTTTGTAAGCCCGCAAGAAGGAATGGGAAATGGCTTTGTTGTAAAATAAAACTGGATTACTTTTTTTGGGCAGTGTCAATGATTGAAGGCTGCCTTATTTACATTCATTACTCAATTGGCTCTAATAAGCGTAAATAGAAGGTTAATTCTGCAATAGATTCTTTTATTTATGCATCTTTAAATATTTTTGCCGTTCATTAATTCGGTTTCTGGTGAAAAAACGCTTACCATATATTCTTGGGCTTGGTTTTTTGATTGTTTTAGGAATAACTACGACGAGCATGTATCTTCGCTCACAAGAGGAGCTATTGTGGGCTTATCGACCTTTGTTCTTTTTCTTGTCTCTTTGGGGATTAATTATGAGTATAGGTTATTCCTATTTGTCAAAATTGCCCAATAAGGCCCGTCTCCTTGGACTTTCAACACTCAGTGGTGTATTATTGGGCGTTGGTTTTCCAGATCTTATCCCTGTTCCTTTTTTGATGTTCATAGGCTTTATTCCGCTCTTGCTGGTTGAAGATGAAATTAGTAAACAACAACCGAAACGAGCGGGCTGGCAAGTTACCAAATTTGCCTTTCACACATTTGTGGTTTGGAATATCATCAGTACCTATTGGGTGGGAAATGCAGCACTAGGCGGTGGTTTTTTTGCTATATGGGTGAATGCAGCCTTGATGTGTATTCCTTTTTTGTTATTTCACTTGACAAAAAGAGCCACACCAAAGTTGGCAAACATTTCTTTTATTGCCTATTGGTTTAGTTTTGAATACATACATTTGAATTGGGACCTGACTTGGCCTTGGTTGACCCTTGGTAATAGCTTTGCAGAATATCCTTCTTTGGTGCAGTGGTATGAGTTTACGGGTGTTTTTGGGGGTGGTTTATGGATTTTGGCAATTAATGTGTGGGGCTATCAATTGTATCAACACTATAAAGTAGAGCGGCAAATAGCTAGAGGATTGGCTTCACGTATTGGTATTACCCTCATCTTACCTATGGTTATTTCATTAGTAATGTATTATAACTATGAGGAACAAGGGGAAGATGCAAGTGTGGTGGTCGTACAGCCCAACTACGAACCACATTATGTGAAATTTAAGATACGTGAAAAGGATCAAGTCCAGCATTTTCTGAATCTGTCGGAGCAAAAACTAGATGAGAATACGGATTATCTAGTTTTTCCAGAGAGTAGTTTCGGTACGTCTAGGTATGTTCGAATTAATACCATTGACCGTCATCGTTCGATTCGTACTTTAAAAGAGTTTGTAGCGAAATACCCCCAGCTGAATATTGTTTCGGGGATCAATGCCTACTATGATTTTGGTCCTAATGAAGCATTTTCAGATGCTGTAAGAGGACGTAAAAGTGGAAGCAAAACCATATTTTACGAAACACTCAACTGTGGCATTCAAATTAATGCTGCATCAGATACTATTCCTATTTATAAAAAGTCAAAATTGGTACCTGGTCCAGAAAATTTCCCTTTCCAAGCACTTTTATTCTTTATGAAGCCACTTGTGAAAAAATTGGGTGGTACAACCGCTGGCGTAGGCTCGCAAGAAAATAGAGATGCCTTCGAAAGTACGAGTGGAAAGGCAGCACCTGTTATTTGCTATGAATCCGTTTTTGGGGATTACTTCAGAGGTTATATTTTAGCAGGAGCTGATTTGGCATTCATCATGACAAATGATGGATGGTGGGATAATACCGCAGGTCATCGTCAGCATTTGTTATTTGGTGCGTTACGAGCAATTGAAACAAGAAGAGCTATTGCACGCTCTGCCAATACCGGAATTTCTTGCTTTATCAATCAAAGAGGAGATGTGTTACAAGCAACTAATTATGACGAGGCAGCAGTCATCCGTCAAAATTTAAAGAAAAATAAAAAGATCACGATCTATGTTCAATGGGGTGATGCGATAGCAAGAATAGCCCTTTTCCTTTCCATGTTATTACTCGTAAACTTATTTGTAAAGAGTAGAATGAAAGAAGAGCAGTAAAGCTGTATACAAGAGAGAGAGTGCTTGATCATAAAATCATCCACTCTCACTCCCAAGTTATAAACTCGCACTGTCACAATTTCTCCCCCTCATAAAATTACACTGTCCCAAACTCCTTACTTAGAGCGCAACTTCACGACAGGGCAAATCATCTCTTCCAGAGAAATTCCTCCGTGTTGGAAAGTATTTCTGTAATAGTTATTGTAATAATTATAATTGTTAGGGTATAAGAAGAACTTATCTTCCTTAGCAAAAATGAAAGTCGAGCTGACATTCGGTCTAGGTAAGAAAGCTTTATGTGGATTTCTTACTTCCAAGACATCATTTCTTTTATAGTTAAGGTTACGTCCCACCTTGTAGCGTAGATTAGTTGTTGTTTCGCGATCACCGATCACTTTTGATGGATGGTTTACTCTAATCGTACCATGATCTGTAGAAATAAAGAGTTGTACATCGCGTTCTGCTATTTTTTGTAAAGCAGACCAGAGGGGTGAATTTTTGAACCAAGATAGTGTAAGCGAGCGATACGCTTTTTCATCACCTGCCAATTCCTTTAGTACTTCCATCTCTGTACGAGCATGAGAAAGCATATCGATAAAATTATAGACCACTACAGTCAAATCATTGTGCAGGTAATCTAAGATATTATCGTTCAATAGCTTTGCATGGTGAACATTCGTAACTTTTATATAGTCAAAACGAATCGGATGGCGGAAAGTACGTCTGATCTGTTCGTCTAATAAATCTTTTTCGTGAAGATTTTTTCCACCTTCTTCGTGGTCGTTTTTCCACCATTTTTTATAGTGCCTTTCAATTTCGCTAGGCATCATTCCTGCGAAGATAGCATTCCGGCTGTACTGGGTAGAAGTAGGTAATATACTGTAAAAGTAGTCTTCCTCTTCAGTTTTAAATAGTTCATTAACAATGGGCTCTAGGATTTTCCATTGATCATAACGCAAGTTGTCCAGCAATAAGAAAACGGTGGGAATTTCATGATCCATTTTTGTAAAAATCTTCTGGCGCATCAGATTATTTGACATGACTGGGCCATTATCTTTTTCTAACCAGCGTAAGTAGTTTTTTACAATGTATTTTGAAAACTCTGTATTGGCTTCACTCTTTTGCATGGATAAGATATCGGCCATTTCTGTCGAATTGGCCTCATCAATACGGATTTCCCAATTGATAATCTTCCGATAAACATCTGCCCACTGTTCAAAATCTAAGCCACTGTTGATTTCCATAAAGATTTGACGAAAGTCTTGCTGATAGTCATTAGCCGTTTTTTCTCTGACTAGAGTATCCGTCTTTATGATTTTTTTGAGGCTTAGTAGGATCTGATTAGGATTAACAGGCTTGATAAGGTAATCCGAGATTTGTGCTCCGATGGCCTCTTCCATTACATTTTCTGCTTCATTTTTTGTGATCATCACCACGGGGATTTGTGGGAATTCACTTTTAATTTTGGCTAAAGTTTCCAAACCGGTAATACCGGGCATACTTTCGTCCAAGAATATTACATCAATATCATTATTCTCTTCACATTCTTCAATGGCGTCATAGCCATTGGTTACTTCAATAACTTCATATCCCCTCTTGCGAAGGAACATCAATTGAGGCTTTAATAAATCGATTTCATCATCGGCCCAAAGAATTGTAATTTTTTCCATTTATATTAATAATAATGTTGAAGTAATTGTATTCTTATCTTTCACTTAACGATTCACATCTGAAAATCAGTTATTTTTGTATTTGAATGAACTGAATACAAACAATTTAACTGTATTCCGATGTTAAAGCTACGAGAATGGTAAGTTCTCTGAATATAGAAAGAAAGTTTGACCAAGCCTTATGAACAAGAAGAAAATTTTGAATGATCCTGTATACGGCTTTGTGAATGTTCCTTATGGTATCATTTTTGACTTAATGGAGCATCCATATTTCCAAAGACTAAGACGTATCAAACAACTTAGTCTTACCCACTATGTTTATCCAGGTGCCTTACATACTCGTTTTCATCATGCGCTTGGCGCCTTACACTTGATGACACAAGCAATAGAAACCCTACGCTCAAAAGGCACAGCAATAACCGAAGAGGAAGCTAAAGCAGTTTCTATCGCTATTTTGCTTCATGACATTGGGCATGGTCCTTTTTCTCATACGCTAGAAAATACCTTGATTAATGTTACGCACGAAGAGCTCTCTGTATTGTTTATGGAAAAGTTAAATGTTGAATTTAGTGGTGCTTTGTCTATGGCATTAGACATTTTTAGGAATGATCATCCCAAAAAATTTCTTCATCAACTGGTTTCTAGCCAACTAGATATGGATCGGATGGATTATCTTAATCGGGATAGCTACTTTACGGGCGTTCACGAAGGTGTCATTGGTTATCATCGACTAATTAAGATGTTAGCCGTACATAAGGATGAATTGGTAATCGAAGAAAAAGGTATATATTCTATTGAAAAATTTTTAGTGGCTCGGCGCCTAATGTATTGGCAGGTTTATTTACATAAAACAGTCTTATCTGCGGAGTTGATGCTTATTCAAGTGCTGAATTGGGCAAAGTATCTAGTTCGTGCAGGCTGGGATCCAATGATTGCATCTCCTGCTATGCGTTTTTTTCTAGAAAATACATTAGATTCTTCCTATTTAGAAAGTAATCCTGATATACTTTTAAGCTATTTTGCTGAATTAGATGATATTGATATTATTTCAAGTATAAAAACATGGGTAGGTGCGGAGGACCCGTTTCTTGCCTTTTTATCCAAAAAGATAGTGGATCGACAACTTTATCGATTAGATTTCAGCAATCTTCCTTTTGAACCTTCTTACAAAACCACGCTAAAGGAAAAAATAGCAAACTGGAACCCTTTTAATGAGGAAGTTTTTCCTTTTTTGTTTATAGAGGGCCAGGAGTCCAATAGCGCATACAGCACATCCAAAGACGAAATCAAAATTTTATTTAAAAATGGTATGGTAAAACCTATGTCTGATTCTATGGACTATGGTATTCAATCCAAGAATTTTGTAAAACATTATCTATGTTATCCCAAAGAAATTTTGAAAGCCTCAAAGATTAAGAGCTTACACTAAATAATTACCTAATTTTCATTCAATACAACTATTGTTGGGATAAAAGGGTTAACAAGTAGTCCTAATTATTTGATCGGATTTTTGAAGAAATAATTGTCACTTAGATGAAGAACGAGCGCCTTCTGTTGTTGATCCTTGCTATTGTACAGTTTACTCATATTATCGATTTCATGATCATCATGCCATTGGGCTCCCAGTTCATGTCTATTTTTAATATTACGCCAAAGCAATTCAGTTTGATCGTATCAACTTATGCTTTCAGTGCAGCGTTTTTTGGATTGATCAGTGCGATGTTTATCGATCGATTTGATCGTAAAACAGCTTTACTTTTTAATTATATTGGATTTACAATAGGTACATTAGCTTGTTCTTTTGCTCCAGATTATTACACTTTGTTAGCGGCGCGATGTATCACTGGTGCATTTGGAGGTGTTTTGGCAGCATTGGTGTTGGCCATTGTGGGAGATGTCATTCCTTTTGAGCGTAGAGGTATGGCTATGGGGATTGTAATGACTGCCTTTTCTGTTGCTTCGGTAGTTGGCGTTCCTGTTGGCATTTACTTAGCAGCTTTGTATGGTTGGACCGTTCCTTTCTTGGCAGTAGGGATTATTAGCGCAATCGTTACAGTTGTCATGTTTTTTACGCTTCCGCAAATGCGAGGTCATCTGACGAATTCAATGGAGCGAACGAATCCCTTTCGGAATATTCTAAATATCTTTCTGAATCCTAATCAAGCAAAGGCTTTACTCTTTTCAATTAGTTTGATGTTTGGCCACTTTATGATTATCCCTTTTATTGCACCTTATATGCAATTGAATGTCGGATTTACTGATTTTGAAGTGACTTATGTATATGCTGTTGGTGGTACTTTGACGGTTTTCTTACTTCCCTTGGCAGGAAAATTGGCAGATCGCTTTGGGCATTTGAAGATATTTACTTGGTCTAGTATCCTTGCATTGGGCTCTATTTATGCCATTACAACACTACCTGTAGTAGCTGTATGGGTAGGTATCTGTGTTACTTCTACTTACTTTGTCGTGTCGAGTGGAAGGAATGTACCTGCTACTACCTTGATCACTTCAGTTGTAAAAACAGAGAATAGAGGAAGTTTTATGAGTGTGCGTTCTTCTATAAATGAATTGGCGTTGGCTTTATCTTCTTTTATTGCAGGTTCGATTATTACAGAGAATACAGATGGGAGTTTAAATAATTTTCTGTACGTTGGTCTACTGGCAATGCTCATGAGTGTGGTCGCTATTTTTGTTGGCCGAATGTTGAAAACGGTTTCTTAAGTGGAGTATAGGGGTTTTAGGCTAATTACTGACAAAAAACGATTTTGACGAGACTAATTTGCACTAAAAAAGGCATTTGATCGGTTTTCATCCTACCTTTATGTTATCCTAGTTTCATCGATATGATGAAAATAAAAGTGAGTATATGGTACACCAATTTATGGTAGATTGTACGCTGCCTAATGATATTCCCGAAGAACTAATTCGACTTTTACCTATTCAGCAAGAAGTCCTAGGCAAGTATATGACGGAAGGTAAGCTTATCCATTATGCACTTTCACTTGAAAATTCCAAACTTTGGGCCATTGTTAATGCCAATTCCGAAATCGAGGTATTCGAAATGATGCTGCATTTCCCTCTAGCTAAGTTTATTCAATTTGAAGTATCTCTACTTAATGCCTACGCTTATCAACAAGCTCCCGCTATTTTTTCACTAAATTAGATGCATTAAAATTATTTAATTTTTATGCGTGTTTTAAGAAATATTCCATTAAAAGGAGCAGATGAGCGTTCCTTTTTACTTGATTGCTATTGCAAAACGGCCAAACCTCTGTCAACGGTTCTTTTTGTACATGGTTTTAAAGGTTTTAAGGATTGGGGAATGTGGGATGCCATTGCGCGGTATTTTGCAAATGCAGGTTTTTTGTTTGTCAAGTTTAATTTTTCCCATAACGGTACGACACTTAAGAGTCCTTCACAATTTAATGACCTAGTAGCTTTTGGAAATAATAATTATACAAAAGAAATTACCGATATCGATGCTGTATTAGAATGGCTTTTTGATAAGCCCAAAGAATTGGCATTTATTGATCAAATGCCTTTATCATTATTTTATATTGGGCATAGCAGAGGAGGTGGACTAGGTATAGTGAAAACAGCTACCGACCCTAGAGTCACTGGCCTAATCACATGGGCTGCAGTAAGTCACTTAGATTATGCTTGGCGCAAAGAAGGTTTTGTCGAGCAGTGGAAAAATGATGGAGTTTATTATGCTTCAAATGCTAGGACCAAACAACAAATGCCGCTGTACTTTCAATTTTATGAAGATTTTAAGTTAGCTGGTCGATCTTATGATACAGCCTACATGGCTGCTCACTTAAAACAACCAGTACTCATTATTCACGGTACCAATGATCCAGCAGTAACTGAGCAGGCTGCATACGAGTTGAAAGAGTGGCTTGGTTCTAAAGCGCAAATGCAATTGATAAAAGGAGCTAATCATGTATTTGGTGGAAGCCATCCGTATTTTGAAAAAGGGCTTCCCTCACATGCTCAGATTCTAGTTCAAAATAGTATCACTTTTATTCAGCAAGTACTGTCGAATAGCTGAATCAATAAAGTAAACTTTTTGTACATTTGATTTCTAGTATTATACTCTTAGCATAAGGTGAAATTTAAAATGAACCGTTTACCCGTTCTTTATATAATAAGTAGTTTGCCCGAAACTGTGCCTGCCGGCAGGCTGAGATTGGTACAATAAAACTCAGCTATAGGCAAACAGGTCTTTATGTTCGTTCAAAAATCATGCGTAACTTTCCTATCGTCAGTTACTTATCATTTTCGAATGAACAATTTTATTGAACAAGCAATTTTGTCTAGGCACTTATGGTAAGCAGTTGTTTTATTTTTTAACTTATGTCTTAGCAAACGAAATTTATTTAGCGTGTTATCGATATTTCGGACGAATCAGCTTTTTGTAAGTGCTTTATTGCTTTTGTTTATTGCTATTTTACGAGCATATCCCTTCTTTTTCCCTATAGAATGGGAAGCACCAAAGCATGGTTTGTTGGCCGCTCATATCTATCAGTTTACTGGTCAAAATTCATTTGTCGCATATTTGTCGGCTTCGATTCTCCTTTTCTTTCAGGCTGTTATCGTCAATATGATGGCGAGGATTCATCGTTTAGATAGGGAGGTTACAATGATCCCAGGTCTAATTTATATTACGCTTTGTAGTATCCTACCAGAATTTCTTATTTTTTCTCCAGTACTTATTGCAAATACGTTTTTACTTCTTGCTATTCTTGAGTTGCTGCAAACCTATAAAAAAACAGCCTGTAGTGATCGCATCTTTAATGTCGGGTTTTGGTTAGCGATCGCAAGTTTTTGCTATGTTCCATACTTAGGCTTTACTTTAGGAATGATGATTGGCTTTAGGATATTGCGACCTTTTAGGTTGGGGGAAAGAATTGCCTTTTTTAGTGGGGTTATCATTCCTTACTTTTTGCTGGGAGTAAGCTTCTATTTGATGGATGACTTGCATCATTTTTGGGAGGTACAATTTGCAGGGGTTGGAGTGATTAGCTTTTTTCCTTTAGCTTTGAGTTTTTCTTCAGTTTTGAAAATTTTACTTTTTGTTCTATTTATTGCATTGACTGTATTAAGCTACAGGGTATATACTGCAAAGAAAAATATCGATGTGCAAAAAAAGATTGATATCTTTTATTGGGTACTGCTAAGCAGTTTATTGATTTTTGCTTTTCATCAAGCCTTTTATTTAGAGCAACTTTTAGCTTTGGGTATTCCGCTTGGTATTTTTCTATCGCTTAATTTGACGGCTATTGCCAATAGATGGGCAGAAACTTGGTATTTTCTGGCGATCCTCTCTATCCTTTTAATACAATATTATCCATATTTGGTATGATCATATGTATAACTTTTATTCAAAAGGAAAGCCAACGATTTGAGTCCAACAGCTGTTAAAGAAAGGGTCTTGGCTAATGATTTGTGGTGGAGCTTAGCGAGCTATGTGATTGATCCAATCGAACGGTATAGTTCTCAAAGCTTTGATTTCTATGTGTCAGAAAAATTAAAGATGCTCTAAAATCTTTTTATGTTCGTAGACTCAGAAAGCTAAAGATTTTTACGAATCCTTAGTAATCAGCTTACTTTTCTACTAGCTCGGTCCAGATCATTGATGATCTGAACAAAATTTCAGCAACTTCTCTTTACAAAATTGAATAAGCCTAGTTTTTTTTAACTAATTTTGCGGCTATCAAAGAGGTATAAAATATTATGTTTTATTTTAATTTATGCCTAACTACTTAAAATTATAGACGTTATGAAGTTTGGTGTAGTCGTTTTTCCAGGTTCTAATTGTGATGATGACATGGTTCATGTGCTTTCGGAAGTGATGGGGCAAGAAGTAGTGAAGTTATGGCATAAAGATGAAGATATCTCTGACTTTGGTAAAGGCGATTGTATTGTACTCCCTGGGGGGTTCTCATATGGAGACTACCTACGTGCAGGCGCTATTGCACAATTCAGCCCAATCATGAAGTCTGTCGTGAAATTTGCAAATGAAGGTGGTTTTGTGTGGGGGATTTGTAATGGCTTCCAAATTTTATGCGAAACTGGCCTATTGCCAGGGGTATTACTTCGTAACAACAACCAAAAGTTCATTTGTAAAAATACTCACCTAAAATCACCAACTAATAATGCTGCTATCGTAGCACATATCAATTTAGATAAAGCGCTAAAAATTCCTATCGCACATGCAGAGGGACGTTTCCATGCAGATGAAGCAACCATAAAGCAGCTTCAAGATAATGACCAAATTCTTTTCTACTACTGCGACGAAAACGGAGAAATTACAGAAGAAGCTAATCCAAATGGTTCTACGCTAAATATTGCAGGAATCTGTAATGCAGAACGCAATGTATTTGGTATGATGCCACACCCTGAACGTGCCTCTGAAGATATCTTGGGGAATACTGACGGTAGAATTCTTTTTGAATCTTTATTAAGTACTTCGAAAGTAATGATGGGTTAATAATTGAATAAATATAAATAGTATTTTCAAAGCTTATCTAAGTTATCTTTTTTAACATTCCTTGTCTTACAAGAAAGAAGTTAAATTCAAATTGTTAATCTTTTATTATCGTACAAAGATTAGCTTGCTTTTCCTGTTTGTACATTTAATTTTGTAGTCCAACAACAATAGTGATAGCATGAAGATTTGGATTTTTTTGATTGCCTTTTTTGCTTGCGCAAATACTCCTTTAACTGCTCAGCTGAATCCAGTAAAGTGGGATTTCAGCGCTGAAAAAGTTGATCTGAATACGTATGAATTAGTTTTTAAAGCAGAGATCAATGATGGATGGTATGTATACTCCCAATATATTGGTGAAGACGGACCTATTCCTACTTCTCTATATTTTGCTGACAAGCTAGGGGTGACAATTCTAGAACAAGCGACGGAGGAAGGAGGAAAAAAAATTGAGGGTTATGATAATATGTTTGATATGGAATTAGTGAAGTTTGCCCATAAAATGATCATTCGTCAAAAAGTCAAACTGATTAATGGAGCTACGAATCTAAAAGGCTATTTAGAGTTTATGACTTGCGACAATGCGCAATGTTTGCCTCCTAAGGCGATTGATTTCGCTTTTGAACTAAACTAAAGCATGAAGTGTAAGTACTAAATATTTAAATATGAACCTTTTTTCATGCTAAATCGGTTAATTACCCGACCAAATTTGAGCTTATACTTGGACAGAAAAAAGTGTTCTACTATTTTTGATCTCACAATGCTTAAGTGATGGATAAAGACTTTTTTATTGATTAAAGAAGCTATTGCAAATTGCTGTAGACTAGTAGTGAAAAATTGTAGACAGCTTTCTCTTCCTAAGAATCATCTGATAATAGAATATATACAATCATTTTCCCAAAGGCTGAACGATAGTCGTTGATATGTATGAAATTAAAAACGAATACTTTAACCATTTAAAGTAATTTCATCAGGGCTTTAAATGGACATAAAACAGTAGTTGATTATGCGATTCAAGTTTTTACTCTGTGCTATCCTCTTTGCAGTAGGTCTAAATGCACAAATTTATGACCCCGTCACTTGGAAAATGACTTCTGAAAAAGTTAGTGACACTGAATATGATCTCGTCTTTACCGCTACCATGGAAAAAGGATGGACGATTTATTCACAGTTTACAGACGATAATGGTCCTGTACCAACTTATTTTGAATTTGATGCAGGTGACCACTTTACAAAGGAAGGTAAAGTAGCAGAATCTGGTAAAAAGAAGGAAGGTCCAGATCCATTATTTGACAATGTGGTGGTGATTAAGTACATCAAAAGCCCTGTTAAGTTTTCTCAAAGAGTAAAAGTAACAGATGCTTCTAAGCCGATTGTAGGTTATCTAGAGTTTATGACTTGCGATAGCGAGCGCTGCTTACCTCCGACAAGTGTTGACTTTTCATTTGATTTAGCGGAAGCTACTGCAAAGGATGAAGTTGCAAGTACTAATGATATGGAGACGAGTACGGATGATAAAGAGCCTTCACAAATTTCAGAGAGCACAGAAGATGCCAATGATAAGGGGCAAGCCATAGCAGGCCAAGAAGAAGAGGGTGATGTTAACCTTATTTCTTCTGATAAAATGGAAAACCCTGTTACTTGGAGTTTTTCGCATGAAAAGTTGAGTGACACAGAATATGAACTAACTTTCAAAGCAGATATTGAAGAAGGTTGGACACTTCCTTCTTTATTTACTTCTGAAGAAGATGGACCTATCCCAACTTATTACTACTGGGAAGAAGGTGCTCACTATGAGCTAGCAGCTGATATGACAGAGGAAGGTAAGAAGAAAGAAGGTCCCGATCCATTATTCGATAATGCCATTGTAATCAAGTTCATCAAAGGACCAGTTGTATTTAATCAAAAAGTAAAGGTCAATGATATCAATATACCAATTAAAGGTGAGATTGAATTTACTTCTTGTGATGATGAAAAATGCTTGACGCCACAGTTGGTCAATTATGTGTTTAACTTAAATGGCGAAGCAGTAGCTAATAATACGCCTGGGTTTTTACCTCCAGGAGATGGCTCATCGATTAATCAAACGAGAGAAACGATTCGTTCAACATATGAAGCACCGGTAGGTGATTGTGGAGTGGAAGATGTAGCAAGAGGAACCAATCTATTATGGACATTCGTTCTTGGATTCTTAGGTGGTTTGGTGGCTTTATTGACACCTTGTGTATTCCCAATGATTCCTTTGACGGTAAGTTTCTTTACGAAGAGTAGTGAAGAAAAAGGAAGTGGAATTCGTAATGCACTTATCTATGGATTATCGATTATTGTAATTTATGTATCCATTGGTTTGATCATTACAGGGGTATTTGGGGCGACAGCCTTAAACTTGTTATCTACGAACTGGATTGCGAATACATTATTCTTCTTGATTTTTGTATTCTTTGCTTTCTCTTTCTTTGGATACTATGAAATTACATTACCTAGCTCATGGGCCAATAAGAGTAACACCATGGCAGATAAAGGAGGTCTTTTAGGGATTTTCTTCATGGCATTTACCTTGGCATTAGTTTCATTCTCTTGTACAGGGCCAATTATTGGTTCAGCATTAGTCCAATCAGCAACTAGTTCTTTAGGGCCATTCGTTGTGATGCTTGGGTTTTCTAGTGCTTTAGCGATTCCATTTACTTTATTTGCAGCCTTCCCAAGTTGGTTAAATTCTTTACCTCGCTCTGGTAGCTGGATGAACTCTGTAAAGGTGGTACTTGGGTTCTTGGAATTGGCGCTTGCGCTAAAATTCCTTTCTGTTGCAGACATGACTATGCATTGGAATATCTTACCTTATGAAGTATTCATGGGCTTATGGGTAATCATTTTTGCAGCTATGACTGCATACCTATTTGGCTTATTCAAGTTTCCACATGATAGCCCAATGAAGAAGCTATCTCCTACACGTGGATTCTTTGCCGTAGGTTCATTAGCTTTGACGGTATATTTAGTTTCTGGCTTCTTCTTAAATGATGTGACCAAGTCGTACAACTCATTGAAGTTGATGAGTGGATTGGCACCTCCATCACAGTACAATATTTTATTGCCAGAGGCAGAAGTTGATGCTACGATTAAAGCGAAATATCCTTCATTTACGAAGTGTGCGAATAATTTAGATTGCTTCAAGGATTATTATGAAGGTATGGCTTTCGCCAAAGAAAATAATAAGCCCGTATTATTAGACTTTACAGGTTATGGGTGTGTAAACTGTCGTAAAACAGAAGAGCATATCTGGATTGCGGATAAGGTAAGAGATAATATTCAAGAAAATTACGTGCTCATTTCCTTGTATGTAGATGATAGAAAAGAATTAGAAAATATCTTATTCTCTGAGCCAAGGCAGACGAAGTTGAGAAGGGTAGGAGATATGTGGGCAGATTTCCAAATTGTGAACTTTGAACAGAACTCTCAACCACTCTACGTAATGATGTCTCCGGATGAGAAGGTGCTAGCAGCACCAAGGGGATACAAAGAAGGTGTAGAAGATTACGCAGATTTTCTAGATTGTGGTTTGAATACCTTTAAGAATAATAAGTAAATAAGTCATTATAACTTATATTGTTTACTCGTTGTGTGAAGTTTCAAACTTTACACAACGAATTTATTTGTTAATTGTCGTTCTTGCATTAACATTACAACACTAAGCGATATATAAAAATAAACATCTAAATGTTAGGAAGAGAAGGGCGTTTTTAAAGCTTTTCAGAAATGAAGTCAATACATTTATTCTTTCTCTTATCTATTTCACTCTCCCTTAGTGCCCAAACAAAGAAAGTTCTTTTCATTGGGAATAGTTATACCAATTATAATAATCTACCGCAGTTAACAGCTAATGCTGCTTTGTCTGTAGGAGACACGCTGATTCATCAGAAGCATACGCCAGGTGGCGCTAGGCTAAGTGATCATGCAAGTAATCAAAATGCCTTAAATAAAATCAAATCGGAAGATTGGGATCATGTTGTCCTACAAGAACAGAGTCAGTTACCTTCTTTTGGTGATTGGCAAGTCCAAAATGAGGTCTATCCTTTTGCAGCTATTTTATGCGATTCTATTCGATCAAACAATGCTTGTACACGCCCTATATTTTATATGACTTGGGGACGAGAAAATGGAGATCAAAGTAATTGTGATATTCTTCCATGGCTTTGTACCTATGAAGGAATGGATAGCATGTTGAATTTGAGGTATCGTATCATGGCAGATGACAATGAAGCATACGTATCTCCAGTTGGAGAGGTATGGCATTACATTAGGGATAATCATCCAGAAATTGATTTATACACGGGAGATGGTTCGCATCCGACGATTAGAGGTTCATATCTTGCTGCAATTACCTTTTACACAATCATCTTTCAAAAAGATCCTACCTTAATCACATTTAATAGCTCTCTAAGTGAGGAAATGGCTAACGATATTAAGAATGCTGTAAAATTAGTCGTCTACGACGACTTAGAGGAATGGAATATTGGGGACTACGATCCTGTCGCCAATTTTGAAGTAGAGCAAGATATTAATGAATTGACCTTTACGAATACTTCTGCTTATGTAGGTGAAGTGGTGTGGGATTTTGGTGATGGCAACGTTTCAGCGGAAGAAAATCCAGTCCATGAATATGCAGTAGAAGGGACTTATACGGTTACTTTAACTGTTTCAAATTGTGGAATAACCGATACTTTTTCGCAGGTATTTATGGTCTTTGTTGATGCAGATGGTGATGGTTTTACCACAGAAACAGATTGTGATGATACGAATGCCAATATCAATCCTGACGCGGAGGAAATACCTAATAATGGTATAGATGAAGACTGTGATGGCAATGATGCTGTGACTGAAATAAATGAACTTCAAGGAGTAGCCATAAATATTTATCCAAATCCAGCAAGCGAGTTCCTATTTTTAGATTATACAGGTAATTTAAATCTAGAACTGAAATTGTTTGATGCGAAAGGACGACTAATTAAGTCTTTCTTAGAAAATGAACAAACCTTAGACGTAGGAGCGTTAGAAACAGGCATCTATTTCCTAAAAGTCATGGATGAAAAGACGAAGAAATTCTTTGTAGAAAAGATTTGGGTAAGTAAATAAAGAACATTATTTATTGCTATATATAAACGATGAATTATTTTAGCTTTTTATTTTTCTTACTAATCAATCTGACAATTCAGGCTCAATCTTGGGGAAGTTTATTAGATGGCACTGATTGGCAAATAAATGATTTGTACGCTGATACCTTGACTGGGCAATTATATTTATCTGGTCGCTTTGAGCAAGCGGGAATGACAGAGGTTAATGGAATTGCTCGATGGGATGGGACTCAGTTTCACTCATTAGGCGATGGAGTAGATTATTGCATTACAAGCTGTCCAACTGTTCGATCTGTCATTCAATTTCAAGACGAAGTGTATTGTTCTCCTACTGGCTTTAGTATAGGAGGAATTGAACCAAATGGGATGGCCAAAATTGGAGCCCAGTAGGTACTGGGTTACACTCTTTTTCAGGCTCAAGTGGTGTTGTATGGAAATTCCTAGAGCATGATGAAGCCTTGTATATTTTTGGCATATTCCAAACTATTGAACAGGATACTGCTTTTAGTGCTGCCATCTGGGATGGCCAAACGCTTGCTTCTCTTCATTTCCCTTTTGCATTTCCCAATAGCTATTTTGCAGCAATTACAGATGCTGTAAGTCACAACGGAAAATTTATGTTGGGGGCAATTTTATGGCTTCCTCAGGAGGAACAAATACAGTTGATTTTGCGTGGTATGATGGAACAAACTGGAATCTTCCAGATCAAGGAATCTTAGGGCCAACTGACGATATTGGTGCTATTACCGTTTACAAAGATCAAATTTATGTGGGCGGTGGTTTTAAGGTTTCAAGTGGAAATGCTATTATGAGTTTTAATAGTGGTTCATTTGATGCAGTAGGAGGTAGTTTTGATTCAGAACTAGCTAATATTACCGAAATGATTGTATATGATAATAAGCTTTTTGTATTTGGATTATTTGATTCTGTAGGAGGAGGTATTCCTGCTCAAAATATGGCAAGCTGGGATGGAGAACAATGGTGCGGATATGACTTTGAATTTGATGGAAGAATTGACAAGGCCGCAGTAATTGGTGATCGGCTTTATATCTCGGGAGGCTTCAAAACTATCAATAATGATACGTTTAATCATATTGCCTACTGGGATGGAGCGTTTTCTCCTCTAAGTTGTAACATGCCTCTTCATACCACTTCTGCTAAATCTAAAAATATAGTAGCTGTATATCCAAATCCGAGCAAAGACTTCTTAAGTGTTCGTATAGATGATACGGTCTTCCAAAAAGGGACAATATTCATTACGAATACCAGTGGACAAGAAGTTTATAGGGACGAATTTAGCAATAGATCTGGATGGCAACAGAAAATTGAAATAGAGACACATTCTTGGTCCGCAGGAGTATATTTTTTGAGTTTTATATCCGAAGCTGGATTACGCTATACTCAGAAAGTTATTGTAAAATAATTCTTATCTCCTAATTTTGTTTTTTGATCTAGAGTGGGTGTATAGGATAATCGAATGGTATTCATAAATTATATCGTGTACTATCTGACAATGCCATTTTATATAAGATTGAAAATTTAACAAGTAAAGACTCTTATCTGTATAATAATTATTAAAGTTGTAATTCTCTATTTTTTAGAGTATTATTGTTTTCAGAGCACACCACTATTTGTTGGAATTAAGTTTATAAATCTACTAATTAAAAAAGTTTCAACACATTTTAATTTTAGATAAAACAGCTTAGACATTTTATTTAATGATATTTCTAATAATGTAGTAATGCGTTATAAATTATCATTGGATAACAAAGCTATTTAAAATACAAACTATTGAACAAATGACCTTTTCAGAACAACTTATGCTTGTAAAACGCTTGCACTATTTAATTACGGTTAGGGGGACTGGAACTCCACAAAAACTGGCCATAAAATTAGGCATATCAAGGGCTTCAGTTTTTAAATATTTAGATGAGTTAAGGAATCTTGGAGCAGAGATTAGCTATTGTAGAAATAGGAAAAGTTATTACTACAAAAATGAATTTATTCTTTCATTTTAACATAGTATAAAAACAGAATCTAATTTTTTAGACTATAGGGTCTTAATTTTAAGATCCTATGATAACTAATATTTTAATTGTCAGAGAATATAAATTGCTACATGAAAAATCTATTTCTGATATTAACGTTCAGCCTCTTCTGTATTAATGTAGTAGAAAGCCAAACAGTCGAAGTACTTTTTGAAATGAATAGAGATGGCACAGAGGTTCAAAAGAAGTTAAATCAACTTAATTCGAACACACTTAAGGCTTCTCAAAAAGCATTTCTCAAAAAAATTGTTGAAGATCAAAAGAAAAGTAAGCACTATTTCAAATTTATAGTGAGCAATCAAAAATCTTCTTATCTCTATCAGACCTCTGATGTACCAGAGGGAAGTAGTGCTAGATTTTCTTCATTTGACTATTATAAAGATTTTAATAAAAATGTTTATATGATGATTTCATCACGGATGAAGTCAGATGAGAAGATTGAAGAAAAACTGTTGACACATTCAGATTGGCAGATTGATAACTCTAGCCAACAAACAATTTGTGGTTTTCCTACGATAAAGGCAATTCATAAAAAAGAAAATATTATTGCTTGGTTTTCCTTAAAAATTCCTATCAGTGATGGGCCTGAAAATTATAGTGGTTTACCTGGGATGATTTTACAAATGGAGTTTTTAGACCAAGGAAAAACAATTAAAGCAAAAGAGATTAAACAGAAACAAAGTAATACAAGCATTGATTTACCAAATCGTAAAAAGGTAATTTCTTTAGAAAAGATGAAAAAGAAAAATTAAAGATTGATGCGTTGGATATTGATTATTTATTTTCTATTAAGTTCAAATATCAGTCTCGCTCAAACACTTTATGGAAGTGTTACAGATTCTCTGGAGAACCCTTTATTTGGTGCTAGCTTAGTGTTATTGGATAGTGCTGAACAAATTTTGACTTATGGTTTTTCAAATGAAAAAGGGAATTGGGAGTTATCCTATTCTCAAGCTGCAGTTCAACTAAAAATAAACTATTTAGCCTATCAAGAACTAAGTATACAAGTATCTGATTCTCTGTTAAAGGAATCGATTAGATGTGTTTTAACACCGCTAAATAATCAAATAGAGGAGATTATTATTAATGCTGAGCGTATTACTAAAGTAGAAAAAGGTGATACGACCATATTTAATATTCAGCATTATAAATCAGAAACCGATCAGACATTTGGAGATTTATTAGATAAGGTTCCTGGTTTCGAAGTCACTGAAAGTGGCCAGATAAAATATAATGGAAAGAGGGTAGATCAACTTTTATTAGAAGGTAAAGATATCCTTAACAATCAGCATGAATTAACAACACAAAATTTAAGTGCTGAGGATATCCAGAAGGTAGAAGTTATTGAAAACTATAAGCCATTTAACGAACAACTTTCTAAGATATGGTCTGATAAAATTGCTTTAAATTTAGTAATGACAGAGGATGCAAAAGGGACTTGGAGTGGAGATATTGCTTTATCAGTAGGACTTCAGTCAAAATATGAATCTGAACTAACTGTAATTAAAGTAAATAAAAAAATAGGAACTACTAATTTTCTTCGATCGAACAATTTGGGTGAACCTACTATTGCGCTAGAAGATTTTATTTATCTCCAATCTTCATTAATTTCTAATGCTAAAAGGGTTAATCAGCTTAGTGATTTAATCCCAGATGGATTCCAAAAAGCGGATAATGAACAAAAAAGTATAGAAACTTTATTAGCATCAAACTGGGAAATAGATTTTAAGGGAGGTGCTAAAGGGAAAGCTTCTATTTTAAGCAGCTATTTCTTAAGAGGTTCTATGGTGGATCAAGATAGAAGATATTTAAGATCAAATGATCTTTTTGTTGGCCAGAATAATGCTGATTTTACCTTACCTTATTTTTCTTGTGATTTAACCTATCAAAAGAAGATTAATGATAAAAGCACTTTAGAAATAGATGTACCAATTCATCATTCAAGAAATATTCATAGTGCTGAGTCCTTGGGATTTTTGAATAATCTTTCATGGATAAGTAATTGGAATAGCTTTCGCCAAAAACAGATGTTAAATCCTAGGATAAACTGGAATCGTAAAGTTTTTGATTCACATTTGCTTAAATTTTCGACTCAATTTTCACACGAAAGGAAAAGTGATGAACTTAGTTTAGAGTTACCCAATGTTTTCGGCAGTTTCCCAGAAGCGTTTTCTCCTCAAAAAAATCAAAGCTATGAAAATTTGGCAGATGTCTCATTGATATGGGCGTTCTATCCTAATGCATTTCATTTCGAGGGAACTATAAATTATAAAATAAGAAGGAACTCTATTATTTATACAGATTCAATTTCTACAATTGAAAGTCCACGAATAAAATCTAGTTTGAATAATCGAATCTTACATTCAAGCTTAAAGGTGTCTTACCAAGAAAAGGATTGGCTGATCCGATATATAGGAACTATTAATAATGAGAATGTTGAACTAATAAAAGAGACTTGGAAATATGATTTATTTGAACATGAATTACAAGCTAGATATAATTTTTCTCGATTACATTTTTTGCTAATAAAAGCTGGTTTAAGTCAATCCTTAACAGATCCATTATATTCCTTACGCAATTTTCAACTCATTAATGACTATACCTTATTAGTAAATGACTTACAGTTTGGAATAGTCAATAGGAAAAAAAATGTAGTATTAACTTATTTCTGGTTTAACCCATTGTCAAGTAAAAGAGTATTTAGCTCTTTATCTATTGAAAACCAAGGTAATCCTTTAGTTTTTACTACAAGAAATCAGAAGGAGTATATTATTCAAGCTCCACAAATAATTCAATCACAATCACGACTAAACTGGACAATCTGGGCAGCGCAAAACTTGTTTGATTCTAAGATTATTTTTCGAATAGAAGGTCAGTTAAATTTAGTCTCATTCAAAGATAGAGACGCAATAACGGAATTGAATCAATATATGTCAAGAGTGAATTTTAAATCAAACTTTAGAGAGAGCTTCAATTTTATGTTCGAATATGGTTTGTCAGCCATTACTCAAAAGCTTGTGCAAACTAAAGGGCAATTTTTGAATCATTCGTTTAAAGGGAGCATTCGTTTAAATGTAAAAAAATTGTTTTTTAAAACGGACCTTACATTCATTCTGGGACAAAATAATAGTGACCAACAACGTTTTATTATTTGGAATGGAGAAGCTCTTTATCCAATTGATAAAAAATGGACTGTAAGAATAGCTTTTAGAGATATTCTTAACCTCATGCCAAATACAATTTTTAATACCACTTTTAACTGGCAATACCAAGAAACCAATGTGTTCCAAAGGTTTCCTGGAAGTATTGTATTGGGGATAAAATATGGTATATAGAGGGAGGAGTTACTCCATCTCAATTAATAACTGTCCTTTATCAACAGCTTGTCCTTTCTCTACTTTTATTTCCTTTACCACACCTTCACCTGGAGCTTTAATTACATTTTCCATTTTCATGGCTTCTAAGATGAGTAGTGGTGTACCTTTCTCTACTGTTTGACCAACTTCTGCCATAATTTCAAGTACTAAGCCAGGCATAGGTGCTTTAATATCTTTTACTTGTTGTGTACCTGTAGCCGATAGTCCAAGTTTTTTGACTAATAAGTCAAACTCGTCTTTTATTGCTACTTGATAGATAGTACCATTCACCCGGATAGCGTATTTACGATCTACAGGATTTTGATCGAAAATTTCTGCGCGATACGCCTTATTATCATGAAGGATATGGAATTGGTTAATTCCATCAGCAATAGCATCTAAATCTTCTAATTGTGTGCTATCAAACTCGTGTTGATCATCAACAATAATTTTGTACATCTTTGATATATTTTGGCAAGGGTAATTGACTAAGTTAAGTTTTTGCAGCCTTGCTTAGTTTCATCATTACATAAGTCTCAAAACCTGTGAACACGGCATAAACTACAAAAAATGGAATGATAAAGAACTTACTACTAGGTTCAGCTAGTTGATCATATCCTAAAATAACCATAATAGCAAGAAAGAGTTTTCCAACTGTAAATCCAAGTATGGTATTGGTAAAAGTATATTTGTTATCACTTTGAGCTGCTTGTTGGCCAACAAAGTACATAATCGCGCTAAGCACTACAAAAATGCCTAAGCTGATCCATGAAAATAAAAAATACGGTTTTACTTTATCGACCTGATGGAGAGCAAAGAGAAGACCTGCTGTGAGAATTGTGGTGATAAGAAGTTGAAGAATAAATGTTTTGGTTTGCATGCAAAGCTATTTTTGGTCATTCTTAGTAAATAAATCTTTTAAACTAAGATAAAGAGCTGCAAAAATAGCAATTAAAGCAAATAAGCTAGTGAGATAAGGGCGTTCAGTTTGAAAATAAGCGTCCAACTTTTTCCCAATGAACGCCCCTATCAATATAATGATACCCATTTGAATGGCCATGCCCGAGTACTTCATATAAGCTTGGGCACGCTCTCGATTCGGTTTGGTATGATTTGGATCTTTATCTTGCACTATTTGCTTTGGCAGATTCGCCTAATTTTTCGTTTTTGGAACTAGCTGCACTTTTTGAAGCACCTGCTGGCTTACCGTTTCCCATGGTACAAGTGACATTAAATACAGCACCTGGTTGAACGACTAATTTTCCAGTATAAACATCTCCATTGATCACGGCCTTTTCACGAACGTTTAGCAGCTCTTTTACAACTAATTTTCCTTCAAATTTCCCTTCGATCACTGCGCTTTGACATTGTACGTCACCTTCTACATATCCGCTTGGACCAATGATAAGCCGTGCTTCACAGATCAAAGTACCTTTGATGCTACCATCGATTCGTAAATCACTTTCTGCTTTGATGGTCCCTTCAACACTTGAACCAGTTACAAGACTGTTTAAGGAATGACCATTAGATGAGCCACCGTTTGTTCCATTCTTTGATTTTCCTGCCTCCTTCTTGTTGTTATTACCAAACATGTTTATATTTTTTTGTAAAACCAATAAGGTATGAAGATGTCCTTCATACTAAGTTTGTGCATCACCTTATTTAAGTTATGAATGAAGTAAACCTTAGTTTACTCTAGAGTTCGTGTAACGAAACGGAAATATTAAGAAATTTCCTAATTCAGAAACGACTTTTTCTCATAGATTAGTGTAGAAATTTAATCCTTGATAAAGGATTTGTTATTCGTTTTGGGGTAGAGGACTTCTTTTTATTATAATGCGGGATAGGTCATGCACTAAAAATTGATTGAAATTGTATATCCCTGTTCTTTGTCGTTTATATAACGAAGATAATAGTTTTTGTATAATTCAAAAAAATATCCCACAGACTCTATTGAAGCTGTGGGATATTTTAACTTGGGATTTACAAAGCCTGAGCTTTCCTACCCAATATCTTAAACTGTCATAATTTCGATTAGAAATTAGGGCAGTAAACATTTCTTTTTTCTGGGCCACAGATTTTGTAAATCAAACCAAATTCAAACCCACCATTAGCATTAGATGCTGGACGAAGTGGAGAGATATTGATATCATAGCTAAATCCAAGGCTGAAATTGTTGTAGTCAAAACGAGTCGAAAGGATGGCTGCATCGTTTAATACACCAGTTTCAATTTTGTTAGATATACGAGTCCACAAACCAAATTGGAAGGCTTGGTAGTTCAAGCGGCTATTGCCAAGGATAAACTTGAAGTTTGTACCTGCATTTACTTGGAAAGATGGTCCTTGACTCATTACAATTACACCTGGAGAAATACCAAATCTTGGGCTAGTCAAGAAATCACCACCTGCGTGGAATGTAAAACGACTGTATAATAAATCTTCTGCATCACTATCAAAAGATTGGTTAGATCTATTTAAGTGATGGAAAGCACCGCCAAGATATAAGCTGTTGTTTTTGTCAAATACCATGAACCATAGTAAGCCAGCTGCCATATCAGCGAATAAGAAATTATCACGATCAAAACCTCCTTCCATCGGGTCAGCATTAGGGTCAAATCCACCAGCACCATCGTGCTGTAGTCCCCAGCGAAGCTTCAGGAAGTCAATACTACGTTGAGCCGCACCTGCTTCGGCACCTACAACTAGATATTGGCCATCGTTACGGCCACCACCCATTTTTTTACTATATGCAAATGAAAGTTTTCCTGTAATAGTAGCGAAGTTAGCTTCACCTGCTCTATCTCCCCAGAATGTACCTCCCACACCAAAATAGTCATAACGGCCTACAGGAATTCGTTGGTCATAAGAAACAGAGTAAGTGCTATATGCATTAGAACGCAACACACTCGCCCATTGGTTACGGTAATTGGCAACCAGACGAATATTACAGTTCATTACCCCAGTCATAGCAGGGTTTAAATTTAGTGGTGACATATAGAATTGGGAGAAATGAATGTCCTGCGCGCTCAGTGTGGCCCCCCCGAGCAAAACCATGCAGGCAACCAGAAGCGATTTGAATCTTTTCATAAAATGATTATTTGTAAAACTACTTCCAAACTAATTGTTTATAAGGCTTCTCAACTTGAACCACAATAATAATGAATGTGTTTCAAATGAAAAGAATATTTTCTGTTAAAAGACAAATATGTTTAGTAAACGGTCGTTCATATTTAGATACTCTAGACCCCATCTTTGTCATTTATCTGGACTCTTAGACGAATAGAAACGCTGCTTGAATTGTTTCTTACAATCAAATTTCACTAAAATAAAAGTCCAGTATACACGATTAAACCATTTGAGATTGAAGAACTTAGGAGTTGCTTATATTGCCTTCCTCATCATTTTTCCAACGAGCACCGTATTGTTCGACTAATATGTTGTCGAAATAATCAGCCCTTTCGAAAAGATGTTTAAATAATTGTATCCCTGTATCTACATTGAGGTAGCGGTCGTAAATAAGCAAAGACAATATAATATCTTTTCCTTTAATACTGAAATTGAGGCCTTCAATTTCATAGTTTTGTTTGAGTAGATATTCGTAAAGGGGCTTTATTTTTTCTTTATCTCTAGGCAATAAACAAAGATAAGCATCTCCAGTGATAAGACCTGTCTTTTCGTAATAAGAAATACTTATTTTTGCACTGCCTTCTTCGATTTCCCAATTATTAGGGCCAATTCTAGATAGTTGCACTTGATGTCCAACCTCCTGTAGTAGTTGTTCTATGGTTTGATTAACACCAATTGGCTCGTATTGTTCCACTTGTGAGGGTAACAACAATTTTGTACCGCAAAATGGACAATATCCGGCGTCAAGTGTTTGCTCGCTTACTAAGTTAGAACAGCTATGACAGCGAATGCTGATCAAGGGCTTAACTTTTTTATATTCTTCTAGAACCTCATATAGATAATTAACTGGTAAAGAGAAGCCGATATTGTCTCCATCTTCAATAATAAAGGTATTTACACCCACAATTTCGCCTGAAAGATTAACTAAAGGTCCACCACTGTTCCCTGGGTTTAGGGCAGCATCATGCTGAATATAGTTGATGTCCCCTCTCTCATGTAGCACGTTCGAAATAATTCCTTGAGTGGCAGAATATTTCAATCCAAATGGATGACCTACGGCCAAAATGCGGTCTCCTTGGTTTATCTCTTTATCTACAGCCAACTTGATTAAGGGAAAATCCTGCGTTTTTGTAGAAGCTATTTCTATAAAAGCTAAATCATAACTTTCATCAATAAAAAGCACCTTTGCCAATTGACGTTCTAGATGAGTACTCTTAATGATTACTTCACTATTGTCTCTTACTACATGCTCATTAGTTACAATCAAGTTGTAGTCTTTTAGTAAAAAGCCAGTTCCCGTGCTGTAAGGAGTTGCGATTTGAATTACAACACTACTGTAGAGGTCAATAACTTCGTTCATCAAAAATGATTGTTCAATGCTTACACTTGCAATTTGCAAAAAAAAATCCCATTTTCACAAAGCTATTCGATCAAATGAGATTTTGACGATTTGTTCGGAAGTTTTTTATATTTAATCGGTATTTTCTAAGTCTTTTATTGCGCTTTTCAATTCTACCTGTACCTTTCATAACTTTTAATAAAGGTAATCTCTATAAATAATCAAAGTGACCGATTAAATATTCGTTTGTATTTTGATTTGAGTTTGATCGCTATCAAGGAGTGGAATGCTTAATATTTTGAAGACATCTTTTTACTCAGCTCTGCCTTGCGTACTCGCCTTCATAGCTATGGCTATGAGACTCTACTGCGCCTTAAGCTGATTAAAAATCAGCTGGTTCAAAATTCCATAAACTTAAATTACAGTGTGCTAAGGGAGCTCCTTATTTAACTGCCGTCTTAGTTCTTGGATATTTCCAGTCAATAGTCGAATATGTTTGGTGATTTTTTCCACTGGCCAGTCCCACCATTGAATATCGAGTAAAAAGTCAATCTCTTCTTGAGAAAATCGTTTTTTGATCTCTTTGGCAGGATTACCACCAACAATGGAGTAAGGGGCTACATCTTTTGTCACTACGGCTTTAGTTGCAATAATAGCACCATCGCCAATTTTCACTCCTGGCATAATCGTAGCATCGTATCCAATCCATACATCATTGCCTATTGTGGTATTGCCTTTTGTGGGATAAGACTTGCCTACCATCGCCTCTTCCCATCCATCTCCAAAAATAGCAAAGGGATAACTTGACACACTTTCGTGTAAATGATTGGCTCCATTCATTATAAAGGTGACACCAGAAGCAATCATACAAAATTTGCCTATGATCAATTGATCACCGATGAAATCAAAGTGGTACTTGACATTCTTTTCGAAATTTGCTACGTCTTCAAAGTCATCGTAATAGGTGTAATCACCTATTTGGATATTTGGATGATTTATAATGTTTTTTAAAAAACACAAACGATCATAATGAACTAATGGAAATATTGTACTTGGATTGGGGCCTTGCATCTTTAAATACCATTTTCTATCGTCAAAATTATGGGTTCACCTTCTGTGACAACAATGGTATGCTCATGTTGTGCAACAAAGCTATCATCATCAGTTGATAGTGTCCATCCATCTTCTTCTTCATAAACGTACTTGGCACCTGTCGAAATAAAGGTTTCGATAGCGACAACAGCATTTTTTGTAAACCGCTCTCTATTAAAAAGATCACGATAACATGGAATTTCGTCAGGACTTTCATGAAGCTTACGGCCAATTCCATGACCACAGATGTTACGAATAACTTGAAAACCACGTTTTCTTGCCTCCTTCTCGATTAATCCACCAACTGCTGAGATTCGAACGCCATGTTTGATTTTGGCTAAAGCCAAATGCAGAATATCTTGAGAGGCCCGGACGAGAGGCTGCAAGTTTTGATAGTCTTGCCCAAGAATGAAAGAGCCTCCATTATCTGCATAAAAGCCATTGAGTTCGGCAGAAACATCGATATTGACTAGGTCGCCTTCTTTTAGAATACGATGCTCACTTGGAATACCATGGCATGCCTCATGATTGATACTGATACAGGTCCATCCAGGGAAGTTATAATCTTTCTTTGGTGCAGGATTAGCACCAAAAGATTGGAGAATTTGATAGCCATATTCATCAATTTCTTTTGTAGACATACCAACCCCTGCATAGGCCTGCATTTTGCGTAAAGCAATCGCTACCGCGTCTGCAGCAGCTTTTAGGCCATTCATTTCTTCTATGGTTTGTATGGACATGACGGATTATCAATTTTGAACAGCAAATATAATTATATATTTCCCTTCTAGACAAACAATAAAGGCTACTAAATCCAAATTGTAAATGCAGGTGCATAATACTTTAATAAGGCTTTATTATCCTTGGATGTAGCACATTAATGGAGCTTTTATAAAATCTAATCAATATTCCTTCAGTATTTTTAGATAAAGTAGGCATTCTTTATTCAAAGAATAGCAGGATTTGATAGTATTCTGTTTGATTATATTTTGTGCATTGTTCAATGAGATGATTTTCTTTAAAGGACTACAATTTCATCAATGGCAATGATACTATTTTGCCCTGCTCGGTGATGACCTTTTCCTAAAGGACGATGGCCGTAGGCTTTTATTTTTATTGTTGAAAGTCTAATTGGATCAAAAGTAACCTTATTGTTTATTTTGTTTCGACCTTGTTTCAAACTTTTCTCAAGTTGGTCTACCTGCCCAAGTAATAAAAAATCAATGCCATTTTTACTTCCCCATATTTCTATTTTCTTTGGCGGATAAATGCCTGATATGGTATATCTTAATGAATTAAAATTCACTTCTTTAATCAAAGTGGGGCTTTCAAAATCTATGGAAGTGGAAAAGTCATTCTTAAACTTCAACCAGTTTTTGTCGCTTACATGTAATCTAGCATAACTTAAATCAGTTAATGCCGGGTATAGTTTTCCTTTTTCCCCCTTTACTATTTGATTTGCTGCTAAATGAATAGGAAAATCCATAGTCGATAAATATCCAACGGGCACTGAATCTTTAAAGGCTCTAGCTTTCAGCTGGGTTGATGTATGGACAGTAAAAGGTTGATGGTATACGGCATCTTCAATTGAGGGTTCGTCTCCATTCAGTGTGTAATGAATAGCTAAATTGTTAACTTCCGTTTTTAAACTGAATACTATTTCCTGACCATTTCCATTGTGATCTATCCATGGACTAAAAGCGCTCACGGCATAGCGAATACCTTGGGCATCTAACTTTTTAAATTGCGTGAGTAATCTATTGGAAAAATCGTCCCAGTCTTTAACTTCTTGCTGAGTCCAGGCATTTTCAGCAATCGCATAAATTCTAGGAAAAGTCATGTAGGTTAATTTGCTCCAATCACTAATTGACTCTGTCCATAAATTACCTTGGATACCTTTAACTAATGTAGCTTCCTCTTCCGTCAACTCCTCTGGTATTACTTGATAATGATAAGCACTTGATAGCAGTGATTGTGAATAGCCTAGGTTAGGTTCAAGGTCATCATGGCCTTGTTTCAAATCCAAGTAACAATAGGCATTAGGCGTCATGATAACCTCATGCCCCGCTTTTGCTGACGTGATACCACCTTTTTCTCCTCTCCATGACATAACTACTGCATTAGGTGCAAGGCCACCCTCTAGGATTTCATCCCAGCCAATCATTACTCGTCCGCGAGCATTGATTATTTTCTCGATCCGATTTATAAAATAGCTTTGCAATTCTTCTTCATTTGCCAAAGCCTCCTCCTTTATCCTTTTTTGAGCATGAGGATCCACTTTCCACTGGCTTTTATTACATTCATCACCTCCAATATGGATATATTTAGAAGGGAAAATATCCATAATTTCATTCAACATTTTCTCAGCAAACTCGAAAGTCTCTTCTTTTCCTGGGTTGTAGGTATTGTTTTTAAAAACTCCTCCTGTTGCTACAAAGGGCGCGGCGTTTACACAACCAATTTCTGGGTAAGCCGCGATAGTAGCCTGCGCATGTCCAGGCATATCGATTTCAGGAATAACTTCAATGAATCGTTCTTTTGCGTAAGCAATAATTTCTTTAATTTCTTCTTGGGTGTAAAATCCGCCATAAGTGGCTTTTTCTCCTTCTTTCTGAACCGGTCTGCCCCACCAATCAGAGATGGTTTCATCTCGATTATTATAATCGACACGCCATGCTCCAACTTCGGTAAGCTTTGGATAGTTTTTAATTTCGATTCTCCATCCTTGGTCATCTGTTAAGTGCCAGTGAAATCGATTAAGTTTCAACTCCGCCATGAAGTCTAAAACCTTTTTTACTTGTTCAGGCTCAAAAAAATGTCTAGACACATCTAACATATATCCCCGCCATCCAAAAGCTGGCTCATCTTCAACATGAATGGCTGGTACTAAGCATTCATCCATGGCTTGTTGATTTTTGGAATAGAAAGAAGCTGGCATCAATTGATGCAAACTTTGTAAAGCATAAAAGAATCCAGCTCCCGAACTGGCTTTTAGCAAAATATTTCCTTTTGAAATACTTAGAATATAGCCTTCCTCTTTTATAGCCTGATCTGTTGAAAAGATAATATCCCCTTTGCCTTGATTGATCAAAACTTTAGGCATCCAACCACACTTTTCTTTAAGGGAGGAAAAAACAAGCCGAAAAGTTTCTGCTTGTTGCTTATTCTCTACAAGGATTTTTGTATTTCTATTGATTGAGAAATAGCCATTCCCATTTGTTTGTTGATAGGGTGCGGGAATGATTGCTGCAGTTCCTACATCTGAAGAAGTAGTGGTACAACCGATAGAGAATACCATCACAATCATCATAATTATATTCGATCTATCCATAAGCTTTTCCTTGTTTATTTTATTGAATGGTTAGTTGGTAGAGCCGTGAATAATGTTTTCCAGACTATAACTATAAGATACTTTCTTGTTGATTGAAATGATCTTAGTTCACCAATAAGACTCAAACTAGTCTCGTCAATTGTCCTAACCACAAAGTAACAATTGTCAAAATAAAAATATTGGTTAGGTAATTATTGATTTATACATCACTACTTTTCTTTTTCGATTTGTATTTTTTGACTAGGATCATATGTGTAGAAGAGCTCATTTGGAATGATAGGGTGAAATAAATGGAGAGAACTTTAAATATGAAGAAAAGACTATGCCTACCTTAGCTTACTTTTTCATAAATCAGCTTTTGTATTCCATTGCCAACGAATAGTTCAAGTATTTCATCCTTGCATAATTCTTTTATCACTGGAACAAGGTTTTCATCTGTACCAAATGATATGTGCTTTATTTTTTTAATGCCATTTGGATGAATAAAGTTTTTAGGTTTTGGGTCTGTATTGAAGTATGTCATTAGAAATGGAAGTCTGAGATTATATGGAAAGAGAAGCTTCCATTTAAGTACTCTATTTAAAGGGTCAATCCTTTTGCTCTTTGTCTTAAAAAAAGTAATTCCATATTCTTTTAAGATATTTTCTTCTCTTCTGAAATCCGTCTCATAATTTTCAAAGCATATTTCAAAAAAGCCTTCTTTTTCTTTTTCCCAATGCTCAAACCTATCTACCACCTTTCCTTTTCCCCATAATCTCAAGATTAATTTGATGAAAATGGAGACTGGTGCTTTATTGAGTAGCTCTATGTAAGGACCTTCTGAGAAATAAATCAAAGCATTATGAGGTTTATTTTTTGAACCATATTCAACCTTAAACCCCTTTTTTCTAAATTCATTTACGGAGTTTTTTAGATTATTCACCTTGTATAAAACATGACTCACTTTCATTTTTCTGAATTGATGGGTGATGATCTTGTATATAGCGCATGATCAGCTCTTGCTAGGCATGATGCTATATTTGGAGTTAGAATTTTGATTGCTTGTTAACGAATTGTTTAGGGGTCAAACCCTCATGCTTTTTAAATAATCTAGTAAAATAATTAGGGCTGGAAAAACCTACCGCATAGGCCGTTTCTTTAACGGACAATTTTTCTTCTACTAAAAGTCTTTTGCTAATTTTTAATCGTTCATTAATAATAAGTTGATAAGGAGACATTCCTAGCTCACTAACAAATGCTCGATAGAATGAAGACTTACTCATGGAAGAGATTTTGAGTAATGCCTCGATTTGAATTTCTGTATGAATATTTTGTCGGATGAAATTGAGGATAGCAGCAAATGGGGTATTGTTCGTATTTTGATTAGCATTTTTATCCAAAATGCTAATAGTTTGCATTTTTAAAATACATAAGACTAATTCTTTTAATAATAGCTTGATGTGTATTTCTTTGAAAGGGTCATTAGAGGTAGATAATCTGGTGATTTTTTTATGAATATTTACTAAATCTTCACTATTCTGTATGAGAATGGGATGTTCTAAAATCCGCCAATTTTTGATAAAACCCTCTTTATCTAATAGCTCATTAAATTCATGAATTTGTTTTTTGATGTATGAATTATCTATCGTCAAAGCAATACATTGAGTGGGTTTCTCAAAGCTAGCTTCTGGAAAATCAATATTTAACTTGGAATAAGAAGGTGTAATAATGGTATTACCGGGTAGATATGCTCTATCTAATAAATCTGAAAAGCGAACTTGCTTTGTTCCTTTCAACATAGAGGTGACCGTAAAACCATTAAAACTTAGCGGAAAGTCATTGATCTCTGTCCGGGTTTCATAAATGTTTAATTCACAAGTATTAAAGTTGAACGCACGGCGCTGTTCTACTAATGTTGTAATTTGATCAAGCGGAATTAAGGGTAGGGGGTCTAATCTTTTCATCTGTTAAAAATACCTTCATCAATAGATTAATACAAGTCATTTGGGAAGAATGTGCTAATATTTGCCAAGAATGTGGTCTTGCTATTTTGCTTAATTGCAGAATTTTGTATGGCAATAACACAATTGTTTAAATAAAAATAATAAAATGAAAAGTAAGGAAACCGCTATTGTACTAATTGAGTTCCAGAATGATTTTACTTCAGAAGGGGGGATCTTTTACGATGGTGTAAAAGATGTAATGAATCAAACAAATATGCTGGCAAATACAGTGAGCCTTGTAGAAAAGGCCCGAGAGGCAGGCATTCAGGTGATTCATGTTCCTATTTCTTTTGCGGAAAATTATAGCGAATTGACAAATACTCCTTACGGAATATTGAAAGGAGTGGTAGATAATGGTGCATTTAAAAAAGCAACTTGGGGAGTGAATATCGTGGATGATTTGACACCTCAATCGGGAGATGTCGTGATTGAGGGTAAACGTGGGCTTTGTGGTTTTCATAGTACTAACTTAGACTTTATTCTAAGAAGCAGAGGAATTAAAAATGTTGCATTAGGTGGTTTTTTGACGAACTGCTGCGTAGAATCAACGATGCGCACTGCCTATGAAAATGGCTACAATGTAATAACGCTCACAGATTGTTGTGCAAGTTTGAGCATGGATGAACACAATAATGCGATTGAGAAGGATTTTCCCATGTTTAGTCAGCCTATGGAAAGTAAAGAATTTATACATATTGTACAAGGGAAAATGGACTTAGTATTAGAAGGGAAAGGTTATGAGTAGCCTAAGCTATGAGGTGCATCAATAGGAGTTAGTCTGAATTTTTGGTTTTGCCGAAAATTCAGACCGCGCTATCAAAAGATTTCAAAAATTGTTATGATAATTCCAAATCAAACTCCTCTACAGACGCACATACATATTGTCCGATTTGGTCTTCTCCAAATGATCGTATATAAATGGTAATTTAAATAGACTTGAAACCAAAGGTCAAAATCTTTTTTGCCTAAAATAGGTTTTGCTAGAAGTTTTTATTCTAAGTCATTTCTTTGACGATATCCCAATACGCTTTCCGCTTTTCTCCATCCTGTTTTAATAGTAAAAATAGATACAGATTACAAATGAATAATTCATTGATAAATAATCAGGTTTTAGAAGACTTTGCGCTAGAACTTAAAGGGGCATTTTTTCATAGTGACATGATGAAAGTGATTTATGCTACAGATGCATCTGTATATAGAGAATTACCTGTTGCAGTTGCCATTCCAGAAAATAAATCGGATTTAAAAAAGCTCATTCACTTTGCCCATAAGCATCGAACCTCTTTAATTCCTCGTGGCGCAGGAACTTCTCTTGCTGGACAAGTTGTAGGCAATGGAATTGTGGTAGATGTTTCAAAAAAGTTAAACCAAATTCTAGAGTTCAATAAAAAAGAAAGATGGGTTCGCGTTCAGCCAGGAGTTATTCGGGATGAATTAAATCATTTCTTACAAGCACATGGCTTATTTTTCAGCCCTATAACCTCAACAGCTAATCGTGCAACTATAGGTGGAATGGTAGGTAATAATTCCTCTGGTAGCACATCCATTGTTTATGGTTCGACAAGAGAGCATATACTTGAAATAAAAGCACTTTTATCTGATGGTTCGGAGGTGAGTTTTAAGAAAACAGATCCATCTTCTTTCATGCAGAAGACCACACTAAAAACACTTGAAGGTAAGCTTTACAAGCACATTTATAAAGAATTAATAAAACCCCAAAACCAAGAAAATATTAGAAATCATTTCCCCAAGAAGAGTATTCATAGGAGAAATACGGGCTATGCCTTAGATTACCTTCTAGAAACAGAACTTTTCTCTGAGCAAAGCAACGAATTCGATTTTTGTAAATTAATTTGTGGATCAGAAGGTACTTTGGCTTTTATTACAGAAGTAAAATTGCATCTTGATGTTTTGCAGAAACCTGTAGATGTAATAGTTGCAGCACATTTTTCGAATATTTACGAAAGCCTTAAAGCTACTCAAATAGCTATGCAACATCATCCTACACAGTGTGAATTGATAGATAAAATCATTCTCGATTGTACAAAAGAAAATATCAAATATCGCAGAAATCGATGGTTCATAGAAGGAGACCCTGAAGGCTTATTAATGATTGAATTTAGGGAAGATACAGTAGAAGAGGCCATGACAAAAGCTACAAAAATGGTGGCCGATTTAAAAGCAAAAAAAATGGGATATGCTTATCCTATTATTCCTTCAGCAGATACCCAAAAACTCAGAGATTTAAGAAAAGCAGGCTTAGGCTTGTTGGCTAATATTCCTGGAGATAAGAAAGCAGTAGCCTGTATAGAAGATACGGCCGTAGCTTTGGAAGATTTAGCCGACTATATCGAAGAGGTAGGTAATATGATGGATAGCTTTCATCAAAAGCAAGTCATTTATGCACACGCAGGTGCAGGAGAGTTGCATCTAAGGCCTATATTGAATTTGAAGGAATCAAGGGATGTTGAAGACTTCTACCAAATCAGCAAAGCATCGGCATTAATCGTAAAAAAATATGGTGGTTCTTTAAGTGGAGAACATGGTGACGGAAGGCTAAGAGGTACTTTTATTCCAATAATGGTAGGGCAGGAAAACTATGAATTGTTTAGGAGAATAAAAGAAACATGGGACCCGCATCATATCTTTAATCCTCGTAAAATAGTAGATACCCCAGCTATGAATACCTCACTTCGCTATGAACCTGATGTGTCAACCAATTTGATTGAAACTGTTTTTAACTTTTCTGAGGCAGGTGGTATTTTACGCGCAGCAGAAAAATGTAATGGTTCTGGTGATTGTCGAAAACTACCTCTATCCGGAGGTACGATGTGTCCCAGCTATCAAGCTACTCGAAATGAAAAAGAAACGACTAGAGCACGTGCTAATACACTCAGAGAATTTTTAACAAAAAGTGAACAAAACAATCCATTTAATCACAAAGAAATTAAGGCAGTGATGGACTTATGCCTTTCCTGTAAAGGATGTACATCGGAGTGTCCATCCAACGTAGATATGTCTACTTTAAAAGCTGAATTTCTTTATCAATACTATCAGGCAAATGGCACCCCATTGAGAGCAAAGGTTTTTGCTTACATTAATGAGTTTAACAAAATGGGGGCTTTATTTCCACGACTTTATAATTTTTTATTGACGAACCCTCTGCTGGCAAAGCTTTCAAAAAGGATCTTGGGTATAGCAACTGAAAGGTCACTGCCGACTATTTATAAGTATAGCCTACGTAATTGGTACGATAAAAATTATAAGTACAAGAGTTCAGAAAATGGAACCATTTATTTGTTTTGTGATGAATTTACAAATTACAATGATACAGCCATTGGTATTAAAGGTATTCAATTGTTACAAGCTTTAAATTATGATGTCAAGTTAGTAGAACATCCAGAAAGTGGAAGAGCTTCAATTTCAAAGGGTTTGTTGCTTAGAGCTAAGAAAATGGCAAATGCAAATATTCGGGTATTCCAAGATTTAATTAGTGAAACTACACCATTATTAGGAATAGAACCGTCCGCTATTCTAAGTTTTCGAGATGAATATCCCAAGTTGGTAGATGAATCGAACAAAGCAGCAGCCAAAAATATTAGTCAACACTGTTACATGATAGAGGAATTTTTGGCTCGGGAAGCAAAGAAAGGAAAAATCCGTTCTGAAAATTTTTTGAAAGGTCCCAAAAAAATATTGCTACATGGACATTGTCACCAAAAATCATTAGGAGATATTGAGGATACGATTTGGATCTTGTCTTTACCAGAGCAGCATCATGTATCTTTGATTCCATCAGGCTGCTGTGGCATGGCAGGTTCATTTGGCTATGAAAAAGAACATTTTGAGATCAGCCAGCAAGTTGGTAATTTAACGCTATTTCCCGCTATTATCAATAGCCCTGATGAGACGGTCATCGTTGCTTCTGGAACCAGTTGTCGGCATCAGATTGCGGACGCTACGCCCAAAAAAGCGATACATCCAATTGAGTTGTTGTGGTCCGTATGCAAGAAAAATGCCTGCTAAGTTTGATGTCCTCATTTTTTAATTGTCAGGCACTTTTGACTAGCCGCTTATATCTGGCCTCTTCAACTTATGCCATTCATCAAAGAATCAATCATTTCATCTTTAATTTGTTGAATTTGGATGGATTTCCCTGGCTTATACCAATCATATAACCAGCGGAAGGAGGAGAGGAGTGTATAAAGAAGTATGCTAGCATTTTTTTGTTTGAAGGTACCTTCTTCCATACCTTTCTGGAGTAATGCCTTGAACGCGCCTTCGTATTCTTTTCTCATTTTCATGAAATTCGATAGGTGAGGTTCGCTAAGGTGGCGCCATTCATCATTAAAAGCCGTAACAGAAGTGATTTCTTGAGTAGCCATCTCAATATGCAGTTGAATAAGCGCTTTTACTTTTTCCGTCACATCCAAAGTGGAATTTTCTTGAATCCCTTTCATTTCTTTAGCAAAGCGGTGAGCGTTGTCAAAACATATGGTCTGCAATATCTCTTCTTTGGAGCCGATATGATTGTATAAACTTGAAGCTTTTAGTTGAACTTCATCAGCCAAATGGCGCATGGAAGTGGCAGGGTAGCCTTTGTCTCTGAATAGACGAGCTGCGACCTCCAAAATCTTCTGCTTTTTTTGACTATTTGCCATTTGTTAAATTGTAGATAAACGCAAAAAGTGTATCACTAACACAATTTGGATAATGATACACTTTTATTCTCACTTTTTAAAAGTGAGAAAAGATGAATTCTCATCTTTGACTATAAGTAAACATTAAGGTTTATCCTTGAGATAATCCATTAACGAAACGAGTCAACTTGCTCTTTAAGTTTGAAGCTTTGTTTTGATGCCAGATATTACGCTTTGCAAGCTTATCGATCATCTGGATAACCTTAGGTAAAAACGAACTTGCTTCACCCTGATCTTCCATATCGCGAATCTTCTTGATCGCTGTACGAGTCGATTTTTTGTAGTATCTGTTGTGCAAACGCTTCTTAGCGTCCTGACGAATCCTCTTCTTTGCTGATTTATGGTGTGCCATAAAACTTCTTAATTCTAATTAGTTCTCAAAATTGGAACGCAAATGTAAAGCTTTTAACTGGAAAAAGGAAATGTTATTTGAAAAATAATTGAATTTGAAAGGATAGCTAATCTCTATCCAGACTTAGGCAGCAAAAAAATACCAATCTGCCTCTATGGTATTAGAACAAGCTCTTGTCTTCGACTACTCTGATATTACTTCACGATTTTATTTTGTCCATTTTTATCAACGTTTAAAAACAAAAGTTTTATGAGAATACTTTTTCCATTAGTTCTTCTATTATTTTCATACCACCTTTCCAATGCACAAGCTTGGCTAGAACTAGGCCCAAAAGTCTCTTATGGTTTCACAGGTTACTACAACAGTAGCATAGCGGCCGATGATCGTGTGGAGTATCAATTGCAAGCAACAATGGCTTATGGTGGTACGGTCGGCGTCAACTTTGACGATTTTGGCGGCTTCAATCTCGAGGCGCTGCTTACGCAAAATGAACAGACGGTCAATTCCTTAGATATCCTCAATACTAGAATTGATAATAGCCTCAATTGGGAAACATTAGACCTGTTGCTGATGTATCGTTTTTATTCGGATAAGGGCGGCTATTTTGAGTTAGGACCTAAAATGTCAATTATTCAGACTGTAGAACAGACCATAGGAAATAATCAAGTAATAGATGCGGAGGAATCCTATTCTGAAAACTATTTTTCGGGAGCACTTGGGTTTGGTGGATTTATCGCTGGCTCTAAAGCTTTTACATTAAAGCTTGGGATTAGAGTGGAATATGCTTTTACTGACTTGGTGTCGGATAATGGCAAAGATCTTGGTTTTCCAACTCCAATAACATCTTTCATTAATGATTCGAATACCTCTCCATACAGAGCATCTGTTGGCTTAGAACTTTCTTTTGGCATAGGGGGGATGGCAAAATCTGTTTGTGGTAGGAGAGTTTTCTTATTTGGTAGTCGATATCGATAGGGATGAATTTTGCAAAAATCGTCTAAAAATATCACTGCTTTGACACTTGAAATAGAGGCATCTGTACATAATATACGGTCACCTCTATTTTTTTTGCATAAAAAGTGCGAATAATGGACGGTTTTATGTCTAAATAAAGTCAATATTGGTACTTTTGCGCAATTATCCTATGCTTTAGGTGTTATGCTTGTATAACAACAAGTATTAAAAATTCATATTGGTATCTATATTTGAACAAAAAAGATTAAAGCCAAAGAAAAGCCATGAACGATTTTTCATTTATAGCAAATGCTCATCCCAATTACATTGCCTCTATGTACGAACAGTATCAACAGGATCCTTCTTCTGTTGAAGAAACCTGGAGAACTTTTTTTAAGGGTTTCGATTTTGCAAATAGTTATGCAAATGGACATAAAGGATCAAATGTAAATGGCGATGAACTTAGCCCAAAAGAATTTCAAGTATTATCCTTGATTAAAGCCTTTCGAAATAGAGGACATCTTTTATCGAATACCAACCCTATTCGTACTAGGCGTGATCGTAAACCAAATCTTAACTTAGATGATTTTGGACTGTCTGATTCAGATATGAAAACGGTCTTTAAAGCAGGAGAGGAAGTAGGATTAAAAGATGCAACACTAGAGCAAATTATTGAGCACCTTCGCAAAGTTTATTGTGGACATATCGGCTTTGAATATCATCATATACAAGATCGTGCAAAGCGTAGATGGATTAGAGAACGTATCGAAAAACACCATCCTGATAATTCATTCGATATTCCAATTGAAAAAAAACGTAGGATTCTTGAAAAATTAAACGGTGCAGTAATCTTTGAAAAATTCTTGCATACTAAATATATCGGCCAGAAGCGATTCTCGCTAGAAGGTGGAGAAAATACAATTGTTGCGCTTGACGCAATTATTAATGAGGCAGCTAAAGATAAAGTAGAAGAGGTAGTCATTGGTATGGCGCATCGTGGACGTTTGAACGTTTTGGCTAATATTATGGGCAAAACCTATGAACAGATTTTTAATGAATTTGAAGGTAATATCCTTCCTGATCAGAGTTTTGGTGATGGTGACGTAAAGTATCACCTAGGTTTTTCTTCACAGGTAGATACACCTTCCGGCAAAAAAGTACACCTCAAGCTGGTACCAAACCCCTCTCATTTAGAGTCCGTAAATACTATTGTAGAAGGTTTTGCAAGAGCAAAAGCAGATATCCTTTACGGAAGTGACTACGACCGCATTTTACCTATTCTGATCCATGGTGATGCAGCCGTAGCAGGACAGGGTATCATGTTTGAGACGGTTCAAATGAGCCAATTGGAAGGCTATTACACAGGTGGTACTATTCATTTTGTGATTAACAATCAGATTGGATTTACGACTGATTTTGACGATGCTCGTTCTTCTACTTATTCTACAGGTGCAGCAAATGTGATTCAGGCTCCTGTTTTTCACATAAATGGAGACGATCCCGAGGCTGTATTATTTGCAGTAGAATTCGCGATTGCCTATCGTCAAAAATTCAATAATGATGTTTTCATCGACATGGTTTGTTATCGTAAGCATGGGCACAATGAAGGAGATGACCCTAAGTTTACACAACCAGAGATGTACAACATTATTAATAAGCATCCTGACCCAAGAGAAATCTACTCTAAGGTATTAGTAGACAGAGGAGATGTAGATGCAAAATTAGCGGACGAACTAGAAAAGCAGTTTTGGAGTTTACTTCAAGATCGTTTGGATGAAATACGTGAAAATCCTTTGCCTTACGAATTACAAGCGCCAGAAAAAGCTTGGGAAAAACTCAAGAAAACATCAGATCCCAAAGATTTTGTGAAGTCACCAGCTACTGGTATTGAAAAAGAAAGGCTTGATCATATCATTAAGTGTTTAATGGAAATTCCAGCTGACTTCTCTCCATTAGGTAAAGTTAATCGTCTTCTAAAAGGGAAGAAAAAATTACTTGACGCTAATCAATTAGATTGGTCAATGGGCGAGCTACTAGCTTATGGAAGTATCTTAATGCAAGGCATGGACATTCGTATGTCAGGGCAAGATGTGAAAAGAGGAACTTTTTCTCATCGCCATGCTATCTTCAACGATGCGAAATCTTTTGAGGAATATAATCGTTTGTCCCGATTGTCTGATGATCAGGGAGAATTTAGAATATTTAATTCTTTGCTTTCTGAGTTTGGGGTGATGGGATTTGAGTACGGTTATTCTTTAGCATCTCCCAATTCTTTGGTGATTTGGGAGGCACAATTTGGCGACTTCTATAATGGAGCACAAACAATCGTTGATCAATATATTAGTGCGGCAGAAAGCAAGTGGCAGCGTATGAGCGGCCTCGTCTTATTGTTGCCTCATGGCTACGAGGGGCAAGGGCCAGAGCACTCTAGTGCTCGCTTGGAAAGATTCCTTCAGAATTGTGCGGAGTTTAATATGACTGTAGCTAATGTTACGACACCAGCTAACTTTTTCCACTTACTTCGTCGTCAATTAGAACGCCCTTTCCGTAAACCATTAGTGGTTATGTCTCCAAAATCATTATTGCGGCACCCTGAGTGTATCTCGGATATTTCTGAATTTGGAAAAGGAAAGGCTTTTGCAGAAGTACTCGACGATCCAAATGTAGGGCCAAGAAGTGGTAAGAAAATTAGTCGCCTGCTATTATGCACGGGGAAAATCTATTATGAATTAAATGCTTATAAGCAAGCACATAAAAAAGAGGATGTGGCAATCGTTAGAATGGAGCAGTTATATCCACTACCTGATCAACAGCTTCAAACGATAATGAAAAAGTATGAAAATGCACAACCTATTTGGGTTCAAGAAGAACCATCCAACATGGGGGCATGGCAATACATCAGTTCATTAGCGCATAATGATCAGATTGGATTTGATCTTTCTAACCTGAAGTATGTTGCTCGTAAATCAAGTGCTTCTCCAGCAACTGGATTTAAAAAAGTACATGACCAAACACAGGTTTCAATTGTGGAACGTGCTTTTAATGAATAAAAAGTGATGGATTAATTGGTGCCATTTGGCATCAATTAATCTCTTCCTAGCTTTTCTATCATTGCATCCGTAGCTTTGTCAATCATTTCGTACACTTCTTCGAATCCATCTCGGTCATAATAAGGATCAGGAACTTCTATTTCCTGATTGGGGTATATAAAATCCATGATTAAATGAATCTTTTTTTCTTGTTGAGCGTTAGTACTCAGCTTTATAATATTGTTGCGATTGGAACGATCCATCCCTATAATAAGATCAAAGCTATCCAAGTCTGTGGCTTTTAACTGTCTTGCTCTTTGGTCTGTTAGATTAATATGGTGTTGTCGAGCAATGGCAATTGATCTTCGATCAGGTTTTTCTCCAACGTGCCAACTTCCAGTCCCCGCAGAATCGACTTCCCAGTCCAATCCTTGTATTTTTATTTTTTCCTTTAGGATACCTTCTGCTAGTGGCGATCTGCAGATATTTCCTAAGCAAACCATTAATATTTTCATGAATGTCTGATTCTGTTTTAGTTGAAATGACATCTAGTCAGCCTAAAAATAGTAAGTAACTTCCAATTGTAATATTCAGCTATGTTTAAATTTCATTCAAAGGTAGGGTTTGGACTAAGGATTGGTGATGGAAGTAGAGAGCTTAGTAACAGATCCAATATGATGCCATAATTCTAGAAGCTTTAGTTTAAGTAGCTTGCCTGAAACTGTGCCTGTAGGGAGGCTGGAATTGGTACAATGAAATTTCAGCCGCAGGATGGCAGCCTTTACGTTCGCTCACAAATCATTTGTAAGCGGCTAGTCAAAATTGCTTGTGTAATCAATTCCTGCCAGCCGGCAGGCATGGCGTCAGCTCAAAAATAGTAAGTAACTGACGATAGCGAAGTTACGCACGATTTTAGAAGGGACTAAAAGAATTTATTATACCAATTTCAGCCATAGGAAGACAGGTTCTAGCCTAACTACTTAACTTTCCTGTCATCAATTATTTATAATTTTCGAGTGAACAATATTATCGTACAAGCAATTTTGTCTAGGCATTTATGCGTGGTAGAAGATTTAGGCATACTCTTAGCATAATTGTTAGACTAACTTAAAGCAAATTGCTTATCACCATCATTTTGTGGCCTCATTAGTCACGCTTACTCAAATAATATTGGAGCAGCAATAAACTTAGCCTAGCTACTTATAAACGAGATAGAGCAATCAAAGCTTATTGTTTTATTTATTCTTGTTTTGTATGATTATTAGTATTAATGTGCTCTAAATGATAAAGTATTTAAGATCATCCTGTATTTCTATAAGTGTTCGTTTTGGGTACGGATGATTTCTCCCATAATGCTTAGGGCAATCTCCTTTGGTCGTTTAGCATTAATATCCACACCTATCGGGCCATGAATTTTGTGAATTTGCTCTTCAGAGAATCCTGCCTCAGTTAGTCGTTTTACGCGTTTGGCATGGGTTCTCCTACTGCCTAATGCTCCGATATATCCCACATCAGATTTGAGCAAGATATGTAAGGCTTGATCATCAATCTTGGGGTCATGCGTAAGCAGTACGGCATAAGCATATGCGTCTAAATCATAATTGTGAAGAACTTCCTCTGGCCACTGAAGGTGTAATTGACTTGGAGGATGTGGAAATTGTGTTTTATTAGCAAAAATTCCTCTTGGATCGATGACGATGGTTTCAAAGTCGTACATATTTCCTAACGTTACTAAATCAGCAGTAATATGTGCTGCTCCTACAATGAGTAACTGTTGTTTTCTTGGAAAAACTTGTAAAAAGAAGTTGCCTTCTTCTAGTTCAATAACTTGACTTTTTCTTTCTTTGTATGCTGTTTGAGCTGCCTTTTGTACGTCTTCGCTAAGGCTTTGACCTACGACACTTCCATCGGCTTGTAAGACGGTATGTTTGTTAGTATCTGCAGACATATTTCTGATGAGTACAATTCCTTTATTATTGCTTAGTGCTAATTGAAGAGCTTCCCATGCCATTACCTCCTTAACATCTTTTGAAAAGGCGGGAAAGGGTTCTACCCAAACGTGAATAGCACCTCCACAGCTCAGTCCTACAGCCCAAGCTTCTTCATCGCTTACTCCAAATTTTAGTTTGGCAGGGATACCACTCTCTATAACCTTAAGAGCTTTTTTCATCACTGCTCCTTCCACACAACCACCGCTAACAGAGCCTAACATATCCATATCTGTACTGACCGCTAATGCAGAACCAATAGGTCGGGGAGAAGAGCCCCAAGTTCTGATTACAGTAGCAAGGGCAAAGGGCTGATCCTTTTTCACCCAATTATTGATTCCTTGAAAAATATCAAACATTATTTGGTGTTTTACGTTTATTTTAGAATTTATATTTGATTATATTTATGAAAGTACTTAAAACTTAAAATTTAAGTTAACTATGAAGACCCGTGCCGCTAATGACAGAGGGCCTGATTGCTCATGTGCTAACAAAAAGACAATCAAGTATAATAAAAATAAAGGATACCCATTTTTGTTGACAATTGTTATTGCAATTTTACCGAAGTGTCCTTTTTGTATGCTTGCTTACTCGAGTGCTATTACCATGTGTAGCGGGGCCACTATTTATCAACATGAGGCTGGTGTTTTTTCGTACATTTCTATTATTTTAGCTCTTGTAGTGGTTGCAAGTATCGTGATGAACAGAAGAGATATTCGAACTTGGGTGGCAACAGGGCTGGCTTTGTACGGTACAGGTTTAGTAGTCTGGAGTGAGTTGTATACAGGTCAGTTGTCAACTTATATGGTAGGCTCAAGTCTCTTACTCCTTGGAGCTTTGCTAAATGGTAATTTATTGCATTTTATCCAAAAGGGGTATGATCGAAAGCTACAGCAAAAAGTAAATATTGAAGAAAAAATTAACTCATAATTTTTAGAAAGTATGGCTCAAATTAGGTTTACCTCAGCATTGAAGCGGTTTTATCCTGATCTAAAGCCTCTAGAATTAGAAGTAAGTTCTATTTCAGAAGTTATCGCTTCGATCGAGGAAATGTATCCTGGCCTAACAGATTATTTAGTGGACGAACAAGGGGCTTTGCGAAAACATGTGAATATTTATATTGGAGAAAATTTGATCGAAGACCGGACAAACTTAAAAGATATAGTGAATCCTTCTGATGAAGTGCTTATTTTCCAAGCTTTATCTGGAGGATAGTTTAAATTCTATGGAGCGTAATAAATTATTGGTAGGTACAGGCAAAGGATTAGTGATTTTTCAAAAACAATACGGAAATTGGAAGATTGAAAAATCCCTTTTCATTGGGATGCCTGTTTCTTACGTATATATAGATGAACGAACAGATGAATGGTGGGTATCTATAACACACCGTCATTGGGGACAAAAATTACATCATTCCAAAGATAGGGGACAAACATGGACGGCTATCCCTATGCCAAGGTATCCTGCTGACGCAAAACTCAAATCAGGCAAAGCCGCAACACTCCGTAAAATATGGGCATTTTCTCATGCTGGAAATGACCGACCTGGCGAACTTTATCTAGGAACTGAACCCGGAGGAATGTTCCATAGCAAAAATAATGGGCAGACTTTTCAGCTAATGGAAGCACTTTGGAATCATCCCACTCGACAAGATCAATGGTTTGGTGCAGGACGAGATCATCCCTTCATTCATTCAATTGTTGTCGATCCACGAGATAGTAATCACTTTTATATTGCGATTAGCTGTGCTGGAGTATTTGAAACTACGGATGGTGGTGTTAATTGGAAACCCAAAAATAAAGGATTAGTAGCCGCATATCTTCCTAATCCGAATGTTGAAGTGGGACATGATCCACATCTTTTGTTAGCCTGTGGTTCGAACCCTGATATCATGTGGCAGCAAAACCATTGTGGTATTTTTCGTACGACCAATGGTGGCGAGTACTGGGAGAATATAACGGGTAAAGATGACTTTCCTAATTATGGTTTTGCACTAGCAATAGAAGATGATCAGCCAGATATGGCTTGGGTGATTCCAGCGACCAGCGATGAAATGCGCGTAGCAGTCGATCTATCGCTATGTGTTTGTCGTACAGAGGATGCTGGTAAAACTTGGACTTCACTCAGAAAAGGACTACCACAAGAAAATTGCTTCGATATTGTATTTCGTCATTCTTTTGCGAAAGCAAAAGGCACCTTAGCCTTTGGAACGACTACAGGTAATTTATTCCTATCACAAGATTATGGTGACTCTTGGGTAGTTCTAAGTAATTATTTACCTAGAGTGGAATGTGTTGCATTTGCATAAAAAAGGCTTGAGCGAACAGTCGCGAATGATTGCAAGCACTCAAATAGCTTTATGACACCTTATTTTAAACTCTTAGTGTGATTTAAAGATTTTCAATAGACTGTAATCTATATCCCCTATGATATCAGTAGTTGTTCAGATATAAGCTCTACAGATAGCGTGAAGGCTGTAGTTTATATAAACTGAAAAATTCATGAATTAATTTGCATAATTCTAATTGATAAATGTAACCTATGGAAAACTTATGCGTAAAAAAACTTATATGCAGCGATTTTTAATATTTGTGGGTGCATAACTTGAGAGGAAAATATAAAAAAACCAGCTATTTCTAGCTGGTTCACAAAAGAGCTTTGAGAGGCTATCTACATACCAAAACGAGGAGCATCCTTTGATGCCCCTTTTATTTTTAATAGTTGCTATTGCAACCTTCTTTTTTCTTTAATAAGGAGCTTTCTTCCTTTCGTTATAACAAAGATGAGGCAATTTAAACAGTAAAAAAAGTACATCTCATCTTTTACTGGATTATTTTTTTTGAATTTTTTTTGTTTAAAAATATGATATTCAGTATTTTATGATTGTTGTTGCCTCGTATATTGGTTCTTCTATTGGTGTTCCAGTCAAAAAATCAAAAAAAAATAAAATTTTTTGACGCATTTTATGCTTGCTAAAAACATCAATGTAAATTTCGTATCCGATTTTTTATCTCATTAGTACAATTTTTATTTCAGATCTTGCTTGATTTCCATCAATAAAACCTCAGGGAAAGTGATCAGAAATGGTGCAGCCTGATCATTTAGATAGGAGTATAGCGGTCTTACAAACAGGTCACTACCTTCTTATCACTGCATTTATTTTCTAATTGAATTTGTAGAAGATAACCATTCTGCTTGATGTCAGATTAGAGCTAGTTTAGTATTTGTGAATGCTTGCTAAGCCAACGAATGGAAGTATTAACTTAAGAAATGAAGCTTAGTTTAAAGGCCGAGACAAATATTATTATATTTTGTTTTGCACCGAATAAAAGAGCAAAACAGTAAGTTGCAATAACTAAGTAGTAAGCCCGATACCGTGCCTACCGGCAGGCTGGAATGGGCACCAAAAAATTCAACCAAAGTCTGATAGGTTCAAGTCTATCCAAAAATCGTGCATCACTTTCCTATCGTCACCAACCTACTATTTTTATCCTGACTCTTTCACTGTACAAGTAATTTTGTCTAGGCACTTCATCTTTACTTTCCGTATAATTGGATACCAGCCCATTTCATTGGGTGGGCTGTTTTGTTTTTCGTAAGTAATTGAAGCTTGCTTTTGCGGATAGCAGTATTAATATCTGGAGTTGATCTAATTTGTTGATGTAGTTCTTTCAAAAATAAGAACTGGTTTTCTTTCACAGAACTTATAATATGATTGGTACTAAAAACCAGCAGTGGGAGTAAAAATTGTTCTTCGGGAGCGGATAGTTCGTTAAATATGATCACAGAAAGTTGATTTTCTTTCTGCACAAACTCATTAATAAATATAAGCCACCCTTCTTCCAGCTCATCCGTTACAACTATAGATGCTAACTCTGGCGCATTTGGATGTGTGAGGCTTGTGCTTTGAATTTGCCAAATAGCAGCCTTCTCTAGGCCTTTAGTTAAAGCTTCAATTTCATTAATGATTTGTACCTCTGGTAATTGACTAATTGTTTCTACTAATGTACTTGCACTCGTCTGGGCTGGAATAGTCCCATTGTTTTCTCCTAAAATTGACCATTTGGGCGCAGTTTGATAGCTTGTATCCAATAAATATTCATAGTCTGTTAATAGACTTCTATCAACTAAATTAGGAGCTGAAAGAATCCAATTACCATTATTAGGTGTTGGTTTTGGAAAGAACAATTGATCAATGGATAACAAGTGAGAGATCTGATAATGTTTAATTAAAAAATCAAGCTTTTTTAAGGCGCTTCGTTTTCTTTTTTTAGAAGGTTTGATCAGTGCGTCAAAGGGAATGGAGGAGATTTGACTATCTGCTATTATTAATAGATTGGTTTTCTCTTCTAATGTATTCGCCATTGGTGCGATTAACTGCTGGTACAGATGTGTTCCATACTCTTCAAAAGCTGAGCGGTTATTATTCTGGATGGCAGCCTTGAATTTTTTAATGCTTGGCGTCAGAAAAATCTTCCTACTTTTCTTCTCGGCTGTTATTTCTTGAATGGGGGCAATCTTGTTAAGCTCTAGGTCATTTTTTGTAATTGAAAATAGATAGATGAAGTTTTGCCCAGTGTGGTATACGGCTACTTGATCTGTGGGGGAAAGTGTGGCTTGTATATCTACCAATTTTTTATGGCTTTCGCCAAATATTAATTGTTCGATTTGTATTTTATCTACTCTATTGACTTGAGCGGACCATGCGACGAATGCCTTTTTTAAATCCTCTGTAGTTCCTGGTTTTGCACGATAACTTAGTACAGCCTCTCTCCAATTCATAAAAACATTCCAAGAGGATGCGGATTGATCTTCCCAAATAGCAATCAGTTGAGGAATACTAGATTGTCTTAAAGAGACTGTTTTAGCCATTTGAGCGAAGTGAAATGCTGTTTCTTCGAAGCTTTTATCCTTTAGTATCATCCCTAACTGCTCTGCTACACGTATGCCTTCGTCAAAAACTGCACGATTAGGTGTTTTTTCTGGAAACAACCATTGCTCCATTACGACAAAACCTGCGGCTGCACTTAGATGATTTAAAGACGCTTCTAAGCTCTCCACCACATTTTGTGTCGTATTAAGGTAAGTATTTATTTGACTTTCAATGAGTAGGCATTTCGCCATCAAGTTATAGTCTAAAATGGTAAAAGCTTCATCCATATCAGTAGCCATTGCAGGATTCAATCGATCTTTTGCAACTGGAATCCATAATTTTGCTTTGCTATACTCTTGTTTTGTAATATAATGATTAATTAAATCAAGGATTGCTTCTGCAGAATAGGTATTATTGGGACCATAGAATTTTTGATACAAAACATCAGCTGCTTGAAAGTTTTTGATACGATCCTCACCAGTGGATAACTTTGCTTGTAAATGAGCAATATGTCCATGAATGGATAGTTCCTGATTTCTTGAAATTCTAAGCGCATTACGCAAAGCAATTTGAGCAAAAGCGGGATGATCCGCATAGTATTCCGCTTTCGCTAAATAGTAGAAGTTCATGGCTGCTTCAATTGGCTCATCACTACCTTCAACTTCCAAAACTTCAATAGCTTTTTGAAAATAATCAGCCGCTTGATCATAGGCATCCACAGAAAAAAAGCCCTTAGCGATATTTCGATAAATAGAAGAAAAGAAAATTGGATCTTCACTTGGAAGTTGTTCTGCCCTAAAAAGTGCATGCATACCCTTTTCAAAAAGACCTTCACTTAGATAGATTTCTCCTGACAAGGCTATATTTTGTACAAAATCGTCGGTTCCTAATTGCTCTCTTATAGCTCTTGACTTTTCATTAAAATCCATCGCAGCGTTTCCTCTCCCCAGATTCATGAAGTTTTGTGCTTTTAGAAAAAAAGCTTCTGATTTATCATATAGTCGATTCGGATATTTACGTACATACTCATCCAATATTTGATTGGAAGTACGATATTGTCGATCAGCACTTAGTTGACTCGCTTGCTGTAGAAGATGACTACTTGTTTGGGTAAAAACGAGGAGAGGGGAGCTGCAAAATAAGAATATGAATAATGTACTGCGCATAGAGCAATTTTTTGAATGCTTATTTTTAGAGAACAATATTATGGCATTTTAAGCAAGAAGGCTAAAGAATTTATAAAAACATTAAAAGAAGTCGTTTGGAATCTATTAATTAATACTATTCAAATGTTTGAAAAAATCGACTTTAGAGACCAATTTTTCTAACCTAATTTAAGTCTTTTGGAATGATTTAGATTTTTATAAACCATCTATTTTAGTCTTCCTGCAAGTAATGCAAAACCTGCAAAGCAATAAAAAGGATGCTTAATAATCTTTAGTCATTACCTAGACAATAATATATTCACTATATTAACTAATTGTAAAACAAATGTTAACATTTTTGTAAGAGACTCTTTGTCTGATAAACCAAAATGTCAATATCTTACTATCTCTAATCGAAAATGGAGTAGGTCTGGGATTTTAAACTGATAATTAATTACTTAGTTTTTTTGATTAGAATTGGGAAAAGAATTTTCTCTCCCTTTTTGAAAAAGTGTAATATTCACATCAATAGAGTGCTAGTCAAAATCCCATTTACCATTATTTGTGAGTCCATAATATAAAGTGGGTAATAATAATAAAGTTACAAAGGTTTCTAGATAGATGGCTCAGATACTATTCTTTTAAGAATTAGATTTTCAGGTAGTATAGATTTTACATACACTTAGATCAATTATATCGTTATGGATCTTTCCTCACTTCAATATAACTCTGAAAATCCGACGCTCACATCATGTGTATTCACTGTTTTGTGTTCCTTGATATTAGGTATATTGATAGCCTTCACTTACGACAAAACGAGTAGGCAAGTAAACCGCCCTAATCATTTTATACAGGCTATGGTTTTGATAACTATTGTTGCTGCAACTATCATCCAAGCCATTGGAGATAGCGTGGCCCGAGGACTAGGAATGCTTGGCGCTTTATCGATTATTCGATTCCGAACTACCGTTCGCGATGCTAGGAATGTTGTCTTTATGTTTGGTTCAATTGCTGCTGGAATAGCTTGTGGCGTCTTTGGTTTTGTTATCGCAATAGTAGGGACACTATGCTTTTGTTTAACGGCCTTTCTCCTTTATTTTTCTTCCTTCAGCCCTTCCAAATCTCTCGTAGGGCATTTAAAAATAGAGCTACCTCGTGATTATGAGGATTTTCCAGAAATCGAAAAACAGCTAGATTTTTTCTGTGAAAAATACGCTTTAGTAAGCTATAAGGTTTTTACGAGTACTAAGAAGCGGTACTTATATTTGTATGAATATCGGGTAAAACTGCATAATAGCCATCAAGGAGGAGAATTAATAGATGCATTGATGAACTTTCAAGATGTGAAAGTTTTAGGCTTAAATTTTGTGAGTAATGATAAGGATGAAATCTAAGGCGCATAGGTGATTGGAGAGACTATCTAATTTTAAAAAGAGCTTTATGAAAAAAATTAATTTCCTCTATATTATTTTAATACCACTCATCTGTGGTTGGCTGTACATGTATCAGAGAATGGGCAGCACTTCCCCCTTTTTTTATGGCTTCGCGGAGAATAAAGAAACAGAGCTAAGCCATGATAAGCCTGTATTGGTTGAAAAAATATTGGTGACACCAGGGCAAGAGGTCAAAAAAGGTCAAATCCTACTGGAGGTGCAGCAAGATATCATTAATTTTAAGATAGAACGTGTTAACTATGATATCGAACAAACTGAAATAAATGATCAACGACAAAGAAATAATTTATTAGATCAAATCGCTAGATTAGAAGCCAAACGATCCTCTAAAATCGCTGCTATTAGAGCAGAGATTGAAAATGTCGAAACAGCGATACTATTCCAAAAAAATCTATTGATTGACTTAAAAAGTCTTGATGATAATGATGTCGTCATTACCAATACGCTTAATCAAAAAAAATTAGAGTCGCTCAAAGAAAAATTAGTTTATGAAATTGCACCATTTGATTTAGAAATCAAACAACTGCAAAACAGTTTATCAGTAATCAGTAATTCGGCAGTGAGCCAAAAGGAGGCCTTAAAGAACGAAAAAGAATTCTATCAAAAGGAACAAAAGAAATTGAAAATCTTAGCCCCATCTAATGGTATTGTAGGGAATATTTTATGCAAGGAAGGAGAGAATTTCTCCGCTTTTTCAACATTGGTAAATTTTTATGAAAGTAGCCCAACTATTGTTAAAGGGTATGTGCACGAAAGTCTAATACTTCAAGTTGAACATCAGGATACATTGAAAGTTAATTCGAGTTTGCATCCATCTCATTTTATTCACGGTCAGGTCATTGGACTAGGATCAAGGATTGTAGAAATTCCTGAACGTTTGAGAAAATCACCTGATATAAAAACATATGGACGAGAAGTTTTAATCAGTATTCCTTCAACAAATCCATTCTTGCAAAAGGAAAAAGTGATGCTCAATACCATTGTTGGTCAAGAGGATAGATTTCTCGCATCCCTCTTTTCATTTCTGTGAAGTGTTTTTAATCGCAAATGCCCTTAAACGAGAACAGGTGAAGTTTTTAAAATACATATCGTCTATTTACTTCCGTGGCTTAGTACTATGTCCAGCTGCTTTGATCGTGTGGAGTGTTCCAGTATGCTCACAACTAACCATTTCTGTGGAAGAAGTTTTAGCAAAATCAGATTTATATACTTCTGATAAATGGGTGAAAGAGGGGATAAGGTTTTTGGACGAAGAACCACAGGACTTACCTTATCTTGAAAAACTTGAATTCCGATCTGAAACGGATGAGTTTGACTTAGGTAGACAAGAATACCTTTTTCGCTCTAGTTTCAACTCATCAAAGATGCGGAAGTTCCATGAACAAGAAATAGCGATTTCGAGACAAGAGCTACTGATCAAGCATGATAACTATGTAGCTAGTATTATTTCAGCCTACCATTTTCAAACAGCAAAATGGTATTACATAGAAATAGAAAAACAGCAACTGCTTGAAGAAAAAAACATACTAGAAGATAAAAAAATCATTCTTCAGCGATTAATGAACAACTCATTAGACATTGACTTAGAAGAATTCTTAAAATTAGAAAATGACTTACAAGAAATAAGGAGTGCCCTTTTAAGGATCGATCATCAAAAAGCAACCATTATAAGCCAACTACTTGGAGAAGACTTTGGCATAGATTCTATTCAGCTATCAGCTCCCAATTGGCTTAGTTTCGGATTTATGCACAAGACGCTAAGTGATCTAAAGGGGCAGTTCGCTCAGAATAGACTTTTATTTCAACAACAACTTAAAGTAGATAAAGCTGCCTTGAAGGAAAAACAAGAGAAAGCTGAAAGCCAAAAAATCATAGATTTTGTCCAAATCAAATACGCTGGAAGAGATAATCTTGAATTTGGAAATGAAATATCTCTAGGTTTTGGAATAAATATTCCTACTCGTTCTAGTAGAAGAGTGAAGCAGAATGAAGCTCGGCTTGATATGATTGAAGAGCAAGTTGAACTAGATCAACTGCAATGGGAATTATCTCAAGAACTAAAGCAGCTTTATGCTCATTTTGACCTACTAAAAAAAGAATACAATGTGCTTCAAGAATACATTGATATCAATGAGCGGTCCAAGACCTATGAAAAGTATAAAACGATAGAAGGGATTGAGCCTTTGAGTTTATTGAGTTTGAAAGAAAGTATTCTTAAAAATCAGCAAAAGCTAATAAAAATAGAGAAAGAAGCTGTTCTAACTTACCTGACTATTATCAGCAGACTTAATGCCTTTCCTACAAATGGGAGAGAGGCTAATCTATTGATAGATAAAAGCTAAGCTTTTGGTTTTTTTGCGCACTTTGTTCATTCAAAGAGACCTAAAACAATAAAATAACATTGACACAAAAAATGTACAAATATGAAGAACACTCTACTGCTATTCTTGCTTTCAGCAAGCTTTAGTGTCTATAGCACTGCTCAGGTCGTTATTAATGAGTTTTCTGCTTCGAATTTAAATAGTTTTATTGATAGCTTTGGAAAAACAGAGGATTGGATTGAACTATACAATACGAGTGCAATCGAAGTGGATATTAGTGGATGGCATCTTTCAGATAAGGCTGGTAATCCAGATAAATGGAAAATTCCTTCAGGGACTATTATCCCTGCTAATGGGTATTTGGTTTTTCTTTGTTCTGCTAGAGATGGTGTTTACAATGGAGAATTTCACACAAATTTTAGACTTTCCCAAACGACAGGGAATGATATCGTTTTATTAGCTGATGCAAATGAAAATGTCATAGAATCTCATAATCTTGATCTCACCTTCGTAGAACATTCCCACTGTAGGAGCGTAGATGGGGGCGCGAATTGGAAAATCAGTACTTCACCTTCTTTTGGTACATCGAATGATGATACGCCTCAAATTAATGGTTATACTCAAGCACCAAGTATGGATTTGGAAGCAGGGTTTTATGAGGGGACTCAATTAGTTACGATCACTAATAATGAACCGAATTCGACTCTTCGGTATACTTTGGATGGAACCAACCCCACTGAAAGCTCGCCTGAGTACACAGGGCCTATTTTTGTTGCTCAAACACAAGTGATCAAAGCGCAAGCATTTAGTAATGATCCGCTTATCTTACCAGGGAAGATGGATTTTAATACTTACTTGATTGATGAAGATTTTACGCTTGCCGTTTTTTCTGTGGCTGCTGACGATGTAATTGATTTGGCGAACGGAGATGGCGCATTAATCCCTATTGGATCTATAGAGTATTTTAATTTAAATAAAGAAAGAGAAGCTACTTCTTTTGGAAGTCTAAATAGACATGGCCAAGATTCATGGGTACTTCCTCACAGAAGCCTTGATTGGATATCAAGAGATGAAATGGGCTATTCTAAAGCGGTTGATGCACCACTTTTTAGCTATTCAGATAGAGATGAGTACCAAAAGTTTATGTTCAGAAATTCAGGAGACGATAATTATCCTGCAATTAATGATGATGCTCATGAAGGTTCTACTCATATTAGAGATGAATATGTACATACCCTTGCACAATTGGGAGGTATGAAACTTGATGTTAGAGCAGTAGAAAGAGTCATTCTATTCTTAAATGGGCAATATTGGGGGGTTTATGGTATGAGAGAAAGACCTGTTGATCATGATTATACTGGTGAATACTACGATCAAGGTAAATATGAGGTCCAATATTTGTCAACATGGGGTACTTCAGAGGTGGAGTACGGAGGTTTGCAAGCTGTGGCAGATTGGGAAAACTTGAGGGATTTTATTCTTGAAAATGATATGGGGAATGATGAAAATTATGAACTAGTGGGGGATAGCCTCAATCTAGTAAGCCTTATCGATTACTTCTTGATGAATCAGAATGTAGTGGCTATGGATTGGCTAAATTACAATACAGGTTGGTGGCGCGGTCGTAACCCTGATGGTGATCATAAAAAGTGGGGTTATATTCTGTGGGATTTAGATGCTACATTCGATTATTACATCAATTATACCGGGGTACCCAATACTTCGCCAGATGCATCTCCATGTGATCTTAATGTAATTGATCAGAGTATGGACAACTTTTTTGGTGATGAAATTCCTAATTATGGAGATGGAGCTGCAACAATAGACACTATTATAACAGGAGGACCTATTATCATCGATACATCGATCGTTTGTCAAACGATTTTAAATGGTAGTTCACCATATCCAATTACAGATACGATTTTTCAAATAGTTATCGAAGAGGATCCTTATTGTTGTGCCGTAGACTGGGATGGTATTTGTCAAAACCTATATGATGATACAACAATACCAGACCCTGATGGGGTTCCAGATACAACAATTGTTATTAATGAAGTTAATTTAGAGCTTCTTCCAGGGAATGTAGGGGCTCATGAAAAATTAATCTTAAAACTGCTTAGTGAGAGCCCTGAGTTTCGGAATCTATACTTCACACGCTATGCAGACCTGATGAATACGGTATTTACTTGTGAAAATATGAATACAGTACTAGATAGTATGGTGGCAATGATTGCTCCTGAAATGCCTCGACAGATTGAACGCTGGGGAGGCTCTTTACAAGAATGGGAATCTAACGTTGATGATTTAAGAGATTTTATCAACCAGAGATGTATGCTACTTGATGATGTTGCTATTGATTGTTTTGATAATCTAAATGAAGTACATAATGTCGTCTTACAAACGATTCCTGATGGAATAGGGGAGATTGATTTGAATTCACTAGATATCGAAGAATTTACTTGGACAGGAGATTATTTTGGAGGCATTATAAATGATATCAAAGCGAAAGTTTTTGACGAATATGAAGATGATTATGAATTTAGTCATTGGATGAGCTCATCAGGCAATATAATAAGTCCAAATGAGGAAGAAAGAAAAGCAACGATTATTTTTAATCAGCCAGATACCTTGACTGCAGTTTTTGAATATGTAGGAGTTGTAAACACTCAAGATTTAAATACAGGTTTTAGCTTCCGTATTTATCCTAATCCAGCAAAGGACTATTTAATGGTGGATTATTCTTTAGATAAGACAATGGACTTACATACTTCATTATTTTCTGTTGTTGGGCAAGAGCTCGTTCAATTCCCACAGATTTCTGGACGTCAATCTGCTGGTCAACAAATGGTTAAACTACCTCTTGATAACGATTTGATTTCAACAGGCTTGTATTATCTCGTTATAAGAGTAGATAAAGAAGTCAAAACTTTTAAAATTTCGATTGTTAGATAGCAATTTTTTAAAGGTAACCTTAAACCTTTTTATCCACAAATGTCATATGGATCTGCTGATCAGCAGATCCATATGACATTTGTAAACGGTGAACAAAAAAAGATTTTTTTCAAAAAAAATAAATAATTGATTACCAGTGTTTTATAGGGTGTGTTGGTTTTTTTTGAAAAAAAATAAAATTTCTTTTGGGGGGGATATAGAAGATTGTGGTATTAGTAGGTAAACAATCTACATTATTACAATTACTCCAAAGAGATAAAGTACAAAGTCCTGAACAAGGACTTGTACTTTAAACTCTTTTATTAAAGCCCGAATGAATGAAAAACCAAAATCTTTTTAAAGTGTCTTAAGTATTTCTATTCAATAAATTTTCATCACTTTACCAATTTTCTTTTAAAGATCTTTTTACCAATCATTAGTTGGATGGTAGAGTGTAGGTCTAATTTTATGAATTGATTTGCCGAAAGGCAGGAAAACAAGGAAAAATAGCAATAAAACAAAAGATTTATCCAAAGAATAAAGACAAAAACTTTAAAAGTAGTATTAACCTAACATTAACCTTCCGATACACCAATGATTATCCGTAATCGGAGAAAGAAAACCAGAAAACAAATGAAAATACGACTGTTATTCCTAGGCATCTTAGTAAGCATGACTTACTTTTCAGCTTCAGCGCAAGATGCATATGCAAAAAATATTTACTTAGAAGGACTTGGAGCAGGACTGTTATGGAGCGCTAATTATGATATGCGCCTTAATAGAGGAGTGCAAGATGGATTAGGCTTTAGAGCAGGAATTGGAGGATTTCGAATTGGCCTAGACGGCACCTTTAACGAACAAGAAGTTGATCTTGACCTCAATGTAACAACATTTCCACTGCAAGTAAATTATTTAATAGGAAGTGGGAGAAGTTCTTTAGAAATAGGAGGTGGAATCACACCGACACTGATTAATTATAGCGGAAACGGCGAATTTGAGGTCTTTGGAGAAACATTTGAAGTTCCAGCGGATGGCCGATCATTGAACGCTTATGGAACATTCACCTTAGGTTATCGTTTTCAACCCCTTGAAAATGGGCTAAGCTTTCGAGTTAATTGGTCGCCACATATAGGCCTAGATTATTTTAACCCTACATGGGCAGGGATATCACTAGGATATCATTTTAAATAAAACACATTTCATTTTCCATATCTAAAGGGATGGGACTTTGAAGTCCCGTCTAACTTTAAAAAAACATGATCTTTAAGTTTTAGACGATATCATCCATAAATAATAAACAAGTTCCCGACAAATCAAGAAAAGAAAAAGACTTTTTTTGAACAGCTATTTTATTTACCAATGCAAACTAAGAAATCATGATGAGATTAAGCCTTTTCGTACTGACTGTTTTGATAATCACCACAAGCTGTAGTAACCAATATCGTAGGTATCAAACCTCCGCTTACGAAGAATTGGAAAATCAGCACAATATTTTAGCTGTATTACCTGTAGAAACACTTATGACTGGCCGGATTTCACATGAAATGTCAGATAAGCAGATCGAGGCAATCGAAATGGCAGAAAGTAAAGCTTTTCAAGTGGCACTTTACGATCAGTTAGCAAGACGTTCTGGATCTAGAAGAGGAGAAATTCGAGTGAACTTCCAACACTACAGTCAAACCAACGCTTTGTTGCAAGAGGCAGGAATTTCATACAAAGATGCCCAAACAATGGCCCCTGGAAAACTAGCAGAGATTCTTCAAGTAGATGCAGTTGTCAGAACGAGAGTTCAAAAAGAAAAGTACTTGACGGATCTAGAGTCTTTCGGCATTCAACTAGCGCAAAATATCGCTTTCCTGACCAATAGGACTAATTTTGGAATTTTTGCAAGCTCGAGGACAAGTGACGTTCTGGTTTCTATTTCAACTCTTGATACAAATACTGGTGTGCCTACATGGACACTAGAGCAAGACTGCCCCACCTTTTGGAATAAAAGGACTGCAGAGATTATAGAGGATATTACCGTGTGGACTGCTAGACGCTTTCCTTACCGTAATCAATAAACAAACTATTTATTTAAATAAATCAATTCACCACACACTCAAAAAATGAGAATCATGAAAGCAATTACAAAATCTATCTTTTTAGCATTATTCTTTTTTTCAGCATTCCAATCTTTCGCACAATTATCCATAGGAGCAAGAGCAGGTGTTCGCTTTGCAAAAATGGATGGATTAGAAGACGCAATCTTAGACATAGATAATATGGACTTAGAATTGGAATTTAATACACTTTTGGGAGTAGAAACCGGAGCAATCATTGCTTATCAATTCTCTCCACTATTTAGTTTGCAAGGTGAAATTACCTATGTTCAGAAAGGAGCTGAATTTTCATTTGAAGAATCGCTTGTTGGGCAAAACTTTAAAAGTGTAATGACCTTAAATATGAACTACCTTGAATTTGCACCATTAGCTAAATTTTCTTTTGGGGATGGTATCGTCGATGCTTTTGTTCAGGCAGGTCCAAGTATTGGGTATGGCCTAAATGGAGAATTAAAAACATCTTTTACTTTTGATGGCCTAACAGAAACGGAAACAGATGATCTAGATTTTGAAGAAGATGGGTTTTCACGCACCGACTTTGGAGCTATATTTGGCGCAGGTGTTACATTTAACTTAGGTACTGTAAACCTATTTGTTGATGGTCGCTACAGCCTAGGATTCACTAATATCAACGATGGTGATGATGAAGCTGAAATTGATGTTACTAATCGCGGTATGAGTGCGACAGTAGGTGTACTTATCCCATTAGGACAGTAAAAATAAATTTTCAAGAAGGGTGTAAAAGTATGGGGTAACAAAATGTTACCTCATACGTTTTTGCACTTTATAAGATCCAATTATGCAGCTTTTGTCGCAGTCAAGCGACCACTTGCTTGCGCTTTTCGGGACTTACTCTTTTTCCAGATATTATGGAGTAGGTATGTAATATTTGTCCAGTTCATTGGTGTAAGCGTAATCAAACCATTACCTTGAATATAACCTGGATTTGCCCCAGCATAATATTGAATGTCAGGATTTCTCAACTCAAGTGAAGTGATTAAAGTACTTGGATCACTCACAAAATTTTGCTTTTTGGATACCGTTCCTGATTTTGAGCAGAAAGAATCGCCATAAAACTTCTTACCTACAAATTGAATGATAGCATCCTCAAATTGAGGCGTCTGATTTCTGAAAGTAGGGTAGAATTCACACATCCCTTTTGCAATAGCCATATATGATTTATAGCTGATGGCATCGCACCATAGGTATCCTCTTCTTAGCAAGAAATCTAAGCAGAAGGCTTTAGCTAGTTTAATCCCCATTCTACGCAATAACTTTTTTCCTCGATAATTATGATGAATAACGGTTTGCCCCAAATAGAAAAGAGAAGTTTTTTTTCCATCTATATTCACTTTATTGATGCGAAGGCCCGTAAATCCAATGATTTTATTATGCTTCAAGAATAAAGCAAAGTGTGTGTTTCTATGAATCCTTTGCCGAAAATAGGCAGCAGAGTAGTGGTAGTATTCCTTGTATACATCCCACATTTGATCAATCGTTTGCGCGGATAATTGATCACTGGTTTTAATTTTAATGCTCACTTTCATAAGAGGTTTTTAAAAATAGTCTTAGTTATATCTGGCTAGAGCAAAAAACGGTCAGGTCAGTTTTTACTCCATAAAAATTGAGGCAACTGCTATCTCTAAACTAATAAGGTTGAAACTGCAATCTTGCTAGCTATTCTCTCTATGTGTAGTATATACTTATGTCAAATGATCTAACTAGGAAAAGGGCTGGCCTTTAAAAGTATCATGCCATGATCACCTTGAATCATGCAAATATTTGTAGCTATTCGTGTTTCTTATTAGAACAAAAGGTTAGAAAGTAGAACTGTACTCTTCTTGTATTAAGAATTATTTAAAGCGTATTGTTATAAAATTAAATGATGTGTAGCAACTCGGATATATTGCCAAAATACAAAAAAATTAAAGAAATAATTTAATGACAAACTGTTTAAAAATACTATTGCCGAAGCAGAAGATATGATCAAAGACTTTTATGGGCATTTAAGAAGTATGATCACAGATCTTGCTTCAGGTAAATTGAATGTCAACCAAGATGGGAAGATAAATTGGAGAAATACGATTACTCTTGGTAAAGAGTAATTGAAATTATTACAGATGGATAACAAAAAATAAGGGACTTGTTCTTAGGGCAATTCCTTTTCTTTTAGCCACTTCTTAAGGCTCTCCCAGCTCAAAGTGGCACATTGCATCCTACCTGGAAAAGATTTTGCAGCAGCAAAAGCATCTAGCTCTTCATCTGGATGTGCTTCATCGTTTTCAAACATATCAAAATACTCCTTGAGTAATTGTTGTACCTCATCAATCGATTTTCCTTCTACTTTTTTTACGAGAATAGAAGTAGATGCCTTTGAAATAGCACATCCATAACCATGGAAATGGATGCTTTTTACCACATCCCCTTCTGTTTCCAGAAAAAGTTTGAACTGATCGCCACAGAGCGGGTTGTATGCTTCTATTTTGATATCAGCGTCTTCTCTTTTCTCATAATTTATGGGCGACTGACTGTGCTTCAATATAACTCCCTGATATAGTTGCTTAAGTTTTTCATCCATAATGCAATATACATTTCTTTTGAAATGAATTTTGGTACTTAATTGTTTATCCTCCGAATAAAAAAACGAGTTACTCCGGTAAAATTGCTGGTAAAAAATTCCAGTCTTAGATAGACTGGAATTTGCTACGCTAGTTTTTTGTGCTACGCTCTGCTCACTATCTTGTTCCTGAACCCCAATTTTCTAATCTTGAATATATGTTCATCAGGGTTTATTTCTTAGGATTATCTTTTGATAAAAGAGATACTCCTTTTTAATCCATTTATATAGATAAAATAAGTGCCACTCGGATAGCTCTGAACATTAAATGGGTATTTATTCCAGCCTTTTATTAACGTATACCTCTTTTGATAAATAGTCTGCCCTTTCACATCGGTTATACGTATAGCTGTCGCTAAATCTTGCTCTGACTCTATATGAAGATTTACCATGTCCGTTGTTGGATTGGGAAATACGCTTATACCAACTTGGCTATATGAGTTGGCCTGTTGTGATACCTGACCTTGTAAACCTATACTACCAGCAGGGCCAAAGGTGTACATCGCCAAATCATTCGGTTCGAATATTTCTATCCAATTTTCATTCATGTCTCTATTCAAAGGTTCTCTTGGATGCCATGTTTCACCATTGTCATCGCTTCTCCAAATAATCAATTCTTCCTCATCATTACCGTCTAGTTCTTGATCTAGATAATAAAACCGTAGGTACGCAAAGAGCTGTTCGTTGGTATTAGGACTGATTTGATACCATCTTTGTATGCTATTTCCGCTAGGCAAAAAATGTTGGATGTGCCCTCTTCTCACTTCCGTAAAATCTAAATCTGCTGCAGAACTTATAAAAGCTACACCAAAATTTCCAGGATTATGATAGTTTAGCGGTTGGATGACTTCTNCGATTGTCATATATCCATTATTACTCGTTACATAATTTGATTCACTTTCGAATAACAATTTTGCTNCTGGATCAAAACTTAAAATAGAGTTACCTAGTTGAAATACCCCTTTTGCCAAGCGTAATTCATTCCTAATGTCTATATGATAATTTATTTGTACAGATGCATCACTAAAGATCATCATATTATGAAATGGGAAAAAGATATCACTTTCAATAGATGTAGGATGTTCATTTTTTAAGAAGATATTGCTTTCACCTTCTTCGAAGATGCCCTTATTTTGCAGATGCATATCTTGCAAAACGATAAGAGGTGAACCCTCACAAATAATATTTGCTTCTTGATTATAGAAACTGCCTTGTGCCCAAAGTATACCATTTCCCGTAAGGGGGAAAAGAAAGCAGAATAAAATATATTTCTTCATAATTAATAAACTTTAAAATGCCGCCCTACCATAAGCAGGCCGGCTTATAGCATGGGATTTTTATGGTTTGAAAGTTACAAATTGAAAGTTTCCTTGGATAAGAGAACCACTACTATTGTATAACTTAACGAGCAGCTTACCACCTACACTTGATGTTTGTGCACTAAGTCCACCAGTCATTGGCGTGACTTGAGTAATGTAGTTCAACCAATAGTAATTTTCGCTATCAATCGTAATCTCATATCTTTTGTAAGTATTATTCCATGTAGAAGAAATATTACCTGTATTTGTGGAAGTAGTACCACTGCTGCGAATAACACCATAGGCAATGGGGACAAGGTTTGCACTGCCCGTTTTTGCTTGGCGCTGTAGTTCTCCGCGTACATTGGTGGTACCATTTATATCTAGCTTCGCTTGAGGGCTTTCGGTTCCGATACCGACATTTCCTGCACCGGTGATGAGTGCTTCACCACCGCCATAGGTAGCGAAATAACCACCATAACCCTTATCTGAAATACCTTCAATAGCGCCTGCTGGTCCAATTGTATGTGCTGCAATCGCATAGTCGCCGTATTCTGCATTCAAATCTACATGCAATCCGTAAGCTGCACTTTCGCTTAAAATGTGGACAATTTCAGTATCTGGAGTACCTGGAGGATCGATGAATCTTGCCCCATGAGCATGAACGTCACCAAAGATTTCTGAACTTCCGTGCACTTGTAGCGTAGTATCACTAAATGCCTGAAGGCGCATCAAATAAGCAAAAGCAGAGATATCACCTGCAAAATCTTGATAGGTGAAATTTAATCCTGCTGTGCTGGTAATTGGATTTGATGCTTGCATACTAAATTGCTTAAAGGAGTAATCATTCGGCTGAGAAAATCTAAAGCCTAGGCTGGTTGTACCAGAACTTCCACCATTTAATAAAAGTGGAGTGCGGAAGCTCGTATCTTTAACTTCTAATTTTGCAAGCGGTGTATCAGTGCCAATACCTACATCTCCATCATTGGTATTGTAAATATTATTTCCATTGGCTGCAAAGTAAGAACTTCCAGAGCCAATCGTTTGCCATCCCAAACCATTGTAGTAATAAAACCCACTTATTTCGTCTGTTTGGTAGACCATTAAGCCATTTGCAGGGGAACTGATCGCCGAGCGCTGAGCACTGGTCATTCTAGGAATTAGCAATCCTTTACTGTTTGATTGAACTTCCAACATTGCCGAAGGATCTGGCAAAGAGCCATCATCATTAATACCAACATTTTGTGCTTGAGTAGTAAGGTTTAGGAAAAAGAGGAATAGGGTAACCCAAAGTACTTTTAGGGTAACTGTTTTCATTTGTAAAATTATTTTTTGGCGTTTTCTAATAGTATTTACTCCTTTATTCTGGCAACTTCGCTTTTGTTACTAATAAGGATCAAAAATGTTTATATAAGTGTTCTTCAAACGAAATATTAACTAATTAGTGGCAAAATTAAGGACACCTAAAAAATTCCAAATACGCTCTAAAAAAGACGGTATTGACTTTGGTTAAGAAATTCGACAAGACTTGAAAATGAGCCAACTGATTTGTTCTTTTGTAAAAATAATAGTTCAGATGCAACAGACATCAAAGTTTTGGGATCGGGTCGCTTATAAATCAGATGGTCAACTTGGTAAGCTTACGCAAAAGTTAGTTGAGCTTAGCTTAAAACATATTTCGGAAGATTCTATTATTTTGGATTTTGGATGTGGAAATGGCGTTTTGGCGAATGCTTTTGCACCAAAAGTAAAAAAGGTAATAGGAATCGATATTTCTAAGAAAATGATCGAAGCAGCAGTCCATCTTTCCAAAGGGAAAAAACGAAAAAATACCGTGTTTTATACTATGGACTTGTTGAATAGCCATTTTCGAGAGGAGAGCATAGATGTTGTTTTGGCGTTTAATGTCTTACATTATATTCAAGATATGGATGCTTACTTGAAAAAAATGAATCAATTATTGAAGAAAAATGGTCTTTTGATTTGCTCAACCGCTTGTATGAAAGAAAAAAGAAGCCTTATTCGATTGTTTATGTCTCTATCTTCAAAAATAGGCCTTATACCACCGAATAAATGGTACACAGCTAATACCTTAGAGATGCTTATTGAAAATGCAAAATTCACTTCTATAGACCGCCAACTCATTTCTAATTTGCCAGAATATTTTATGGTATTTAAGAAAGCCTAAATGCTTATTTGACTCTTATTTTTTCTAGTTCTGGGTATTTTTTCCAAAACTCTTTATATTTTTTTCCACTTGCTACAAAGCGTACCGTTTTGCCAAAAGAGCCTGGCGTTTTTAAGTGAATAGTAGCTACTTTTAAAAATGCAAAGTTGCTTTCTTCAATTTTCTCAATGTTGTGATAAGGGTAGCGTACATGCTTAAAATAGTCAGTCACAAACGCAAATTTGTCATCCATTTCTACTCTTTTTAATTGGAAGAGCGTAAAATAGAATAAAGCAATTCCACTTAACATGAACAAGACTGCAATAATTCGGAAGGTAGTGATCGGAATCTGAGCTACATATTCCAAATCGTAAGAGAAAATCAACACCGTAAATGCACCGAAAAATACAATCCAAAAAGTAGGAATAAAAAACCTAAGAAATAGGGTAAGATTAGAGGAAACTCTTTGCATAAGGGATAGTTATGGTTATTGGTTCATCATTCATAATCAATCATCTATAATCAATCATTTATCATTCATAATCAATCATTCATCATTCATAACCGATCATCTATAATTGATCATTCATCAGATAATTCTGCTTCGTATTTTTTGTAAGTTCTTGCAGCAACTACAATACTTAGTTCATATAAGAAATACAATGGGATACCAATTAAAAATTGTGTCACTACATCAGGCGGTGTAATTAATGCAGATAATAATAGAATACCAATAATGGAGTGACGACGATATTGTTTCATGAGTGCTGGTGTAATCAAACCTACTCTAGCTAAAAAGAAAACAACAATCGGCAACTCAAAAATTAAACCAGCTGGTGCTGTAAACATGATCATATAATTGATCAAAGAGCCCAGCGTTGGAATATTGGTTACGCCAGGAATGGTATACCCTACTAGGAAATTGATCGCAAAAGGAGAAATGATAAAATAACCAAAGCAAACTCCCATCAAGAATAGTATTGAACAGATGAATACAACACCACGAGTAGCTTTCCTTTCTTTATCATACAAACCTGGCTTGATAAAGCGCCAAAATTCATAGAATACATAAGGGAAAGCAGCTATAAAACCTGCTATAAATGATACCTTAATACTCGTAATGAATGATTCTCCAAAACCAATGGCTTGCGTCTCAAAGATAGGTGGTGTGAAACACATCGTATCTCCTAAGCCAATGAAATTTGATAAGTTACAAATCCACTTATAGGAAATAAACTCAGATCTAGAAGGTGCAAATATCACTTCTTCAAATAACCAATTATGAAAGATAAACAAAGTGGTACCAATTCCAACAATAGCGATTAAAGAACGAATGATATGCCAGCGCAGTTCTTCCAAATGGTCGAGAAAAGACATCTCTTTTTCAGCTTGTTCTAGTTGATCAACATCTACTTGGTCTAATGCCATTAGTTATCTCTTTGTAGCAGCCAAAAGCTACTTATATACTTAAAGCAAATTGGGTTCTTAATAAACTTAGAATAATATATGTACTCAAAGTTTAAGCGACGAAGCAAAAATAAGAAATTTTGTGCTGTACTTCCTTGCCTGTAGAGCGATCAAATCAGATATTTAGTAGATTATATCTATTCTAAAAAACTATTTTGTGAAAGATTTCCCTACCACAGTGTTTCTTTTTTTAATTTTTGCATTATGACAACAGAATGAGCTTCTCAAGATAATAATTCGTGCAATTCTATCCCGAATATTATCTGGTAATTTTTACGCTTCAAAGGAATAGGGTATGAAGGTAATTCACTTCATACAAAAAGGAAAAATTCAATAAACAACAATTAGAGTGGATTTAAATTAATTGAAAAAGGACATCCTTAGGGTTGATCTCATTTTCAACTGTATTTTTTAT